>PWLR01000032.1 GCA_003558435.1 Nitriliruptoraceae bacterium | reverse complement strand
GGCGGGCGGGATCGACGGGGCGGCGGGCGGGATCGACGGGGCAGCGGGCGGGATCGACGGGGCGGTTCAGGCGCGTTCCCACAGCACGGCGGCACCCATACCGAGGCCGACGCACATCGTGTTCAACCCGCGCTGGGCCTCGGGGTTGCGCTCGAGGTAGGTCGCGATCTGCATGGCCATCCGGGCGCCCGAGAACGCCAGCGGGTGGCCCATGGCGATCGCACCGCCGTAGGGGTTGACGTGGTCGCTGTCGAGGGGCAGACCGAAGTGGTCGAGGAACGCGACACACTGGACGGCGAAGGCCTCGTTCATGTCGATGACGTCGAGGTCGCCGATGTCGAGGCCGTTGCGCGCCAGCAGCTTCTCCGTCGCGGGGACCGGGCCGAAGCCCATCGTCTCCGGTTCGAGGCCCACGAACGCGTAGTCGACCATCTTCATGCGCGGGGTCAGCCCGAACTCGTCCACGGCGGCCTGCGATGCCAGCAGGACGCCACCGGCTCCGTCGTTCAGACCGGCGGCGTTGCCGGCCGTCACGAAACCGCCGGGGCGGAAGGGCGATTCGAGCTTCTGCAGATCCTGCATGGAGGTGCCCGGGCGCGGGTGCTCGTCGACGTCCACCACACGCCAGCCGTCGGGCGAGCGCACCGTCATCGGCACGACGTGGGTGTCGAAGATGCCGTTGGCCTGGGCCTTGCCGGTGCGTTCCTGCGACTGCAGGGCGTACTCGTCACAACGTTCCCGAGCGATCTCCGGGTGGTGGTCGTGGAGGTTCTCTGCGGTGTTCCCCATCACCAGGGCGGACGGGTCCACCAGTTTGTCGGACAGGAACCGCGGGTTCGGGTCGACCTCGGAGGCCATCGGGTGACCGCCCATGTGTTCGACGCCACCGGCGAGCACCAGGTCCTGCGCGCCGACGCGGATCGCGTTGGCGCTGTTGACGATCGCGGTCACCGCCCCGGCACACATCCGGTCGATCGCGTAACCCGGCACCTCCTTGCCCAGGCCGGCGAGGATCGCGAGCGACCTGCCGAGCGTCAGTCCCTGATCGCCGACCTGCGCGGTAGCGGCCCACGCGACGTCGTCGATGCGCGACGGCGGGACGGTCGGGTTGCGCTCCAGCAGCGCACGGATGCTGCGGACCGCCATGTCGTCGGCTCGCGTCTGGGCGTAGTAACCCGTGTCCTTGGCGCGGCCGATAGGAACCCGCACCCCATCGATGTAGTACGCGTCGCCGGTCATGGAGCGCTCCTCGTCGGATCGTCGCCGGACGGATGGACTCGTCGGACGGATACCGGGAAGCCTAGAACAACCTGGAGCGTTCGCTCCAAATCGGTCCCGGCGGACGGCCACCGTCATACGGGTACCGCACCCACCGGGGATGCCGACCACAGCCCCAAGCGAGCGGCCGACAGGACCGGGGAGGCGGTCCATCGATCACCGACATCCCCCCCGGGATGCCCGGATGCGACGTGGTGCAGGGCCACCACCTACGCCGGCCGTGCGCGCCGGGGCAGCGGCAACCGGCTGCCGGGCCCGCCGGCCTAGCGTTCGGCCAGGGTGTTCTCGGCCTCCTCGAGGGCCAGTTGTGCCCGCTCCCAGCGATCGAGCAGTGAGGCGGCGAGTTCCTTGGCTCCGGCATGCTCGGCCACCAGCGATTTCACGTCCGAACCGTCGGTGTAGACCCCCGGGTCGGCCAGGCGCCGCGTGAGCGTGGCGACGGTCGCCTCAGCCTTGCCGAGCGCGGCCTCGGCGTCCCGCACCTCACGTTTCAGGTCCTTCGTCGCGCGGTGGCGCTGATCGCGTTGCTCGGCCTGCCGTCGCTTGGTGGCACCTCCCGAACCGTTACCGCCCTTGGCGCTGCGCGACTCGTCACCGTTCGATCCACGGTGATCCGCCGGTCGGGCGCCACTCGAGGAGGGCCGGGCCGTCGCTACCACGCCAGAGCCTCCCCCCGTGCGTCGAGCGGCCAGTTCCTCGAAGGTCCCGTCGAACCAGCGCGCCTTGCCGCCACCGACCTCGACGATCGCGTCGGCTGCGGAGCGGATCACGTGCCGGTCGTGGGTGATGAGCAACACCGTGCCCGGGTAGGCCTGGATCGCGTCCTCGAGCACGTCGCGCGAGGCGAGGTCGAGGTGGTTGGTGGGTTCGTCGAGCAGCAACAGGTTGACCGGCGATGCCATGGCCTTGGCCAGCCCGAGGCGGGTTCGCTCACCGCCGGAGAGCTCCACGACCTTGCGCTCGGCGAGGTCGCCGGGGAAGCCGAACGCCCCCAACATGGTCCGGTGGTTGAGCGCACGGTGTTTGTCCGACAGCGCCGTGCGGAACTCCTCCAGCACCGTCGCATCCAGGTCCATGACCTCGGCCTGATGCTGGTCGACGACCGCGACCTCGACCCCGGTACCGAGCGTCACCGTCCCGGAGCGAATAGGCACCTCGCCGATCAGCGAACGCAGCAGGGTGGTCTTGCCGGCTCCGTTGGGGCCGATCAGTGCCACCTTGCGACCGCGTTCGATCGTCAGGTCGACGCCGTCCAGCACGGTGACGTCGTCGTAACGGACGGTCAGCCCGGACACCTCGGCGACCACCCGGCCGGCACGTGGCGGCTCCGGGAACGCGAAGCGGGCGACCATGGCCTTGTGGTCCGGCACCTCGATGCGCTCGATCTTGTCGAGCTTCTTGATGCGGGACTGGACCTGCTTGGCCTTGGAGGCCTTGTAACGGAAACGCTCGACGAACCGCTCCTGTTGGGCGAGCAGCTTGTCCTGCTGGGTCTTGGCGGCACGCAGGGACGCGAGCCGCTCCTCGCGCTGGGTGATGAAGGCGGCGAACCCACCTTCCTCGGCGGCCTGGTTGCCGGAGCGGACCTCGTACTCCATGGTGGTGCCGGCAGCCAGCTCCACGATCGTGTCGGCGGTGGCGTCGATGAAGTCGCGGTCGTGGCTGACCAGCAGCAACCCGCCCGGCAGCTCGCGCAGGGTGGTCTCCAACCACGCGATGGTGTCCAGGTCGAGGTGGTTGGTCGGTTCGTCGAGCACCAACAGGTCGGGCTTGGCGAGCAGCAACCGCGCCAGAGCTACCCGCACCCGCCAGCCACCCGACAGCTCGGAGGTGTCGCGCGCGGCGTCCTCGGGCGCGAAGCCGAGCCCGGCGAGCACGCGGTGGGCCTCACCCTCGACCTCGTAGCCGCCCAACGCCTCGAACCGGTCCTGCACCTTGCTGTAGGTCGTGAGCAGCGCCTCCTGCTCGTGGTCGGCCACCTCACCCATCCGGACCTCGAGGTCGCGCAGTTGCTGCTCGAGGTCGGTGATGTGGCTGGCGCCTTCCAGGACGTGCTCCAGCACCGTTCCGGAGGTCCCCACCGCGTCCACGACATCTTGTGGCAACCACCCGACCCGCAGGTCCTTGGGGCGGGTGACGGTCCCCTCGTCCGGGTCGCGCAGGCCCACCAGGGTGTGCAGCAACGTGGTCTTGCCGGCGCCATTGCCTCCGACCAGCGCCACACAGCGCTTCGGTGGGAAGCGCAAGTTCACGTCGGAGAACAACCGGCGTGCGCCGAGCGTGACACTGACATCGGAACAGCTGAGCACGGAAGGACCTCGACGGAGAGGAGGGGAGGAGGGAACGGCGAGCGGCAGAGGCGCGCCGTGGGCGGTGACGGCGGCGACCGGCAAGCCATGGTGCGAGCGAACGGGGCGGGTCGGACACGCCTCCGTGCGAGGCTACCGGTCCGGGGCCCTACCCTGCTCGACCATGCATCTCGTCTCCGTCAACCGCGTGACGGCGTCCGTGGAGGGTCGCACCCTCTTCGCCGACGCCTCGTTCGGCCTGTCATCCGACGACCGGGTGGGCGTGGTCGGCCCGAACGGCTCGGGCAAGACCACCCTGCTCCGCATCATCGGCGGTGATCGCGCCCCGGAAGCGGGCAGCGTGATCCCCCGCTCCGGGCTGCGTGTGGGCTGGCTGCCCCAGGACCCGAAGCTGCCGGCGGTGCCGGCGCTCGAGATCGTGCTCGGAGGTGACCCTCTGGCCCAGCCGCACGAGGCGGAGGCGCTCCTCGCCCAGCTCGGGGTGGACCCCGAACACCCGGTCGACCAGGCCTCCGGAGGGCAACGCCGACGGGTGGCGCTCGCGCGCACACTGATCGCGCCCTCCGACCTGCTCGTGCTCGACGAACCGACCAACCACCTCGATGTCGACACGATCGACTGGTTGGAGGACGAACTCCGCCGGCGCGCAAGTGGCCTGCTGCTGGTCACCCACGACCGCTACGTGCTCGAGCGCGTCACCAACAAGATGCTGGATCTGGCTCCGCTCGGGCCCGACCAATCCGCCGAGGTGGTGTGGCACGAGGGCTCCTACTCATCGCTGCTGCAGGCCCGGGCCGAGCGCGCCGCCACCCGCAGCCGGGTCACCGCTCGCGCCCAGAACCTGTTGACCAAGGAGATCGCCTGGCTGCGTCGCGGCCCGAAGGCTCGCAGCTCGAAGCCCAAGTTCCGGGTCGAACAGGTCGAGGTCCTGCGCAAGGCGGCCGCCGGGGACGAGGACGCACGCCCGCTGGAGCTCGGGACCGGACGTACGCGCCTGGGCGACAGCGTGTTCGACCTCGAGGGTGTCACGATGAAGCGCGGCGGGCACCTCGTGCTCGATCGGATCGACCTCGGTATCGGGCCGGGCGAACGTGTGGGCATCGTCGGGCCCAACGGCGCGGGCAAGACCACCCTGCTGCACGTGATCGCCGGCAAGCTGACCCCGGACGACGGGGAAGCCAAGGTCGGGCGCACCGTTCAGCTCGGACTCTACGAGCAGGAAGCGCGCGTCCCCCCGGGCCAGGCGACGGTGCTCGACACCATCCTCGACATCGCTCCGCACGTCCCCCTGGCCAACGGCGAGATGCTGCCGGCCGCGCGCCTGGCAGAGCGCTTCGGGTTCGACGCGAAGCTGCAGCGCACGCCCGTCGGGCTGTTGTCCGGTGGCGAGCGCCGTCGGGTCGCGCTGTTGCACCTGCTGGTGGCGGCACCCAATGTGCTGCTGCTGGACGAGCCCACCAACGACCTCGATCTCGACACCCTCGCGGTGCTCGAAGACCACCTGGACGGGTTCACCGGCACCGTGATCGTCGCCTCGCACGATCGCTACGTGCTGGACCGTCTCACCGACCGCACGATCGCGGTCGAGCACGGAGCGCTGACCGAGCACCTCGATTGGTCGAGCTACCGCGAGGACCGTCTGCGCCGACGGGCTCAGGACGAACGTGCGTCGAAGGCACGTCCGAACACGGTCACCGCATCCGCGAAGGACAACAAGCAGCGCCAGGCCGAACGCAAGCGGATCCGTTCGTTGGAACAACGACTAAAGAAGCTGTCCGATCGACGCGACCGTGTCCACACGGAGATGGCCACCGCCGGCGGCGACAACGCCCGGGTGCTCGCGCTGCAGGACGAGCTGCGTGCCATCCAACACGAACACACGGAAGTCGAGGACGCCTGGTTGGAGTTGACCGTTGACTAAGGACCTGAACACCGCGGGTTCCGAACCGCCCGGGCCGTCACGATCACGCGCGCCACGATCAGGAGCCCGGGTGCCGGACCCGATGCACATGCTGCACCTCGACCGTCGGTACGTCTTCCGCGCCGATGTCGAAGAGGTGTGGCACAACATGGGCCGCGTCGAGGAGTTCCCGGACTGGTGGCGCTGGCTGCGGGACTTCGACGTCCAGGGTTCGGGCCTGGAGACCGGCGGTGTGCTCAGCGGTCTGGTCGTCCCCCCGATCCCCTACCGGTTCCGTGTCAACATCCACATGGAGGACGTGCAGCCGAACCGGTCGATCCGCGCAAGTCTGTCCGGTGACCTCACCGGTCCCGCAGCGGTCGATCTGCGACAGACCCCGGCCGGCTGTGAACTGACCATCAGGTGGGACGTCGAGATGCAGAAACCCTCGATGCGCTCCGCCTCGCGGTTCTGCCGGCCGCTGCTCGTCTGGGGCCACGACCAGGTGATCGAGATCACCCTGCGACGGTTCGAGGCCGTCGTCGGCGAAACGCTTCGCTGACCCTCGCATCCCCCCCGCAGGTGGGCATCCCGTGTGCCGCCACCCCTCGGCGGTTTCGTCCCTGTCCAGCCCAACGATACAGGGAAGACCCGTGAGGGCCTGTTCGGCGCTAGGTCGCCGATAACGTGCGGCACGCATCAAGCAGCCCACTCGCGACGTGACGTCGCGTCACGTTGACACCGCGAGTTGGGGACGGGAGGGCATGAGTGTCGAGCGACACGATCGTCAAGCACGCTGACCAGGTCGAACACGACGACCTCCGCATCGACCACGTCGGGCTGCGCGAACTGCTCGCACGCGGAGCCGAGCGGGGCTACCTGTTACTGACCGAGATCCACGATCTCCACGACCCGGTCGAGGACGCGGAGTCCTGGCCCGACGAGGTCGCGACCGAAGCCCGCGACCGGGGACTCGAGGTGGTCGACGACCTCACCGACGAGCCCGGCCCCCCCGAGCCGGGGGTGGTCGCACCGTCGACCACCGACGGGGTCCGGCAGTACCTCAACGCGATCGGGCAGGTGGATCTGCTGACGGCCGAGGAAGAGGTCGACCTGGCCAAACGTTTCCACGCGGGTCTGGCGGCCGCCGACCAGTTGGCCACGCGCGAGCTGTCACTGGAACGCCGCGCAGAGCTCAAACGCCTGACCCGCGAGGGCAAGCGGGCCCAGGAACGGCTGGTGACCGCGAACCTGCGGTTGGTGGTCTCCATCGCCCGCCGCTACCTCGGACGCGGCCTGTCGTTGCTGGAGCTGGTCCAGGAGGGCAACCTCGGGCTGATGCGCGGGGTGGAGAAGTTCGACCATGCCAAGGGCTACAAGTTCTCGACCTACGCCACCTGGTGGATCCGACAGGCCCTGACCCGTGGGACCGCGAACAAGGCCCGGGCGGTCCGTCTGCCCGTCCATGTGCACGAACTGGTGGCCAAGGTCCGCCGTACCGAGTTCGAACTGCTCCAGGTGCTCGGTCGGGACGCCACCGATGACGAGGTGGCCGACACCCTCGGCCTGACCGTGCCGCGCCTGCGCGAGCTGCGCCTGGCAGGTCGCGAGATCACCTCGCTCGACCGGGCCGTCGGCGAGGACGGGGACCTGACCCTGGGCGAGCTGGTCCACGACCTCGACGCGCCGGACCCGGAACGTTGCGCCGCGACCGAACTGGCCCGCCGCGAGGTGCACCGCACCCTGGCCCAGTTGCATGAGCGCGAGCGTGGCGTCATGGAGCTGCGTTACGGGCTCACGGGCCAGGATCCCTGCACGCTGGAAGAGATCGGGGAGCATTACGGCGTGACCCGTGAACGGATCCGGCAGATCGAACGCACCGTGCTCGCCAAGCTGCGCCACCCGGACCACGCGAGCCGATTGCGCGATTTCGTCGAGGACGGTCCCTTCGACGTCAGTCCGTTCGATCGGCCGAGCGGACGCTGAGGCTCGCGCGGCCCGGCTGACTGTAGAACGGCCCTCGGTCTGCCGATGGAGGGTGGAGCGCGTTCGAGCGCTCGACCATCCCGGACAGGCATGGAGCTGACGTGGGGCGTGCGGTGGCGTGGCTGAGCGCCGCGGGGTTGGTGGGCGCGTTCCTCGTACCCGTCCAGGCCGCCAACGCCCTGGAAGGTGCGCCGGTCGACGACCTGGAGGTCTCCCGCGACCAACTCGAGGGCGCGTCGCGGGAGCTGTCGGAGCTGGAAGCTGCCGTGCGGCGCGCCAACGACGAGGTCTCGGCGTTGGAGGTGGCGCTCACCTCCGCCACCACGACCCTTGCCCAGGTGACCGACGACCTCGCCCGCGCGCGCGTCGCCGCGAACGACGCCATCGATGCCGAACGTTCGGCCGCCGCCGACCTGGCCGCCGCGGACACCGTGCTGGAGACGTCCCTCACCGAGTGGAACGGCAACCGTGACCGCATGGCCGACCGTGCCGTCCATGCCTTCAAGCGCGGCAGCACGACCAACCAGGACGTCCTCGTGCGCGGGGTCGCCGGTGCCAGCGACTTCCACGAGGTCGCGGTCACGTTGGAAACGGTGGGACGGCTGGCCGCTCAGGATCGTGAACTGGTAGCTGGCAGCGTCTCCACCACGCGTGCCTCGGCGACACTCCGCGCCGAGGTGGCGCAGCTACGGACGGTGTCGATCGCCGCGATCCGCATCGCCGCCGACGAGGCCGCCCGCGTCGAGGCCCTGGCCCTGCGGCAGCAACGCGTGGTCATGGACGTCGGCCAGACCCGCGACCGGCGTGCCGACGTACTGGCCGAACTCGAGTCCGACGCTGCAGCCCGGGCGGTGCTGGTGCGCGATCTGGAGCGGCGCGTGGCCTCCCTGGAGCTCGATGCCCTCCGGGTACTGGCGACCGTTGACGTCGACCTCGATCCGTTCGGTCCGTCACCGGCTTGGGCGGCCGGGCTCCCCGGCCGGGGGCCGACATGGGGTGCGGCGATCGAGGCCACCGCCGCGCGTCACGGCCTCGACGGCCGCCTGCTGGCCGCATTGGTGTGGACCGAGTCGAACTTCCGGCCCGATGCGGTGTCCCACGCCGGAGCCCTGGGACTCGCCCAGCTGATGCCCGGTACCGCGCGCGGGCTGGGCGTCGACCCGCACGACCCGCTGGCCAACCTCGACGGCGGGGCCCGTTACCTACGCTCGCAGCTGGAGGCGTTCGGGCGGGTGGACCTCGCGTTGGCGGCCTACAACGCGGGCCCGGGGCGGGTGCGTCGGGCCAACGGCATCCCCAACATCGTCGAGACCCAGCTCTACGTGGTCCGGGTCCTGGACCGCTACGAGCAACTCGGTGGCTGAGCGGTCGGGCAGGCTCACACGACCCTTCCCCCGGCCCGCCAGTACTCGCCCCCCGAGCGATCGAGATAGCCCTCGTCGACCAACTGACGACGAAGCGTGGCGTAGTCGTCGTGGAACCGGCGCAGCGCGGCGTTGACCTCCGACTCCGCGTAGCGGACCCCCGCCTCGAACTCGAGGGCCAGCCGTTCGAGCACCACCAGACGTTTGTTGCGCTGCGACGGGAGTTCGACCAACCGGTCACCCCGGAAGAAGCGCGCCAGCACCTGGGTCTCGTCGGCGGTCATGCCGAACGCGACCCGCGGACTCGGCGGTGTCGCCTGGGGCAACTCGCGCGCCACGGCACGCCACGCCTCGTGGTCGAGGTGATAGGTCGGCCCCTCGCGGCGCACGAGTCCCGCCTGGACGAACGGCGCCAGCGTGCGCACGACATCCTCCACCGGCACGGCCACCGATGCGGCCAGCCCCTCCGAGGTCTCGGGCGCACGCGCCAGTGCCCCGACGATCGCCAGGCGATCGGGGTCGAGCAGTGCCCGGAGCAGATCGAGGGGGTCCACGCCCCGTTGGTACCCGAGCGGTCGCGGGCCTGCACGCGCGGAGCCGGTCGTTATCCTCCGCCGATGCGAACGCTCCCCCGCCCCGCGGTCATCACCGGCCTGATCGTCGGTGTGGTCGCCATCTCCATCTCCGCGATCCTGTCGCGCTTCGCCATGGGCGAGGACCCGGAGATCCTGACCGCGACGGCCGGTGCCGCGCCGGCGCTGGCGGTGGCGTTCTGGCGCTGCGCGCTGGGGGCGATCGTGCTGGCCCCCACGGGCTGGCGGGCCCAAGCCCGCCACGGCACCCCGCTGACCCACCGGCGCCACCGACAACTCGCAGCATCCGGCCTGGCGCTGGGGCTGCACTTCGGGTTGTTCCAGGGGGCGCTCGCCCTCACGACCGTGGCCTCCGCGGTCACCCTGGCGACGATGTCGCCGATCTTCGTCGCCCTCGGTGGATGGTGGTTCCTGAAGGAGTCGTCGGATCGACGCACCTGGATCGGCATGGGCGTGACCATCGCCGGGGCGGTGACCATCGGGATCGCCGATCTGAGCGCACTCGATCTCGGGCTCCGCGCGTTGATCGGTGACGTCATGGCCTTCGGCAGCGCGCTGGCCGTCACCGCCTACCTGCTGATCGGACGTGTGGCCCGCCGCAACACCCCGGCCACGACCTACTCCGCGATCGTCTTCGGCTGGGCCGCCCTCGGCCTGCTGGCCGTGGCGCTGCTGACCGGCACCACCCTGGTGGGGTTCGACGGGGGCACCTGGCTCGCGATCATCGGGATCGTCGTCGGACCGCAACTGCTCGGGCACACGGTGTTCAACGCCCTGTTGTCCACGATCCCGGCCACGACCGTGTCGATCGTGGTGCTGTCCGAACCCGTCGGTGCGGGCATCCTGGCGTGGCTGCTGCTCAACGAGCTACCGAGCTCCCTGTTCGCCGTCGGCGCCCCACTGGTGCTGGTGGGGGTCGCGATCGCGACGGCGCGTCGGAGGCCCCCCGTGCCGGTGGAGGAACTGGCCGTACCGGAGACCTGACCGCAGACCAGCCGGCTCAGAACAGCAGGGGCAGGTTCAAGCGGTCCTCCGCGAACCCGAGGATCGCCCCCCAGGCGTCGCCGTCGCGGGCCCGCTCGTCGACCACGGCAGCCAGTTCGGAGGCCGCCAGCTCCGGTGCCGGCGAGGCGCCCCGGACCACCACCGTCATGGTCCCCTTCAGCCGCCGTGCCGCGGCCAGCCAGCCCTCGTCGAGACCATCACGTGCGGCCCGGAGCATGGTGTCGTCACGGTCGTCCACGAGTCGGAGCTCGGTGGTGCCGAGCATGAAGCCGACCTTCGCACCCCGCGGCAGCTCGGCGCCGATGAAGCTCGACAGCGCCGCGACGCCACGTTCCTCCAGTGCGGTGCGGAGTTGCGGTCCCCGGCCCGCGTCGCCGACGCCGGCGACGAGCAGCGGCAGACCACCGACGACCAGGGTCCGGATCGCCACCCCGTCGTCCTCGCCCACACCGGCGCCCTCGGCCCCGCCCTCGTTCGCGGCTTCCCCCGCCTCAGGGGTGGTGGCGGCCCGGTCGGGCACGTCATGCGGCCGGGATCCGTCCTCGGGCCCGGGCACGTCGGTCGCGTCGCTCAGCTCGGTCACGTCGGTCGCTTCGGTCGAGGCCTGGTGGGCCGTGGTGTGGTCCGGGTCGGATCGGTGGTCATCGTGGTCGCTGCGGTCGATCATCCGACGAGCATGCGTTGGGTGGCGAAGGAGGACACCCGTCGGCTGACGACACTGGGGACGAGCCGAGCGGTGGCCGCCGCCGCGCGCGTGAACCCCCCTGGGCTGCAGACCGCACGGCCCGAGGCGAACGCACGCAGGGCGGTCCGGGCGACATCATCGGCGCTCGCACGGACCGACGAGGCCCCGGGCTGCTCCTGCAGCCCGGCGATCTGCTGGAACTCGGTGTCGGTCGACCCGGGGGCGAGCAGCATCACGTGGACCCCCTGATCGCGAACCTCCTCGTGGACGGCCTCCGTGAACGAGCGCACGTAGGCCTTGGTAGCACCGTAGACCGCGGCGTGGGGGCACGGTCGGTAACCCGCGGTCGAACCCACGTTGATGACCCCCCCGGTGCTGCGCTCTCGAAGCTGGGGAAGAACCGCCTTCGTCAGGCGGGTGAGCGCGATGACGTTGACCTCCAGCATCGCGCGGACCCGCTCATCCTCGCCGGTCCCCAGGGCACCGTAGGACCCGACACCCGCACCGTTGACGAGCAGGTCGACGGGGTTCCGGGTCGTGGCGAGGCGGTCGGCCAACCGCGCCAGGGCCATGGGGTCAACGAGGTCCTCCACCCAGATCTCGGTGGTCACCGGCAACTCGGCGGCCAACGCCTGCAGTCGCTGCCCGCGGCGAGCCACCAGCACGAGCTCGACCCCGTGCCTCGCGAGCTGGCGGGCGACTGCCGCTCCGAGGCCTGCCGAGGCACCCGTCACCATGGCGCGTGCGATCCGCTCCGCCACCTGACACCTCCGCTCGATCGGACGTTACGATCCCCGGCCGACCGCCCCCTGGACCGTGACGTCCGACTCGGAGCGGGAGGGGCCGTCGGTGACCCCGGGCCTGCCGTCCGAGGCTACCCACCCGGTACGTTGCCTCCGATCCGAGGACGCCGTCGTGACCACCGCCACCGATCGTCTGTCTCTGGCAACGGGCCCGTCGGCCCATGCCTCCTCCGGCGGCGACACCGGACCACGACCCACGCTCCCGACACCGTCCCTGCTGGCCGTGGACGGCAACTCCCTCGGGCACCGTGGGTACCACTCGTCACGTCACGATGAACCGGACGACCGACCGCTCGCGACCGGGGCGGTGCTGTCGATGCTGGCCTCCGCCTGGATCCACGGCCCCTACGACGGCATCGTGGTCGGCTTCGACTCGCCGACCAACCGCCGCAAGCTCGACCACCCGGAGTACAAATCCACCCGACCCCCGACCCCACCGGAGCTGACCGAGTCGCTGGTGGCGCTCCGCGGACACCTGGCGGCCTGCGGGTTCCTGGTGGTCGAACACCACGGGGCGGAAGCCGATGACGTGATGGCCTCGACGGTCGATGCGTGCGAATCGCGGGGCTGGCGCTGCGACGTGCTCAGCTCGGACCGGGACCTCACGGCCCTGGTCGGCGCCACCACCCGTCTGCTTCGTCCGCTGGCCCGGTTCTCCGACCTCGAGGTCGAGGACGAGCAGGCGGTCCTGCGCAAGTACGGGGTGACGCCGTCGCAGTACGTGGATCTCGCGGCGCTGCGTGGTGATCCGAGCGACGGGCTGACCGGCGCCACCGGCATCGGCCCGAAGATCGCCGCACGCCTGCTACGCGATCACGGCAGCGTGTTGGAGCTCTACGCGAACCTGCACCAACTCACCCCGCGCATCGAGGCCATACTGCGGGAAGGTCGCCAACGGGTCGAACGCAACCTGATGCTGATGGCTCCCATCCCCCACCTCGCCGTCGACGTCGATGCCGCGTTTCGCGAGGGTGTCGACCCCGATCGGGTGGCTGCGGCGATGGAACCCCTCGGCCTCGATGCCGCGGCGCGTCGCTTCGCCCGCATCCTGGCCTCACCACCTCCGCCGCAACAGCCCCGGTCGCCCGTACCGACGGACCCTGATGGGCCACCGATGAGCGGACCCGATGCGCCGGGGGATCCGGCCCAGGTGACCGACCGGAGGCCCGCCCGCGTCCGCGACGACGTACCTGCGGCCGGCCAACAGGCCGCGCTGTTCTGAGCCGGTGAACCGACGACCCCGCGGTCCGGGTGGGTCCGGCCGCCCCGACTAGACTCTGCGAACATGCGATCAGAACCCGCTGGCTCAGATCACGTCGACGCCATCGTCGACCAGTGGGCCGAGGAACGTCCGGAACTGCCGACGGATGCGCTCGCCCTGGCGGCCCGCATCCTGCGGCTGCAACGCTTCCTCGACGACCGCGTCGACGCGTCGTTGGTCTCGTCCGGCCTCAACCGGGGCGAGATGAACGTGTTGGCGACGCTGCGCCGTTCGGGACCGCCCTACGAACTGACGCCCACGGCGCTCTACCAGGGTCTGTTGCTGTCCTCGGGCGCGATGACCAACCGCATCGATCATCTCGAGGAGCGGGGCTATGTCCGCCGCACCCCCGACCACGACGATCGGCGCAAGATCCGGGTCGCGTTGAGCACCGCGGGCCGGGAACTCATCGATACGGCCATGGAGCAGCACGTCGCCGACCTCGAGGAACATCTGGGCTTCCTCGCTGCGGATGAGCACGAGCAGCTGACACGGCTGCTGCGCCGGGTGCTGATCGAGTTCGAGCGCGACCACGGGGTCGCCGACGGCTGACCACCGTCCTCACGGGGTAGCGTCGCCACGTGCTTCGCTTCCGGGTCCCCCACCACGTCGATCTGCTGGGTTCGTTGCGCCCGTTGGTCGCCTCGACCCAGGACCCCACCATCCGCGTGCGACCCGACGTGGTCGTCCGCGCCAGCCGCACCCCGGACGGTCCGGCCACCCTGGTGATCACCCGCGTCGACGACCGGGTCTTCGACGCCGAGGCCTACGGACCCGGGCGTGACCACGTGCTCGCGGGGGCACCGGCACTCGTCGGTGCCGACGACGATCTGACCGGCTTCGAACCGCGCCTCCATCCGGCGGTCGCTCGCGCCGCCCACCGACGTCCGGCCCTGAGGATGGTGCGCAGCGGCCGCGCCGATGACGTGTTGGTGGCCACGATCCTCGCGCAACGCGTGACCACCAGGGAGGCCGCCCGGGCCTGGACGATGTTGGTGCGGAAGTGGGGCGAAGCTGCCCCCGGCCCCTACGGTCTGCGCCTGCCTCCAGCGCCGGAACGCCTCGCCCGCACGCCGTACTGGGCCTTCCACGGGCTCGGCGTCGAACGCAGCCGGGCAGAGCGCATCGCGACCGCCTGCCGACGGATCGCGGTGCTGCAGCAGGCGGTGGTCCTCCCCCACGAACCGGCGCTGGAGCGGGCGATGACCGTACCCGGGGTGGGCATCTGGACCGCGTCGCTCATGCTCCGGATCGCCGCCGGTGACGCGGACGCGGTCGAGGTCGGCGACTACGGCGTCAAGGACCACATCGCCTGGAACCTGGCCGGCGAACCCCGTGCCACCGATGCGCGCATGTTGGAGTTGCTGGCGCCCTTCGCCGGCCACCGGGGGCGGGTGGTCCGGTTGCTGCTGTCGGCGGGTCAGCGCGCCCCGAGTTTCGGCCCGCGGAAGCGCGTGATCCCCGTCGACCAGCTCTGAGCACGCCCGGAACACCCTCGCTGGACCGACCGGCGGCCCATCCTCCGGAAGACCCCTAGCCGCCGGAGGAGTGGCCCGGGAAGACCCGGGCATCGGGGTCGATGTGCACCGCAGCGTTGTTGACCGCGGTCGCAGCCTCGCCGAACCCGACCGAGATCAGGCGCACCTTGCCCTCGTACTCGGTGATGTCGCCGGCGGCGAAGACTCCGGGGATGTTGGTCTGCATCCGGGTATCGACGAGCACGTGGCGACCGTCGATCTTCACATCCCAGGATTTCAGTGGCCCCAGATCGGACTTGAATCCGAGCGCGGCGACGACCTTGTTGACCTCGAGGATCTCCCGCTCCTCGCTGCGGTTGTCGAACACCGTGACCCGTTCCACCACGTCGCGACCCTCGATGCGGGCCACTTCGGTGAACGTCATCACGCGCACCGAGGAATCCATCAGCTTGCTGACGGAGTCCTCGTGGGCTCGGAACCGGTCCCGACGGTGGATCAGGGTGATGGAACTCGCGATGCCCTCGAGGTTGAGCGCCCAATCGCACGCGGAGTCCCCTCCGCCGACGATGAGCACCTCCCGATCACGCATCGTCTCCAACTCGCGCACGAAGTACACGAGCCCCTGCCCTTCGTAGGCTTCCGCATCGGGCAGCGGACGGGGCGTGAACGTGCCGATACCGCCGGTGATCAACACGGCCTTGGTGCGGACCTCGACATCCCGATGGGTGCGGATCGTGAACGAACCGTCGTCGTGCGCCGTCAGATCCTCGGCGCGGTTGCCCAACAGGTACCGGGGGTGGTAGGGCGCCGCCTGCTGCACACAGCGTTCGATGAGTTCCTGGCCCTTGATGGCCGGGAACCCCGCGACGTCGAAGATCAGCTTCTCCGGATACAGCGCCGCGACCTGACCACCCGGTTCGGGCAGTGAGTCGATCAGCGCCGTCGACAGCCCTCGGAAGCCGGCGTAGTACGCCGCGTAGAGGCCCGCAGGACCTGCCCCGATGATGCTGAGATCGACCTCGAGCGGGTCCACGTGTTGTCCTCCATGAGACGGTGGCAGGCGATCTGTGTCCTGCGGCACGGTACCTCGCGAGCGCATGGGCTCAGCAGCTGACACTCAGCGGAGGCCTTCCGAGCACCCCGTCCCCGCCCGAGGAGACCCCCACCGCACACGCGTCGAGGTCGGCGACCAGTAGCACGATCAACTCGTCGGCCAGTGCCCGGGACACCCACCTCGCCGCACCGGCGTCATTGGCGATCACCGACAGGTGGTAACGCCGCACACCGTCGCTGCGGACGGTGCCGACGACCCCGGTCACGTCCTGGAGCGTGCCGGTCTTGCCGAGGAACCGGCCGTCGGCGATCGTTCCCCGCAGACGCGACTCGAGCGTTCCGGAGCGGCCGGTGACCGCCATCAGCGAGCTCCACGTCGCGCCATGTCGTGATGCCAGCATGGCCCGGTCGAGATCGACCAGCAGGCGCGTGGTGGCCCGGTCGTCCCGGGACAGCCCGGAACCATCGGCGAACCGTGCGCCGGTGTGCTCGATGCCGTACCGGTCGAGGACCTGGCGCAGGGCGCGATCACCCGAGGCGAACGACCCCGTCCCTGTGCGTGCGCGCCCCACGGCGCGGAAGACCGCGTCGGTGATCTGGTTGTCGCTGCGTTGCACGGCGAACCGCAGCAACTCGTCGAGCGGGGGGCTCTGGACCCGCGCCAGGCGACCGATCGTCGGCCCGGAAGGTTCACCCGAACGCGCCTCCCCCAGCACCTCGACCCCACGGTCGACCAGGAGCCGGCCGAGTTCGCCGACCGCGTGGGCGGCCGGATCAGGGGTGTGTTCCACCCGAACGATGGGATCGGTGTCGGGATCGACACCGTCAGGCGGCCCCGCGGTACCGACCAGACCCTGCGGGCGATCCGGACCCTCGACGCCGTCGGCGCGCTCATCGGCACCGTCCGCCGGTTCGGACTCCGGTGGCGGGGCGGGATAGCTCAAGATGGTTCTCAGCCCGGCATCGACGCTCAGACCGTCCGCGTAGCGGGCATCCATACTCGAGAAGTAGCGATCCGGCCATCCCGTGGCGACGTTCGGCCCGTCGAAACCGTCCGCGACGCCGACCAGGTCACCTCGGATCTGTACCACCCCGGTGGCGACGATCGCGTCGGCGAGTTCCTCCAGGGGCGTGCGCGGGCGCGCGGGGTAGACCCAGCGGGCGTATTCGGCGGTCGCGAGCACCGGGTCCCCGGAGCCGATGACCACCAGGTCGCCGTCGAGGATGCCGTCGCCGCCGACCGGGGCGGTCACCTCGACCCGTGTTCCGAACGTGGCATCGGGCCCGAAGGTGCTCAACGCCGCCGCCGCCGTGACGATCTTCAGGGTGGAGGCGGGCAGCAAGGGATCATCTGCCCGGTACGCGAGCACCTCACGTCCGTACTCATCGACGACCAGGGCACTGAAATCCCCGCCCTCCGCGGCCCCCTCCGCGCCGGAGAGCAGCGCCTCCGCCGCGGCGATCAGCCCGTCCCGGGACGCCGGGGGTGGTGGTGTCGGTGTTGGTGGGGCAGGATCCGCTTCGGGCTCGGGCTCCGGGGCGAGCTCGAGCGGCGGGGGCTCGGCGGCGGGTTCTGGTGCCGGAAGTGCGACCTCGTCGTCGGGAGGTGGATCGACAGGTTCGCCGGACGCGTCGTCGCCCGTGCAGCCGGCCAGGAGCGCCAGCGCGACCACCAAGGCCACCGGTGGCGTCAGACGCCATGCCCGGCCCCACCCCTGTCGGGCCCTCCGTCGCCGGCGTCCCCGAGCGTCAGCTCGGGGCATCGACATCGCCGGAGGCGCGGAAGGCGCCGAGCACTCCCGGCGTCCCCGAGCGTCAGCTCGGGGCATCGACGCTGTCGAGAAGACCACGCAACTGGAAGCCACGCGACGGGTGACGGAGCTTCGTGAGCGTCTTCTTCTCGATCTGACGGATGCGTTCACGCGTGAGACCGAACTGCGCGCCGATGTCCTCGAGGGTGTGCTCCTCGCCGTCCATCAACCCGTAGCGCAGCATCAGCACGGTGCGCTCACGGTCGGTCAGCGCCGACAGCGCGCGCTCGACCTCGCGCTTGGCGAGCACGGCGGTCGCCGAGGACTCCGGGTCGATGGCGTCCTCGTCGGCGACGAGCTCGCCCATCGTGGCGTCGCCGTCCTCGCCGATCGGCTTGTCGAGGCTGGCGACGTCCTGGGCGGCGAGTTTGACCTCGCGCAGGCGCTCCACCGGAAGTCCCAGCTCGGCCGCGATCTCGTGCTCGGTGGGTTCGCGCCCGAGCTGTTGCAGCAGCGCGAACTCGGCGTAGCGGACCTTGCCCATCAGCTCGTGCACGTGCACGGGCAGGCGGACGGTGCGGCCGGTGTTGGCGAGGCCGCGCTGCAGGGCCTGACGGATCCACCAGGTGGCGTAGGTCGAGAACTTGTAGCCCTTGGTGTGGTCGAACTTCTCGACCCCTCGGATGAGCCCGAGGTTGCCCTCCTGTATCAACGACAGCAGGTCCACCCCGCGACCGCGGAACTTGCGGGCCACGGACACGACCAGGCGGAGGTTCGCGCGGATCATGTGATCCTTCGCGCGCTCGCCACCGCGGGCGACCATCCGCATCTGGACCTTGCGTCGCGGGAGCAGCTTGATGCCGGAGGTCAGGATCGCGCCGGCGGCCAGTCCGGCCTGGTAGCGCTTGGCGAGGTCGACCTCCTGCTCCGGGGTGAGCAGGTCGGTGCGGCCGATCTCGTTGAGGTACTGACGCACGGAGTCGGACGATGCCGACAGCGGGGTCGCCTCCGGCCGGTCGGCGTCCTCGACCAGGTCGTCGAGAACCTGCATGCCCAGGTCACGCGCACTCTGGGCCGTGTCCTCCACCCAGTTGTCCTGGTGGGTCAGTGGGTCGTAGAGCTCTTGGAGCTCGGAGAGCAGCACGTAGCCTCGGGAGGCGCCGCGCTCGAACAGCTCGGAGATGGGGGTGACATCGCTCACGTGGTGTCGTCTCGTGCCGCAGGGACGGGTGTCGGTGCGCACGGTCGCTGCCGCGCTGGATCCGTTCTTCTACCGCCGGTGCTTCTCGCACCTGGTGCAGGCGCCCGCACCGTCATCGCGGCGCACAGCGGGGACGGCTCGATCTCACCGGTCCCAGGGCGTGATCGCGCAGGGTATGCGGAACCTGGCGTTCCGTCAGCCCAGCTGGACGCCAACGCCTGCATGGCCTCGTAGGGGGGGCTGGGTGGGCGTACAACGAGCGTTCACCTATCCGGCGTTCGGGCCGTCGTCGCGCTCGGCCGCCTCGTAGCGTTCGAGGTAGGCCGCCCAGGCCCGACGCGAACGTTCCTCCTCGTCGAGTTCGTCCTCGGGTTCCGGCGCCACCGGATCGCCCGTCGCGATGCCGTCGTTCCCGCCGCCTGCACCGTGGACGTGGGACGCACCGATCGGTGGGGCGTCGCGCGGTCGTCCGACCGCGATGCTGGCCGCCAGCGCGGTGGTGAGCGGTACCGCCATGATCAGGCCGAGCGAACCGACGACGGTCTTGATGATCTCCTCGGCCAACAGTTCGGAATTGACGATCTCGGTCACCGCCAGGCCACCGGTGGAGAACAACAGCAACAACGCGATCGATGCGCCGGTGTAGGCGAGGAACAGGGTGTTGACGACCGAGGCGATGTGGTCGCGCCCGACCTTCATGGCGCGGGCGAACAGGGTCGGCCAGGTCATGGACGGATCGGTCTCGTGCAGGGCGAACACGGTCGACGACTGGCTGATCGTCACGTCGTCGAGGACCCCCAGCGCGGCGATGATCAGGCCGGCCAGCACGAGTCCCTGCAGATCGAGGCCCTCGACCGCCGACCGGGCGAAGACCGCGTCACCAGAAGCGAAACCGGTGATCTTGCCCCGTTCGATGAACAGCGAACCCAACAGCACCGTCAGACCCAGCGATGCCGAGGTGCCGACCACCGCGGCCGTGGTCATCTCGTTGATCCCATGGGTGAGGTAGAGCGTCACGATCATCACCGCCACCGCACCCACCAGAGCGACCAGGGGTGGGTTGCCTCCTGCGAGGATGGCCGGCACCACGAAGCGGACGATGATCGCCAGTGACAGCGCGAGCCCGATCAACGAGCGCAGGCCGTGCCATCGGGAGATGACCAACACCGCCGCCACGAACAGCGCCAACAACCACGCGAGGGTCGGCAGGCGGTGGAAGTCGCTGAGGAAGTACCGCACCTCCCCGGTCTCCGCGTCGATCGTGCGATCGAGTTCGACCCGGTCACCGGCCGTGATCTCCGGGTAGCCATCGGTGTTGATCTCGATCGACAGCACCTCACCCTCGTCCGGACCTTCCAGCGCGAGGATGTCGAGATCGGCGACCTCCCCCGACAGCCCGACCGTCGGATCGGCCTCACCTTGACGGAGGTCGATGGTGAGCACCTCGCCAGAGATGAGCGGGTCGAGCAGTTCCCCGTCCGGCTGCGGCAGATCGGCCGACTGAGGCCACAGCGCCACCATCCCCGCGAGTGTCACCAAGAGCAGCAGGCCGACCGCCACCAACAACCATCGGTGCGTGCGCGTGGACACATCAGCCTGTGGCACCGGGTCGGACACGGGCGGTCCTTCGTGTCGGAACGCAGAGGGGCGGGGCGAGAGCATCCGCCGCGCGGCGGGCTGGCCGCCCATGCGGGCGGCATGATGCTAGGGCCCCTCCCCCCTTCCGACACACCCGACCGACACACCACGATGCCCGCCACCTGAGGTGGCGGGCATCGCTCGGAACGCCGGGGCGCCTGTCGGGCGTTCGTCGGCCGGGGTCGCGCGTCGTGCGACTACGCGGCGCGGTCGAGCACGTCCAGCAGGCCACTGAGGTTGTGCGCACGGGACGGGTGACGCAGCTTGGCGAGTGCCCGGTTCTGCATCTGCCGGATGCGCTCGCGGGTCAGACCGAAGTGGGCACCGATCTCCTCGAGCGTCTGCGGCTCCTGGCCACCGAGGCCGAACCGGAGCACCAGGATGATGCGTTCACGGTCGTCCAGCGCGTTGAGTGCCGCATCGATCTGGCTGAGTGCGTCACCCTCGAGCGCGGTGTCCGCCGGGTCGACCTGGCCCTGGTCGGCGATGAGATCACCCATGGTGGCATCACCGTCCTCGCCGATCGGACGGTCGAGACTCACGAGCTCCTGCATCGCGTCGCGGACCTCGCGGACCCGCTCGACGGTCAGACCGACCTCGTCCGCGATCTCGATCTCCGAGGGGTCGCCGCCCTTCTGCTGCCGGAGCCGGAGCTCTGCGGCGCGCAGCTTGCCGTACAGCTCCCACACGTGTGCCGGGACACGGATCGTGCGGCCCTTGCTCGCCACGCCGCGCTGGAGTGCCTGGCGGATCCACCACACCGCGTAGGTGGAGAACTTGTAGCCCTTGGTGTGGTCGAACTTCTCGACGGCGCGGAGCAAGCCCAGGTTGCCTTCCTGGATCAGCTCGATGAAGTCGAGGTCGCGGCCGGAGAACTTCCGGGCCTGTGGGACCACCAGGCGCAGGTTGGCCTGGACCATCCGCTCCTTGGCCCGCTCGCCATCGCGGGCCACGCCGCGGAGGCGGTTCTTCCGCGACCGGGTGAGCGTCGCGGCGTGTTCCTTGGCGAGCCACTCCGCGGCCATGCCGGCCTGGTAGCGCTTCGCGAGGTCGGCCTCGTCCTCCTTGGTCAGCAGGGCGTGACGGCCCGCGTCGTTGAGGTACTGGCGCACGAGGTCGGTCGTGAGGGCCGCGGAGGCATCCGCGACCTCCTCGGGGGCGTCGTCGGCGACATCGTCGACGACCTCGACCCCTTGGTCTCGGGCCGTGACGATGGCGTCTTCGACCCAACGGTCACCGTGGAGCTCCGGGACGTACAGTTCCTGGAGCTCCGAGAGCAGCACGTAACCACGTTCCGAGGAACGTTCGAGCAGCTCTTCGACGGCGACCTCGGCGGTCGGGAGATCGGTCGGATTCACCTGGCCTCCTCCGGGAGGATTGGAGTATGGGCTGGCGTGCAGATTGCGGACGACCCCTGACCCTGGAACATCTCCACCTCTGGTCGGCGGGCGGAGAGGCGGAACTAGCGGCCGTCGGGCTGACCTTCACATGTCCTTCGGAGCCGAGGCGGCCGCAGTGCCGACGAACGGGCGCTGTCCCCATCTTCAGGGCGCTGTGGCCGGGTCGGATGGCGGTCGTGCGGGATCCTGGACCGGCTTCGATACGGCGATCGACGGTGATCGCGGACGATCGAGGCGCAGGCACCGGGTAAAGGGCCGTCTCTGTGATGAACGCATCGATGGCCCGCGTTCCTCCAACTGGCCCACAAGTGTGCGCTCAGTGCTCATTTTTCGTCGGAGACCGGGTACAAGCGACCGAACCGGTATCGCGCGGCGGGCCCTCGAGCGAGATCTCGCCGCCGGCGAAGGACGGCGTCAGTCGCCGTGAGCATCGCCGACGACCCGGCCGGAGGCGGTCGCCACGCCCTCCGATGCCAGTCGGTCGGCGTGCTCCCGCTCGAGACCGGGCACGAGTCTGCCGTTCACCGTGACCACCCGCCACCACGGATGCCCGGAACCGTGGACACGCAGCACGCGCCCCACCGCTCGAGCCGCTCCCGGGGCCCCGGCTTCCCGCGCCACCTCGGCGTAGGTCACGATCTCGCCCGGTCGGGTTCCGGCCACCACCGTGAGCACCGCGTCGGCGAACCTCGACCGGGCCGGGCCGGACGATCCTCCGACCGGGTGGGTCGGTGCCGGGCCGCTAGCGTGGTCGTCCCCGGGAAGGAGCACCAACGTGATCACCGCTTTCGTCCTGCTCGATGTCGATGTGGCGCACGTTCCCGAGGTCGCCGAGACCCTGGTCGAGATCGACGGCGTCACCGAGGTGTATTCGGTGACCGGACGTTACGACCTGATCGTCAAGGTCCGCGTCGGCCGCAACGAGGACCTCGCCGACGTGGTGGCCGGCAGCATCGGCAAGGTGACAGGTGTACAGGGCTCGGAGACCGTGATCGCCTTCCGCAGCTACTCGGAGCAGGCTCTCGACGCCGGATTCGCACTCGGTCAGGACCCGCAGGGCTGACCCGGCGTCACGGACCGCCCGAGCCCCCGGGGTCCGGCGACGGACTGCTGCGCTGTTCGGCCGGCCGCGGGGGAACCGACGAGGTCTCGCTCGAACCCGGCAGCGGCACGGGACCCGGCATCGCGACGGCGCCGGTAGGACCGCTCGCGTCCCGCGGCTCGGCATCGTCGTCCCGGCCCGACCCGGACCCGACGCTGGCGTCGCTCTTCGGTGGGTAGGCGATCCGCGGGTGGTAGATGCCCACCAGCGATTCGACGATCGTGTCGCGCGCCAGACCGAGTTCGCGGAAGGTCAGATCGGACTCGTCGAACTGACCGTCCTCGACCCGCTCGGCGAGCAGACGGTCGACGGTGTCCTCGATCTCCGCGCGTGGGAGGGTCCCGCGGGTCATCGCCATGGCTCGGGTGGTCGCCTCGCAGCAGTCGGCGAGCAGCAGGATCGCGGCTTCCTTGCTGCGCGGCTTGTGGCCCTGGTACCGGTAGCTGCTCTCGTCGACACGGCTGCGGTCACCGGCGGCCCGGACCGCCTTCTCGTAGAAGTAGCTGACCAGCATCGTCCCGTGATGGCTGCCGATGCAGGCCACGACCTCGGGCGGCAGGCGGTGCTCGGTGGCCATCTCGACGCCATCGACCACGTGGTTCTGGATGATGATCGCCGAGACCTCCGGATCGAGGTCGTCGTGGGGGTTGGCGATGCCCTGCTGGTTCTCGATGAAGAAGTGGGGCTGGCGGACCTTGCCGATGTCGTGGTACAGCGCCGCCACCCCACCGAGGAGCGGATCGGCGCCGACGGCACGGCAGGCGCGCTCGGTCAAGGAGGCGACCATCACCGAGTGGTTGTAGGAGCCGAGCGCCTTGGTCTCGAGTTCCCGCAACAGCGGATGGTTGCGGTCGGACAGGTCGAGCAGACCGGTCACGGTCGGTAGTCGGAACAGCGCCTCGAGGAACGGCATGGCGCCCTGGACGGCCACGGCGGTCAAGACGCCGTTGAGGGCACCGGCAGCCAGCACGATCAGCCACTCGTCGCGAGGTCCGAACACCAACACGATGCCGAGCGCGGCCACCGGGAACGACAGCGCGGCACGCAGGGTGGCCGATCGCAGGTCCGAGCGCTTCGCGATGCCGGTCGTGAGCGGCACGCTGATCAGCACCGCGATCGCGGCGAACAACGCCACGGAGCCGGCCGACGGGCGCACCAGCAACACCAGCACGGACGCGGGCAGCATCGTGGCGATGCCGATGACCGGGTGGATCAACAGCGCGACGAGCATCGCGAGCGCGCCGGCGGGGATCGCGAACAACCAACCGTACGAGGTGGCGTCCACCAGCACCGAGGAGCCGACCACCAGCCCCGAGTAGGCGACCACCAGCCCCGCGAGCAACACCAGTTTCTTCGGGGTCACCCAGACCTTCGGCTGCATCCTCGAGAGGTAGACCCCGGCGACCGCCGTCACGATCACCATCGCCAGCGTCGCGCGCAACCACGCCTGGAGTGCCGACGCCCCGACCAGGCCGGCCTCCTCGATGGCCTGGAAGGCGATCGGGGTCACGATGTCGCCCTCCCGGACGATCGCCTCGCCCGCCCCCCAGGTCTGCACGACCTCCGGCACCGCTTCGGCGGCCCGCTCGCGGGCGCCCGAGGTCAGATCGGGGTCCACGGTCACCGTCGGGCGTACCAGCAGTTCCAACAGGGGCTCGGCGACCTCGCTCCCGCTGTCGCCCGGGAAGGGACGCAGCGCCCGTTCGACCGAGAGGGTCTCGGCGAGCACGCCCTCCAACTGCTCGGCCGAGATGCGCTGCCGGGCGAGTTCCTGGGCGATGGCGATGGTCTCGCGCTCGACGATGTCGAGCTCACTGTCGGACAAGGCCACGAGCGAGGCGGCCAACTCCTCGTCGAGTTCCGGTTCGAGCACCAACAGTTCGGTGCGCTGAGCCAGGCGCGAGACCGCACGGGACGGGCCCGGTCCGCTCGCATCGGGGACCTCACGGACCTCGCGGGTCGCCTCGAACACGTTCCGGACATCCCGGACGATGGCGGTCTGCGCGTCACGATCGGGCGCGAACTGGGGTTCGACCGACTCCGCCGCGGTCCGTCGGGCGGTATCGGTCGCGGCCTCGTCCTCGATGCGGATCGCGTCCTCGGCGAAGACGGTGCGCGGGGCCGGCTCTCCCTCCCGAAGGGGCTGATCGTCGGCGACCGAGCCCACGGCGATCACCAGCGGTACGAGCAACACCACCAACGCCGCGGCGAGCCAGCGCCGGAGCGCGAGCGTGCGCGGGGGCAGGCTGGTCACGATCGCTGACGACCTCGGATCGGGGCGGAAGGAGCACGGGCGGGACGGCTGCGAAGGACAGGCGAGGACGGAGGCCCGGCGATGACGCATGATCGCCGGATCACGCGAGGGGCGTGGACGACAGTGTCGCGCATCGACGGGCGATCCGCGCGTCCGCCCGCCCACCGGCGTCCGCCGGACGCGCGCAACGGCCCCCCCGGTGCCGCCCGTTAGGATGCCCCGGCCGTCCAGGGAAGGGAACGACCGACGTGGTGGTTGCACAGCATTCGGATGCGATCCCGTGGGTGCTGCTGCCACGTGGCGATTGGGCGCAGCTGCGCTCCGCCACCCCGTTGACCCTGACCGAGGAGGATCTCGACGCCCTGCGCGGCATCAACGACGAGATCTCCCTGACCGAGGTCGCCGAGGTCTACCTCCCGATGTCGCGGCTGCTCAACCTCTACGTCGGAGCCACACAGGATCTTCACCGGGCCACCGACACGTTCCTGGGCACGCTCGCTGCCAAGGTCCCGTTCGTGATCGGGATCGCCGGGTCGGTCGCCGTCGGCAAGTCGACCACCTCGCGCATCCTGCAGGCGTTGCTGTCGCGTTGGCCGAACCATCCGGAGGTCGCGCTCGTCACCACCGACGGGTTCCTCCACCCCAACGCCGAACTCGAGCGGCGAGGGTTGATGGAGCGCAAGGGGTTCCCGGAGTCCTACGACACCGGCGCGCTGGTGCGCTTCGTCGGCCAGGTCAAGGCCGGTGCCCCCGAGACCCGCGCCCCCGTCTATTCGCACCTGACCTACGACATCGTCCCGGGTGACTACATCACCGTCCGGCAGCCCGACGTGCTCATCGTCGAAGGCCTGAACGTGCTGCAGACCGGGCCCGACGACCGCAGCGTGTTCGTGTCCGACTACTTCGACTTCTCCATCTATGTCGATGCGGACGAGCATGATGTCCTGCGCTGGTACGTGGAGCGTTTCCGGCAGCTTCGCGACACCGCTTTCCGGGACCCCCGTTCCTACTTCACCCGCTACGCGGAGCTGGACGACGACGAAGCCGATCGCGTTGCTCGCGACATCTGGCACCGCATCAACGGGCGGAACCTGGCGGAGAACGTGCTACCGACCCGATCACGGGCCGACCTGATCCTCCGCAAGGGACCAGGACACGCGGTCGAGCAGGTCCTGCTGCGCAAGCTGTGAGCTCGTACCTGCGGACAGGATGCCGGCCTCGCAACGCAAGCTCGCTAGGTTGCGGGGTCGGCGCGACCCGCGTCGGCCGCTGACACGCGCTCGCCACCGAGGTCCGCTTGATCCCCTCGTCACCTCGCGGCTTCGGGCCGATCGAGACCCTGTTGCTGCTCGCTTTGAGCAGCATGTGGGGCCTATCGTTCCTGTTCGTCGAGCTGGCCCTGCGCGAGCTCGGTCCGGTGTGGATCGTGGCGGGCCGCACCGGCGTCGGCGGCTCCGTACTGGTCGTGCTGTTGCACCTACGCGGTCGACGCCTGCCCACCGTGCCGCGGATGTGGGGCCACCTGCTGGTCCTGGGCGTGATCAACAACGCCGTGCCGTGGACGGCGTTGGCGTGGGCCCAACAGTCCCTGCCATCCGGGCTGACCGCCCTGCTCATGGCGATCGTTCCCACCTCGACGTTGCTGGTCTCGGCCCTGGTCGGTCTCGAACGCATCACCCGGAAGCGGCTGATCGGGTTGTTGCTGGCGCTCGCGGGGGTCGGGGCGATCGTCGCCGACGACCTCGAGCAGCCCGGCCGGGTCGTGGCCGTGCTGGTGGTGGTCGCCGCGACCATCCTCTACGCCAGTGGGGCCGTGTATGCCAAGACCTACGTCTCGGGCAACCTCCCCCCACTGGTGCTGGCCACGGGCCAGGTGTTGAGCGCTGCGGTGGTCACCATCCCCGTGGCGCTGCTGTTCGACCCGGTCCGTCCGGTGCTCTCCGAGCTGACCTCCACCACGTTGATCGCCGTCGGGTTGCTCGGCGCGCTCGGGACCGGGTTCGCGTTCCTGCTGTTCTACATGCTGATCGAACGCGTCGGCGCGACCAACGCGACGATGACGACCTACCTGATCCCGCTGGTGGCGATCATCGCCGGCGCGCTCGTGCTCGACGAACGGTTGGGACTCGCGGCCGCGATCGGCGGCGGTCTCATCGTGACCGGCATCTGGCTCGCACAGCGCGGGACCCGTGCCGTGCGGCCGCTGGTCAACGAGGAACCCATCGGCTGAGCAAGCTCGGGCGAGGAGCGACACGTTCGGCCACGTTGGGTCCCCCGGTGGGCGGCGTGAGCGTAGGCTCGTGACCCGATGACGCCGGGCCTCGACCCAACCGTCCGAGGTCGCGGCGTCGGATGAGTTGCGAGCGATCACCGCGATGCGAACGACGAGGAGCCGATACGTGGCGAACCAGTACGACGCGATCCTGTTGGTGTCCTTCGGCGGCCCGGAAGCCCCCGACGAGGTCATCCCGTTCATGGAGAACGTGACCCGGGGCCGTGATGTCCCCCGGGAGCGTCTGGAGGAGGTGAGCCAGCACTACTTCGAGTTCGACGGTCGCTCACCGATCAACGATCAGAACCGGGCGCTGAAGGCGGAACTCGAGAAGCTGCTCGAAGCGGAGGGGCCCGCGCTCCCCGTCTACTTCGGCAACCGCAACTGGGCTCCGATGCTGCCCGACACGCTCACACAGATGCGCGACGACGGGGTGGAACGGGCGATCTGTTTCGTGACCTCCGCGTACTCCTCCTACTCCGGCTGCCGGCAGTACCGCGAGAACCTGGCCGAGGCCCGGGCCCAGGTCGACAACGCCCCCGAGCTCGACAAGTTGCGCGTCTACTACAACCACCCGGGGTTCATCGAACCGCAGGTCGACCTGATCGAGGCGGCCCTCGAACAACTGCCCGCGGACACCCGTGACGGTGCCCACATCGTGTTCACGACCCACTCGATCCCACGGACCATGGCGCGCCACTGCGACTACGAGGCGCAGCACTACGAGGCGTGTCGCATCGTGATGGAGCTGCTGGCGGGGCGCGCGCCCGTTCCCGGCGACACCGAGCGCCCGTGGCAACTGGTGTTCAACTCGCGCTCCGGCCCCGAGTTCGTCCCGTGGCTGGAGCCCGACGTCAACGACCACCTCGAAGCGCTGAAGGAGCAGGGGGTCCCGGGGGTGGTCAACGTCCCGATCGGGTTCATCTCCGACCACATGGAGGTCATCTACGACCTCGACGTCGAGGCCAAGGACACCTGCGAGCGCATCGGCCTGCCCTTCGCCCGGGCGGGCACGGTCGGGACCGATCCCCGGTTCGTCCAGATGATCCGCGAGCTGGTGCTGGAACGGTCCGAGGACGCACCCGCCCGTGCGCTCGGCACCCGCGGCCCCAACCACGACGCCTGTCCGACCGACTGCTGCTTCACCCCGGGCCAGGAGCTGCGCGACGTGGTCGCCGCCGCCCCGGCACGCACCCGGCCGAGCGGATCGTGACCACCGCGCCGCTCGCCGGCGCGACCGAGGCGGGGCGCTGCAAGCGCCAGGGGGACCGGTTCACCGATCGGATCACCAGCGGGCTGGCGGCGGTGCGTCCCCATCCGAGGGCGGCTCCTCGGGTGCACCGCGAGCGAGGCGATCCAGCAGCGCCGAGGCGTGCGCGGTCACCCGCAGCAGGAGTTCGTCGTCGGGCTGCTCCACGCCACTGGTGAGATCCTCCATCGCCACGGCTTCGCGGCCCGCGGCATGTTGCCCGAGTGATCCGAGTGACCCCGCGAGTCGGTGGGCGAGCTCACGCACCTCGGCCCATGCCCGCGGATCCTCTCCGGCTCCTAGCTGCGTTCGCACCTCGGCCAGGGCCACGCAGAGGCGCTGGGCGTTCGCCCGCTGCTCGGGGGCGAGCCGTTGCCACATGCCGGCGATCAGCGCCTCCAGCGAGTCGTCGCTCACCTCGACGGCTCCCGCTGAGCTCCGGGGCCGCGCGGAGGTTCCCAGCCGAGCATGTTCGCGACCTCCTCGGCGAGCGTCATGGGGTCGAACGGTTTCCCGAGCACCCCGACGACATCGAACGTCTCGAGCCAGGCCACCTCGGCCGGTTGCAGCTTGGCCGTGAGGAAGATGACCGGGACATGCCCGCACCCCTCGACCTGGCGTATCCGGCCGAGCGTCGTGGGGCCGTCGACACCCGGCATCATCACGTCGAGCAGGATCGCATCCGGGATCCGCTCGCGGAGCATGCGCAGCGCATCCACCCCGCTTGCGGCACGATCCACCGAGTATCCGCCGACCCGTTCGAGCCCGAGACCCGCAACGGAGCGGATGGCTTCGTCGTCGTCGACGAGCAGCAGGTGTCGGGTCATCGACCCACCTCCTCAACCTCATCGGATGACCAGGCGTCCTCGGGCGCGGCGCTGAGGGGCAGCTCGAGGTTGAACACGCTGCCGACGGGCGCGTCCCCGACCCAGAGTCGTCCCCCGTGGCGTTCGACCAGCTCCCGGGCGATCGGGAGCCCGAGCCCGGTACCGGTCCGTGACCGCGCATCCGAGCTGTCGGCCTGCCCGAATCGCTCGAAGATCCGTGCGCGTGCGTCGTCGGGGACCCCGGGTCCCATGTCGCGAACCTCGATGGTGACGCAGCCCGCATCCTGTTCCGAGCTCACGGTCACCGTGCCGCCGGGTGGCGAGAACCGCACCGCGTTACCCAGCAGGTTGGTCAGCGCCTGCACCAGGCGATCCGCGTCCGCATGCACGCTCACGTCGGCCACCTCGACATCGATCTCCACACCGATCTCGCCCGCGGCGGTGCGCACCCCCGCGACCGCCGTCGCGACCACCGTCGCCAGCGACGTCGCCGTCGGGTGCAACTCGATCACCCCCGCGTCCAGGCGGCTGAGGTCGAGGAGGTCGTTGACCAACCGGATGAGGCGATCGGTACTGCTCTGCGCGGTGTCGAGCAGTTCCAACGCCTCCGCAGGGATGTCCCCGACCACCCCGCCGCGCACCAGCGACAACGCGCCCCTCAGCGAGGTCAACGGCGTCCGGAGCTCGTGACTGACCGTGGAGACGAACTGGCTCTTGAGGCGATCCCCCTCGCGGCGCGCGCCGATGTCACGGAGCACGAGAACCGCGCCCGTGACGCGTTCGTCGTCGAACAGCGGCGTCGAGGAGTACTCGACCTCGACCTTGCTGCCGTCGCTGCGGGAATAGATCTCGTCGAGAACGTCGTGTGCCACCCCTTCGGTGACCGTTCGCGCCGTCGGACACTCGTGCCAGTGGTAGGGCGTGCCGTCGGCATGGTGGTGATGGTGACGCTCGTGCAGGTTCTGGCCGAGCAGTCCTTCGGGGTCCGTGCCGAGCAACCGTCCCGCCGCCGGATTCGCGTAGTCGACGAAACCGTCGGAGGTGATCCCGATGATCGCCTCCGCAGCAGCATCGAGGATGACCTCGTAACGACGTCGCAGCTTCTCCAGGGTCCGCTGGTGACGACGTCGTTGGCTGACGTCACGAGCCACCACGATGTAGGTGTCCCCGTCGAGGGTGCTCGACACGGTCACCTCGATCGGGACCGTGTCACCGTCCCGACGCGCGAGCTCGAGCTCCTCGGAGACGGGCTTGTCGAGCGCCCCACGCGTCAAGAGGTGTTCGAGCCGCTGCCGGGAGTCCTCCGGCAGGCTTCGTCCGAGATCGTTCCCGATCAGTTCTGCGGACTCGTAGCCGGTGAGGGCGGTCGCCGCCGCGTTCACGTCGGTGATCGTCCCGGCAGCGTCGAACACCACGACGGCGTCACCCACCGAGGAGGTGATCGCCTGGAGCCGCTCGCGCAGCTGCCGCTCCTCCTCGGTGAGGGCGATCAACCGATCGTGCTCGAGTTCGGCCTCGACCCACCCGACGAGGTCGCTCAACACGGCGAACTCATCGTCGCTGAGCTCGCGGGGTTCATGCCCGGCGATGCACAGCGAACCGACGATGTGACCGTCCGGCCCCTTCACCGGCACGCCGAAGTAACACCGCAGTCCCGGTTCCTGGAGCGCCATCGGGTTGTCGCGGAAACGCTCATCGCGTGCCGTGTCGGAGACCAGGACCGGCCCCGCATCCGCGACCACGTGCGCGCAGAACGAGACCCGGTGCTCGAACTCCGTGCCTTGGGACATGCCGACCGCGGACTTGGCCCACTGCCGATGGTCGTCGACCAGGTTGAGCACCGCGATCGGCGCGTCCAGCAACCTCGCCACGGTGCGGGTGATCCGGTCGAACCGCTCCTCGCTCGGGGTATCGAGCAGAGCGAGGCGACCGACCGCCGCCGAGCGCGCACGATCGTCGGCTGGGATCGCTGGTGCTCGCACGTCAGTCCTCTGTGGTCGTGGAGGGCTCGGAACGGGGGGTGACCTTCCACGCACGCTCGCGGAAGCCCTCTTTGAGTTGCGCGACCCGAGCGATGATGTTCTTGTACTCCGTGTAGAACAGCGAGGCCTCCAGCAGGTACAGCCAGTACCACCGTCGGTTGCTCCGGATCTCGGGATGCCCGAGGCGGTAGGCGAACCAGGTCTGGAACGGGCCGACCGACAGCGTGAACACGGTGGTGAGCACGAACACCGGCACGAGCCATTCGAACTCGTCACCCCGCCAGATCCAGTAGGCACCGATGGGGAACACCTGGAGCGACAGCCACGGGTAGAGCTCACGCCATCCCAGCAGATGCACGACGCCGAGCTTCTGCCGCAAGCTCAGGTTGGGGGACCGCACACCACGCCAGAGGTGGCGCAGGGAGACCTGGAACCAGCCCTGCGCCCACCGCATCCGTTGGTTCCACAACTGGGACCAGGTGGTCGTGGCCAGTTCCCGGCTGACCAGGTTCGGGTCGTTGCGGATGCGCCCACCGGCCTCGATGACCCGCAAGCTCGAATCGATGTCCTCGGTCAGCATCCCCCCGCGCATGCGGATCGTGTGCAGCAGATCGGTGCGCCAGAACCCGTTCGACCCGCCGAACACGCCGAAGTCGTGCATCCGCATCCGCCCCGGGTGACTGACGGCGTAGATCGACTCGAACTCGACGGCGACGAGACGGGCGGCGCGCGACTCCTCACCGTTGCGCACCAGGCAGTGCCCCTGGACCACGTCGTAGCCGTTGGACAGCCACCGCCAGGCCCGTCGGTACGCATCGGGGTCGGGCTGGTGATCCGCGTCGAACATCCCCACGAACGCCCCGGTGGCCTGCTCGAGCGCCGCGTTGACGTTCTGCGCCTTGGAGGTGGAGTCCTCCACCTTCAGCGGCACGACGCGGGGATCCTGCTCCGCCAGGGCCGCCAGCTGGCGTTCGACCGGGAGCGGGTCGGGTGTGTTGTAGGCGACGATGATCTGCAGACCCGCCGGGTAGTCGATCCGCCGGAACGCCTCGACGGTGTCCAGGATGGTGGTCGACTCGTTGGGTAGGTAGGCCGCGATGATCGCCGTGGCAGGAGGCTCCGGTTCCCCGGGTTCCTCGGGGGGCTCTCCGGGGTTCCGGGCGTACATCCCCTCGAGCCAGATCAGGAATCCCGTCACCACGAGGCCGACCACGATCACGACGTACATCACCGAGGTGATGTCGAATCCGGCCTCGTCGAGCTGCCAGTAGACCAGGAACGGCAGGACGAGCCCGAGCACGACGGTGAGGGCGATCTGGATCGGGGTCTTGAAACGGGTGTAGAGACCCGCGAGCGGCTCGGGTGTTCGCGCCGCCTTGCGCGCCGCGGCCCGCCCGGCGGCCTCCGCGTCCATCGCGTCGGTCCATCGCTGGGGCACCAGATCGAGTTGGGCGACGGCGTGGGTCGCGGCGGTGTCCGCCCGTGCGAGCGCATCCGCGCCGGTCGGGGCCTCGCCGAGCGTCACGAAACCGAGCGAGGGGGTGACGCGGAAGACCTCTCCTCGGATCTCGTAGCTGCCGGCACTGAGCCGTTCCAGCGTCGCCTGCAGGTGGCGCCGCGCGTCGGCGGCACGCGTCTCGGGAAGCAGGATCACCAGGGAGTCGTCTCCGTGGCGCGCCACCAGATCCAAGGGACGGACCCGCCCGAGCAGACGACGGCCCACCTCGCGCACCAGATCTCGTGCCACCCGCGGTCCCAGGCGCGCGCGCACGCCGGCCAACTCCGAGAGCCGTACCACGGCGAGGACCCCATCACCGCCACCCCTGGCCGTGCGGCCGTGTTCACGGTCGAGTTCGTCCCGGAAGCGGGCCGAGGACAACAACCCCGACTCACGGTCCACCGGCAGCAGGTCGGCCGGGACGGGCGGGCGTGCCAACTTGCTCCGGACACGTGCCAGCAGTTCCTCGGGAGCGAACGGCTTGGCCAGGTAGTCGTCCGCACCGAGCGCGAGCCCGTGCACCACGTCATCGATCCCGCGCCTGGTGGTGAGGAAGATCACCGGGACGTAGCGGTAGTCGGGACGATCGCGCAACCGTTCCACGAACGCGAACCCGTCCATCCCCGGCATGTTGATGTCGCAGACGATCAGGTCGGGCGGCGAGTCCTCCAGGCGCTGCAGCGCCTGGTGGCCGTCCTCGGCCACGACCACCTCATGATCGTCATGGCCGAGCACGGCCGTCACCAGCTCGCGGATGGCCGGGTCGTCGTCGACCACCAAGATGGTCCCCCCTCGGGCGTTCCGCGTGGAGGGTTCCTCCAGGGAGACACCGTCAGCGGACGGTTGCGACGAGGGTTCTACGGACATGTTCAACTCGTTCGGATCGGTCGGGGCGCAACGAGGCTGGACGCGCCCGGTGGCGCGCGTTGTCGGGCTCAGGACGCCTGTTCGGACGCGGAGCGAGTCTAAGGCCCGCCGGAATCGTCGCGCGGGCAGACGTCCGGGGTCACCACTGCCGATACCGTTGGGGCATGGAACTCCTCCTCCTCCGTCATGCCCAACCCGAGTGGACCCGTGCGCGCGAGGCCCAGGTCGATCCGGGCCTGACCGAGCTCGGCCGGCAACAGGCCGAGCTCGCCGCCGATCGCCTGGCCGGGATCCATCTCGACGAGGTGCTCGTCTCCACCGCGACACGTGCCCGACAGACCGCAGCGCCGCTGCTCGACCGGCTCCCCGACGTGCCGAGGGTCTCGCGGAGCTGGCTCCACGAGATCCGACAGCCGGAGGCCTGGCAGGGAACGCCGTCCGAGGAGGTCGAGAAGGTGTTCCGGGAGGCGCGCAGCCGACCTCGCGACGCCTGGTGGGAGGGCATCGACGGTGGCGAGACGTTCCGCGACTTCCATGCGAGGGTCACCGACGGGTTGACCCTCGAACTCGCCCAGCGGGGCATCGAGCGCGATCACGACAAGCTCTGGAGCGTGCCCGCAGACGCTCCCAAGCGCCTGTTGATGGTGGCGCACGCCGGGACCAACTCGGTCGTACTCGGGCACCTGCTCGGCCTCGAGCCAGAACCCTGGGAGTGGGAACGGTTCGCCTCGAACCACGCCTCGGTGACGGTGCTCCGCAGCACCCCGATCGCGGGCCAGTGGATCTTCAGCCTCCAATCCTTCAGCGACGTCGAGCACCTGAGACCGAACCGCGTCACCGCCTGACCTCGCGGATCAGCCACCCCCGACCGCCGGCCGGGTTCCCACCGGCACGGGTTCTCCCGGCAGCGGGAACCAACGCAGGGCCTCGACCGCGGGTGGCAGGACGGTCGGCACGATACCGTCCGGGCGGGGCATCGCCCCGGCGAGGATCTCACGTCCCGCCTCCAGGACGTCCTCGAGCGCGTGGTCGGGCACCTGCAACCGCTCCTGCGGCCAGCTGATGCCCTGCGCGTCGTAGCGCACGTCGTGCAGCGACATCGGGGGCGGCACACGCCCGTCCCGGTGGGTCCAGCGACCGCTCTCGGCGTCGAAGTCGTAGTGGTCGAGCAGTCGCCACCCGTCACGAGCGATCAGCCGTACGGCCTCGACGATGAAGTCGACCACCGCGTCGGTGATGAACCAGGTGAAGTTGACGCGCACCCATCCGGGTTTGATGCCCTCGCAGCCCCCGACGATGGCCGCCTCGAAGGCATGGGAGCGCTCGAGATCGATCCCGAGCAGGCGGTGACCGTAGGGGCCCGCACACGAACAGCCACCGCGTGCCTGGATACCGAACACGTCGTTGAGCAGCGCCACCACCAGATCGTGGTGCAGGTAGCCGGCACCGTGGCGGATCACGAACGACACGATCGACAGCCGGTCCGCAGCCGGGTTGCCCAGGACCTCGATGGCGGGTTCCGGAGCCCAGGCGGCGATGGCGCGTCGGATCGCACGCTCTTCGTGCGCCTGGATGACCGGGACGCCGACCGCGGACTTCAACTGGAAGATCAACCCGGTGCGGATGGCACCGACGATGTCGGGTGTGCCACCCTCTTCACGGTGCTCGATGTCGTCGAGGAAGCGGTGTTCGGCGGTGTTGACGTAGCTCACGGTGCCACCGCCCGGGACCGTCGGGACGCGGTTGGTGAACAGCTCCCGGCGCGCGATCAGCAACCCCGGGGTCCCCGGACCCCCGATCATCTTGTGGGGGGAGACGAACACCGCATCCTTGGTGTCGAGGTGGGCTTCCGAGACGTCCCCGTCGGGAGCCGGCCGGTGTGGAGCCATGGTCACGTCGATGTAGGGAGCCGCGGCGGCGCAGTCCCAGAACGACCAGGCCCCGTGGCGGTGGAGCAGCACCGACACCGCCCGGGTGTCGGTGAGGATGCCGGTGACGTTGGACGCCGCGGAGAACGACCCGATCCTCACCGGCCGGTCGGCCGTGGCGAGCAACGCGGCTTCGAGCGCTGCGAGATCGACGTGGCCGTCGGCGTCCTCGGGGATGGTGACGACCTCGGCGATGGTCTCGCGCCACGGCACCTCGTTGGAGTGGTGTTCGTAGGGACCGATGAACACCACCGGACGCTGTTCGGCCGGGATCTGGTCCGAGAAGCCGTACCGCTCGTCCAACTGGCACGGCAGACGCAGACCGAGCACCCGGATCAGCTTGTCGATCGCCCCGGTCGACCCGGTCCCGGCGAACAGCACGGCGTGGTCGTCGCCGGCACCGAACGACTCGGCGACGATCTCACGGGCGTCCTCCCGGAACCGCGTGGTCTGGCGGCCGGTGCCGGAGGTCTCGGTATGGGTGTTGGCGTACAGCGGGAGCACGACGCTGCGAAGGTGGTCCTCGATGAAGCTCAGCGACCGACCCGAGGCCGTATAATCGGCGTAGACGACCCGACGGGGCCCGAAGGGTGTGTGGACCGCCTCGGTCTCGCCGATCACCGAACGACGCACCAGATCGACCAGCGCCTCGCCCACCTCGGCCCGCGAGGTCGAGGACGGGACGGCGTGCGAGGGTCTTGACTCCACCGTGGGCTCCTCGTCGGACGGATCGGCACCGTAACCGGCGCCCGAGGATGTCGCCCGCGCCTACCGACGCATGGAACACTGCGCGCTGGCGGAGGCCCAAGGAGCCCAGGTGAGCACGGAGTACGGCAGAGGGGCGGGCACCTCCGCCCGTGGTGGCGACGACGACGGTGGCTGGGGACCGAGCGTCGAGCGCGCCGGTCGACCACGCCGTGGTCGCAGCACGCTGCGATGGGCGGTTATCGCGCTGCTGGTCCTGCTGTTGGTGGTGCCGTTGTTGATCTCCCGGCAGATCCCTCGGGTGCCCGTCGACCATCTGTCCGGTAGCAGCCGCCCGATGCACGTCCTGGTGGCGGGCAGTGACAGCCGCGAAGGACTGACCCGCGAGGAACAGCAGGCGTTGTCGACCGGATCCGCGGACGCGTTCGATGGCGAGCGGACCGACACCGTGTTCATCATGACCATCGACGGTGGGGACATCGCGTTGCTGTCGTTCCCACGCGACCTCTGGGTCCCGCGTTGTGATGGCACGACCGGCCGGATCAACGTCGCCCAGTCGATCGACGGACCAGGCTGCCTGGTCCAGACCGTCCGCGAGGTCTCGGGGATCCCCGTCTCGCACTACCTCGGGATCTCGTTCGGGGGCTTCGTCGAGGTCGTGGACGCCGTCGACGGCGTGGAACTGTGTCTCGACGAACCGATCAGCGACCGCGATGCGGGCATCGACCTTCCGGCGGGTTGCCAGGTGCTCGATGGCCCGGATGCGCTCGGCTACGTGCGGGTGCGCAAGATCGACGACGACCTGCAGCGCATCCAGCGTCAACAGCGTTTCGTGCAGGCGCTGGCCTCGGAACTCACCGAGCCTTCGACGCTGCTCAACCCCGTCAGGATCTGGTCGGTCGGCCGGTCGGTCGGGGGGGCCGTCTCGGCCGACGACGACATGGGCCCGATCGACATGGCCCGGTTCGCACGCGGGGTGCGCGGTCTGGCCGGGGGCGGAGCGCCGACCTACACCGTGCCCGCCGATCCGGGACGGACCTCCGGTGGGGCCGAGGTGCTCTACGTCCGAGACTCCGAGGCCGAGGCCCTGTTCGCCCAGTTCCGGGACGGATCGATCCTGGACGAGTCCATCGACGCCGTCGCGCCGGCCGACATCCGCGTCAGTGTGACCAACGGTGCCGGGGCCTCCGGACTGGCCGGCCGGGTCGCTGGCCTGCTGGAGGCCCGCGACTACGACATCGCTGAGGTCGGGAACGCCGAGGCACGCGACACCACCACGATCCGCTATCCCCCCGGTGCGGATGCCCAGGCACAACGGCTGCTGGATGACCTACCGTCCGGCGCGACGCTCGAACGATCGAGCGAGGTCACCCACGTGACCTTGATCCTGGGCCGGGACGCCGCCGGCCTGGCCTGATCGACACCTGCAAGCTGCCCATGAGCCCATGAGCCCAGGAACCACGATGAGCACAACCCGGCATGGCGCCACACCGGTCGTGTTGGCCGTCTGTCTCGGCAACATCTGCCGCTCGCCCACGGCGGAGGCGGCCCTGCGTGCCGCCGCGGCGGATGCGGGAGTCGGACTGGATGTGCGCTCCGCGGGTACGGGCGCCTGGCACGTCGGCTCACCGCCGGACCCCCGCATGCGCGCCGCTGCCTCCGAGGTCGGACTCGAGCTCCAGGGAGAGGCGCAACTCGCCGAGGCGCCGATCCTCCGCGAGGCGGACCTGGTACTGGCCATGGATCGCAGCAACCTCCGCGACCTGCAGCACCTCGCCCGGGAGGACGGGGTCGACACCCCGATCCGGCTGTTCCGCGAGTTCGACCCGGAGGCCGACGGTGACCCGGACGTGCCCGATCCCTACTACGGCGGCGCGGACGGTTTCGCCGAGGTCGTCGCGATGTGTCAGCGCACGGCCGTGGCCATCGTCGACCAACTGGATCGACTCGTGGGTCGACCCTGAGCCTCGAGCGTCTCCCCCCGCTGCCCGGCGCGTTGCCGCCGGCGGTCTCGGCCACGCCCCTGGCCGGCGGCGACATCTCGATGGTGTGGCGGGTCGGGCTCGACGACGGCCGCGACGTGGTGGTCAAGACCGGTCCCACGGACGCGCGGCTCGAAGCCGAGGGACTCGAGGCCTTGGCGGCCGCGGGCGCCCCGGTCCCGCGCGTGCTGGCGGTCGACGCCGAGGTGCTGGTCATCGACCATGTCGCCGGCCGCGGCGACCCGGCATCGTTCGGTCGCGCGCTGGCACAGCTGCACCAGACCACGGGCCCGAGCTTCGGTTGGCACCGGGACAACGTCATCGGTCCGCTGACCCAACACAACGACCGCGATGACGACTGGCCGACGTTCGTCGCGACCCAGCGTCTGGCGCCCCACCTCGAGGTGCTCCCGGGCGAGCTGTCCGGGCGCCTGCGCGCGGCGATCGACGACGGCCGGTTGGCCGAACTGCTGGATCACCGACCGGCGCCGAGCCTCGTGCACGGGGACCTCTGGTCGGGCAACGTGCTCGGCTGGCGCTGGATGATCGACCCGGCCGTCCACCACGCCGACGGCGAGGTCGACCTCGCGATGTTGGCGCTGTTCGGCGGTCTGCCACCGGCGTTCGTGGCCGGCTACACCGAGGTGGCGCCGCTGGCGGAGGGCGCCGAGCGCCGACGCCTGGTGTTGCAGCTGGTGCCCTTGTTGGTGCACGTGCGGCTGTTCGGCGCCGGCTATCTCGGGGGCGTCGAGCAACGTCTGACCGCGCTCGGCTGGTGACCCCGCAACGGCCGCGGGTGGTCCGGTAGCCGCGGTTCAGCCACGGGTGGGGCGGCGCTTGGTGCCCCGCAGCGGTGGCGCGGTGAGCGGGTCCTCGGGCCAGGCATGTTTCGGGTAGCGGCCGCGCAGCTCGGCCCGGACCTGCGGGTAGGTGCGCTCCCAGAACCCGGCGAGGTCGTCAGTGACCTGGACCGGACGGCGGGCCGGGGACAGCAGGTGCACGACCACGGGGATGCGGCCCTCGACGATGGTCGGGGTCGCCCGGGCCCCGAACATCTCCTGGACGCGGACCGCAAGCACCGGCCGGTCGCCGGAGGTGTAGTCGAGGCGGACCGACGAGCCGGACGGGACCTGGAGGTGGGTGGGAGCGAGCCGGTTCAGCTCGCGCGGGCTGGCCGCCCCGAACCGCGACCTGAGGGCGTCACCGACGGGGACCCCCGCCAGGTCGCGTCGGCGCCGCGCGCGCAGCAGGAACCCGCCGAAGACGCTCTGGGCGTCGCGCAGCAGTACCTCGTCGGACAGGTCGGGCCATGGCTCGCCCCTGATCTCGCGGATCAGCGCCACCCGTGCCTGTAGCTCCCGGTCGGCCTCCGACCAGTCGAGCAGGTCGAGCCCCTCGGTCGCCAGGCCATCCAGCAGCGCCGCCAGACGCCGGGCGGGATCCGGGTGATGGAGTCGTTCGCGGGTCAGCACGATCGCGCCGAGGCGTTCGCGACGTTCCGCGACCACCTCCCCGCCGCGCCAGGCCACCTCGTCGTCGTGTTCGATGTGGGTGGCCAGCACCTGACGGACCATGGAGGCGTCGACCGCGGCGGCCAGGAAGATCCGGGCAGCGGTAGCGCCACGATCGAGGTGCGCGACCGCGAGGTACGACTCGCCGGCCAGCACGTCGCCCTCCGGGAGTTCGGCGCCCCGACCGCCGGCGAGCAGGAAGGAGCCCCGACGGTCACTGCGGGCTGCCGCCAGGCGCTCCGGCCATCCCGCGAGCACCAGTCCCCCCAATCCGTCGAGCGGTTGGCGGGCTCGTGCGTCGAGCTTCAGCAGCCGTGCCAGGCGACGCTGTTCCCTGCGGGCACGATCGAGCGCTCCCCCGCGCACCCGGACACCCGCTGGCGGTCGTTCGCCGCGCAGCACCCGGACGCGCACGGCCAGGTCCGCACACGGGGCGTCCCAGCTGCTGCTCACCGGGTCACGGTCGGCCAGCACCGCCGCCACCTCGGTCGCCAACGTGCCCAGTCCGATCTCGCGACCGCGGAGCAGCAGATGGGCGATACGCGGATGCACCGGCAGCTCCGCGAGCGCCCGGCCGTGAGCGGTGATCCGCCCGGCGCCGTCCAGACCCCCGAGCGCCGCCAACGTCTCGCGTCCGCGTGCCCAGCCGGCCGGGGGTGGCTGATCGAGCAGCGCCAGCTCCGCGACGTCGGCTCCCCACGTGGCCACCTCCAGGGCCGCGCCGGTCAGGTCGTCGGTGGCGATGGCGGGGCGGGGGTGGGCGTCGCGGGCGGCGTGCTCGCGCTCCGGCCACAACCGCACGCAGAGCCCCGGTGCGGTCCGGCCGGCGCGGCCGGCGCGTTGATCCGCCGAGGCCCGCGAGGCGGGCACGGTCACCAGCCCGGTCATCCCGGTGGCGGCGTCGAACCTCGGCTCGCGCGACAGTCCGGCATCCACCACCGCGGTGACGCCGTCGATCGTGATGCTGGATTCGGCCAGGTCCGTGGCGAGCACGACCTTGCGGCGGCCGGGCGGTGCGGGGGCCAGCGCGGCGTCCTGTTCGTTCGGTGGCAGCGAGCCGTGCAGCGGCAGCACCAGCGGCGCACCGGCCAACCGCGCACCGGCCAGCGCGGACGCCGCGCGTCGGATCTCGCGCACGCCGGGCAGGAACACCAGCACGTCGCCGGACCCCTCGGCCATGAGGTCGGCCACCGCGTCGCGGACGGCCACGTCGAGGTCACGGACATCCGGGCGGTCGCGGTGGCCCACCTCGACCGGATGCTGGCGCCCCTCGGTCCGCACCACGGGCACGCCACCCAGCAGCGCGGCGACCCGCTCCCCGTCCAACGTCGCCGAGGCGACCAGCACCTGCAGCTCCGGCCTGAGCGCGGCGCGGGCCTCGAGGGTGAACGCCAGTGACAGGTCGCCCTCGAGGTTGCGTTCGTGGAACTCGTCGAACATCACCAACGCGATGCCCTCGATCGACGGGTCCCGCTGGAGGCGGCGGAGCAGGACGCCTTCGGTGACGACCTCGATCCGGGTCCGTACCGAGGTACGGCGTTCGTCGCGGGTGGTCAACCCGACCCGTTCCCCCAGCGGTTCGCCGAGATGCGATGCCAAGCGCATGGCCGCGGCGCGAGCGGCGACCCGCCGTGGTTCGAGGATCAGGATGCGGCCCTCGGGCACGTGTTCGAGCAACGCCAGCGGGACCCTGGTGGTCTTACCCGCGCCCGGTGGCGCCTCCAACACGACCATCCCGGACCCGGCGAGTGCCGCCAGCAGCTCCGGCACCACCGCGTCGACGGGGAGGCGGGCGGGATCGACGGGGAGGCGGGCGGGATCGAAAGTCGGGTCCATGGGGGGCGGACGCTACCTCGCGGGCGGTGCCGGCCCGGATCCGGAGGTCAGCAGGCGGGCCATGCGTCGCAGTGCCAGGCGACAGACCACCGCGTAGGGGGCGACCACGGTGGGCACCTCGAACACCACACGGGATCCGGTCGGGGTCACCTCGACGCGGTGGCCGGTCGCCGGAACCCCCATGACCTTCCAGGACCAGCGCGTTCCGGGCACGACCTCGGTGATCTCGAACGGCAGCCAGGCACCGACCGAGGTGCGGACGCGTCCGCGAGCGCCCGTCCGGATCACGGGCGGGTCGAGGTCGACGTCCGAGATGGTCGGGCCCCAGCTGGTCCAGAGGCGGGTGTCCGCCAACAGGCGCCACGCGGCGGAGGCCGGGACCGGGAACTCACGGCCGATGTCGATGTGGGTGATGGCCACCGTTCCTCCTCGCGTCGGGATCAGACGGTTGGTTCCGGACGTGCAGCGTCGCACGCCACGGTGGGTCGTGGCGACGATCGACGGATGTGGCCGACCGTCAGCCACCTCTCGTTCGCACCGCTAGCGTGACGGGTCGTTCGACACGGTCATCCGACGGCGAGGCCCCGGGAGAACCACGACCGGCCGGGGCGGCCGCAGACGCAGAGGAGTTCGGGTTGGGCATCATCATCAAGGTCCTGGTCAACGCGGCGGCCCTGTGGGTCGCGGTCACGATCCTGGACGGGTTCCGGTTCGATTTCGACGCCGGAACCATCCCGGCCTTCCTCGGCATCGCGTTGATCCTCGGTATCGTCAACGTGGTCATCAGGCCGATCATCACCGTCTTGGCGCTTCCTGCGATCCTGTTGACCCTGGGGTTGTTCCTGCTGGTCATCAACGCGATCTCCCTGGCGATCGTGGTCGCGATCTCCGAGGCGCTCGACCTCGGTCTGACCACCGACGGGTTCGGATGGACGTTCCTGGCCGCTCTGGTGGTCTCCTTGGTCTCGTGGGGCCTCGAGGCGGTCCTCGGTCGTTGAGCCGGCGGGAGGGATCCGAGACGTGAGTGCCCAGAGGTTCGACCAGCTAGCCGACCAGCGACCCGGCCAGCCAGCCCAGCATGGATCCGGTCCGGAACCCGCGCTGACGGGACCGACCGTCGAGGTCCTGCAGGCGATGATCCGCAACGCCTGTGTCAACGACGGCACACCCATCTCCGGCCAGGAGGTCCGGAACGTCGACGTGATCGACGACCTGCTCGGCGACCTGCACCGTCAGCACTACGAACCCCTGCCGGGTCGGCGGAGCGTGCTGACCACCGTGGAGGGCTCGGATCCGCACGCGCCCACCGTGCTGCTGCTCGGCCACCTCGACGTGGTCCCGGTGAGCGCGGACGAGTGGCGTGAAGACCCGTTCGGTGGCGAACTGATCGACGGCGAGGTCTGGGGCCGTGGCGCGGTCGACATGCTGAACCTGACCTCTTCGATGGCGGTCGCGGTCCGCCACCTCGCGGACCGGCCCACGCCCCCGCGGTCGACCGTGAAGTTCCTGGGGGTCGCCGACGAGGAGGCGGGCGGGACCTGGGGCGCCCGTTGGATCACCGACAACGCGTGGGACGACGTGGCGTGCGACTACGTGCTCACGGAATCGGGGGGCATCCCGAGTCCCGGTCCCGCCGGACCCCGGATCGTCATGGCGACCGCGGAGAAGGGCATCGCCTGGCGGCGTCTGACCATCCGCGGGACCCCCAGCCACGGCTCGATGCCGTGGGGATCGGACAACGCCGTGGTGACCGCGGCGGAGATCGTCCGTCGGCTGACCGCCTTCGAACCGACCGCGCAGGTCCACGAGCACTGGCGGGCGTGGGTCGAGGGTCTGCCCGTCGCCGCGGAGATGCACGAGATGTTGCTCGACCCCGGTCGGCTCCGGGACGCGTTCGCCGGCATGGACACGACCGTGGCCCGCTACTGCCACGCGGTCACGCACACGACCTTCAGCCCGAACGTCATCCACGGGGGGACCAAGGCCAACACGGTCCCCGACAAGGTCGAACTGGACGTCGACATCCGGACCCTGCCGGGCATCACCGACGACGACGTCGACGCGATGCTCTCCGAAGCGCTCGGCGAGCTGGCCGACCGGGTCGAACTGTCGTTGATCGTCGAGGGTCGGCCGGCCACCTCGTCGCCGCTCGACACCCCGATGTTCGATCTGCTCCGTCGCCGTGCGGCGGCCGTGCACCCGGGGACCGAGGTGGTGCCGTGGATGACGGTGGGCGGGACCGACGCATCGTTCTTCCGCATGCGCGGGGTGCCCGCCTACGGCGCCGGGATGTTCAGCTCGGCGATGACGCTGCCGCTGTTCGCCAGCCGGTTCCACGGCCACGACGAACGCATCGACCCGGCGTCGCTGGGGTTGTCCGCCCAGCTGTGGGTCGATGTGGTCGATGGGCTCCCGGGATGACGGGCGCACGCAGCTGGTGGGGCTGGGGCCTCGAGGAGGCCGCCTACGAGGGCGAAGCGTTGGCGGGGATCGGGGGGATGCTCGCCCACCGGTTCGAGGTCGAGGCGTCCTCGCCCGTCGATCCGGTGGATCCGACCGGGGTGGCGCTCCCAGCGCCCCGGGTGCAACTGCCGGAAGCGCTCGCCGATCTGGCGAGCCGGGACGCCGTCGATCGGCTCCGCCACGGCCACGGCGCGTCCTTCCGCGAGGTCGTTCGCGCGCTGCACGGCGACGTGCCACGACCACCCGACCTGGTGGTTCGGCCGCGGCATCGTGACGACGTGGCGCGCATCCTCGACTGGTGCAGCGACGCCGGGGTCGTGTGCGTGCCGTGGGGCGGCGGAACCTCGGTGGTGGGCGGGGTCACCCCTCCCTCGGAACCGAGCATCAGCCTCGACCTGGAACGCCTCGATGCCGTCCTGGAGATCGACCAGGTCTCCGGGCATGCCCACATCGAGGGTGGCGCCATGGGTCCGGCCATCGAGGCCCGGTTGGCCGACGTCGGATTGACCTTCCGCCACTTCCCCCAGTCCTGGGAGTTCTCCACGCTCGGTGGATGGATCGCGACCCGGGCCGGTGGGCATTTCGCGACCGGGCCGACCCACATCGATGACCTGGTGGCCGCCATCGGCGCCGAGACGCCCACGGGGCGGTGGGCATCGCGTCGTCTGCCGGGTTCCGGTGCCGGTCCCTCGCCCGACCGTTGGTTGCTCGGATCCGAGGGCACGCTCGGGGTGATCACCGACGCGTGGGTCCGTGTCCAGCCCCGCCCGACTTCGCGGGTGCAGGCCACGGCGCGGTTCGTGACCTTCGATCAGGGCCTGGATGCCGTTCGCGCGCTGACCCGGGACGGGCTGCTGCCGGCGAACTGTCGCCTGCTCGACCCGGTGGAGGCCACGCTCGCGGGGGCCGCACCCCCCGACTGCACGCACACGCTGTTGCTGCTCGGGTTCGAGGCCCCCGAACGGGACCTGACCGCGGAGACCAATCATGCTCTGGAGCTGATCCGAGGCCAGGGCGGCGAGGTGGTGGACGGGCCGACCGCGCGCCGTGGCGACGCCACCGGGACCGCGACCGGTGGCGCCGGAGCCTGGCGTGAGGCGTTCCTGCGGGGCCCCTACCTGCGTGATGCCGTCGCCCGCCTGGGCGGGATCGCCGAGACCTTCGAGACCGCGTGTACCTGGGACCGCGCGCACGAACTGGTGGCCACGTTGCGCGAGACCGCGCAGCGGGCCGCGACCGAGGTCTGTGGTGGCGCGGTGGTGTCGGTACGCACCACCCACGCCTATCCCGACGGCGTTGCGCCCTACCTCACCGTCATCGCTCCGGGACCGCGGACCACGGGTCGCCCCGGGCCCGCCGTCGGCCGGGCCCAGGCGGCCGCGTGGGACGAGGTCAAGGTGGCCGTCAGCGAGGTCATCGACGCCGCCTCGGCGACCATCACCCACCATCATGCGGTCGGTCGCGACCACCGGACCTGGTACGACCGCCAGCGACCGGACCCCTTCGCACGGGCCCTGCGGGCCGCCCGTTCGGAACTCGATCCGGCCGGGATCCTCAACCCGGGTGTGCTCACCGACGCCGCGGTGGGGCCGCGGTCCAACGCCTGAACAGGAGGGCGCCGCCGAGCAGAGCCGTCCTGTCGAGTTCGTGCGCTACGTCGCGTCCCGGATCGCTCGGATCAGTTCCTCCTTCCTCATGCCCGCTCGTCCCTCGATGCCGAGTTCGCCCGCGCGCTCGCGCAACTGTGCGACCGTGCGCTTCTCGAGGGGGCCCGTACCGGTGTCCGCAGCGCCCTCGGATCGCGGCGGCGTCGGACCGGCGGCATCCTCGTCCTGCTCGCCGGCGGATGTCGTACTGCGGGGCGACACCCCCGTCAGCTTGCCCACCACGCCCTTGACGTTCCCGCCCGTGGCCGCGGCGGTATCGCCGGCCTGATCCGCTGCCCCCGTGGCGACGTCCGTAGCGACCTCACGGCTGGCCGTTGCGGTGTCGGTGGTCAGATCCACGACGGCCTTCGTTTGTCGCTGCACCTCCCCGGTCAGCTCGTCGCCGGCCGAGGACAGACGAACGGCCCGGCCACGGGCCGCCAAGGCGAGGTAGCTGACCTTCACGTTGCTGCCCAGGTCACCCACCTTCGAAGCGACCGCGCCGGGGGTACGGCGCAGGCGTTCGGGCAGCGAGCTGGCATCGAGATGGCGCACCGTTTCGGTGACGACGTGACCGAGACCGATCCCCGCATAGGGCGCCTCACGCAGCATCGCGCGGCCGCCGACCTCCCGGGCCTCGTCCTCGACCCGACCGACCGCGTCTTGAGCTTGCTGAAGGGCATCGGTCGTCTGCTGCTCAGCGGGGTCGGGCGCTTCGGTGGTCTCGCGTCTCTTGAATCCTCGGGGTGCCATGGCTCTCCCTCCATATCTGACGTCCGTACTCGGACGTACTCGGGCCCGGATACCACCTGCATTGTCGGTCAGGGCGCCGGGGCCGACACCGTCCATACGCCATGCCCGAGACCGCCCGTGCCGCATAGCATCCACGCCATCCACGACCTGGGGAGTCATGCATGACGGTCCCGGAGCAGTACCGGCTGGCGGAAGCGTTCACCGTCATCGCCGGCGAACTTCTCACCACCCGCGACAAGCAGGACACCCTGCAGAGGATCGTCGATCTCGCGGTGACGACTATCGACGGGTGCGACCACGCCGGGATCACCCTCCTTGTCGACGGCCGTTTGCAGACACCGGCCCAGAGCGACGAGGTGCCGGCCGTCATCCAGCGCGTCCAGGACACCACCGGGGAAGGTCCCTGCGTGGACGCGACCTACCAGGATCGCGAGGTGTTCGAGACCGGCGACCTCTCGACCGAACCGCGCTGGCCCCGGTTCTCGGCGGCCGTGGTCGAACACACCGACGTCCGCAGCGCCTTGGGTATCCGACTGACCAAGAGCGGCGACGACGCGCTGGGTGCGCTCGATCTCTACGCCACGGCGGTGGATGCGTTCGATGACTCGGACCGCAGCATCGCGGCGATCTTCGCGGCGTTCGCTTCCGTCGCGATCCGTACCGCCATGGAGCGAGAGCAGCTGATCGAGGCGATGGCGACCCGTGACATCATCGGGCAGGCCAAGGGCATCATCATGGAGCGCACCGGTGTCGATGACGCCGAGGCGTTCGCCTTGCTCCGTGAGGGCTCCGCTCGCATGAACCGCAAGCTGCGCGATGTCGCGCGCGGGGTCGTCGGAAACCAAGGAGCTCCCTGACCGAGTAGCCGCGCCGCCGAACCTGACCCAGGTCAACGGCTGGCGTCGCCATCCCGAGCACCCGGCGAACCGCAGGAAGATCGCGGCATCCTCGACTGGCGCAGCGACACCGGGGTGGTGTGCGAACCGTGGAGCGGCGGCACCTCGGTGGTCGGTGGGGTCGCTCCTCCCCCGGAACCGAGCATCAGCCTCGGCCCGGAACACCTCGATGCCGTCCTGGAGATCGACCAGGTCTCCGGGCATGCCCACATCGAGGGCCTGGTGGCCGCCATCGGCGCCGAGACGCCCACGGGACGGTGGCATCACGTCGTCTGCCGGGTTTGGGTGCCGGCCCCTCGTCCGACCTCGCGGGTGCAGGCCACGGGGCGGTTCGTGACCTTCGAGCAGGGTCCGGGAGGCCGTTCGCTCGCTGACCCGGGACGGGCTGCTGCCCGCGAGCTCGGCGACGAGCACCCACCGTCACGCGGGCAGCTCCGCCCCACCGGGGAGGCCACACGGCCCTGTCCACGGCCGATCGTTGCAGGGAGCATGGTGGTGGCTTGGCACGCTCGGTTGCAGGAGGAGAGGGTCCCGTGAAGAGTCTGCGGATCGTCACGGCCGTCGTCACCGGCCTGGTGACGCTCGGGATGCTCGGCTGGGTCGGGCTGCGGATCCCACCCCGGCCGTTGGGCGAGGTCGCGCTCGATGCTGACCCGGTGGCGCACGTCGCCCTGCCCGACGGCCTACCAGCACCTGTGGATCGCTTCTACCGGGAGCTCTACGGCGACGAGATCCCGGTGATCACCTCGGCGATCATCTCCGGTCGGGGAACCATGCGCGTCAACGGTCTGACGTTGCCGGTGCGCTTCCGCTTCACCCACGACGCGGGGCACGACTACCGCCACCACATCGAGGCCACCGTCTTCAGGGTCCCGGTGCTCACCGTGCACGAGACGTTCCTGGCTGGGGTGGGCCGACTCGAGTTGCCGTTCGGGGTCGTCGAGGGCCCTCAGGTCGACCAGGGCGCCAACCTGGCCCTGTGGGCCGAGACGATCTGGATGCCGTCGGTCTGGCTCACCGACCCCCGGACCCGGTGGGAGGCGGTGGACGACGACACGGCGCTGCTCCGGGTCCCGTTCGGTGAGACCGACGAGACGTTCGTCGCCAGGTTCGCCCCGGAGACCGGCCTGCTTCGTTCGTTCGAATCGATGCGCTTCAAGGGCGACCAGGCCGAGGTCAAGACCTTGTGGCTCAACGAGGTCGTCGCCTGGGGCGAGGTGGACGGCCATGTGCTCCCGGTGGAGACCGACGTGACCTGGATCGACGACGGGACGCCGTGGGCTCGGATGACCACCGAGGACGTGCTCTACAACGCCGACGTGGCCGGCTACCTGCATCAGCGCGGGCCGTAACGGCCCGCACTGCCCACCGTCCGCGTCGGCTCAGCGGCTGGCGGCAGCCATCCCGAGCGCCCCGGCGAACCGCACGAAGGTCGCGGCATCGTCGCCGTTGCCGACGATCTCCAGGCCCTCGTCCCAGGACTCGAGCAAGAAGGAGCCGTCGCCTTCCGGACATTCCGGGTCGTCGCACACGTGCTGGGCCACGGTCCCGCCACCGCGCCCGCTGCGGTGCGAGACGCTGATCAGGGCCACGGGGTCGCCGTCCTCCCCCACCCAGCTGTTGAGCACGACGTCGTCCACCGCCCGCAGGGGCACCTGGACGGTGTGCACGGCGGTCCCGTCGTGGGGGGTCGGGGCATGCAGGTGGCGGGCGTCGTTGACCTCGGTGCTCAGCAGCCGGGTCGCGGTCAGCATCCACACGCTGACGTCGGCGTGCAGGTGACCATCGTCACAGACGTCGCGGCGCACCACCATCACCACGTCGCGAACCTCCTCACCGGCCAGGATCGCGTCGATGCGCTCCAACGCCGGGTCGTGCCCACCCGCGACGGGTCCGAGCTGTTCCACCTGCTGTCGCCACTTCACCGTGACCTCCTGGTCGTCGCGTCGTTTGCGCCGACCGCACTCGGCGAGCACCCATCCAACCATCAACCGCTGCTCGGCGCCCCATGGCGCCGAGTCCGGCGCCTCGACATCGCCGCGGGAACGACCGGCGTCCCTCCAGGCCCAGGGGTCCTGACACCCGGTCGACGTGCCATGCGCCGCGCATACCGCGGGTGCGGGGTGAGCGGGGGTCGTCTACGGTCCGCGGCCACGACGCGACCTGGTCGCGGACGACCGAGGGGGTAGCCGTGGAGGCCGTGCAAGCGTTCCTGACGGTACTGGCGTACGGGTTGGGGATCGCCCTGCTCCTGCTGGTGCTGTGGCTGGTGTACCGCCGCCGCTACCGGCGCATCGGTCCGGACGAGGCGCTGATCGTCTTCGGCCGGAAGGCCAAGAAGGACCGCGACGGCTTCCGGGTCATCGTCGGTGGCGGGACGTTCGTGACCCCCTTCATCGAGGAGGCCGCGACCTTCCCGTTGCACGCGATGCAGCTGGATGTGCAGCTGCGCGGGGTGCTCGCCGGTGACCAGCGCACGCCCATCAACGTCAACGGGACCGCGACGGTGAAGGTGCCGGTCACCACCACGGAACGCGAGCAGGACTTCCCGACGGTGCGGCTCGCGAGCTCGAACTTCCTCGGGATGTCCACCGAGGAGATCCGTGACGCCCTGACCAAGGTCGTCTCCGGCCACCTGCGCACCATCGTGGCCGGACTCTCGGTCGTCGACCTCTACACCGACCAGGCCCGGTTCACCGAGGACCTCAAGACCAAGGCCGCCGACGAGCTGCAGAGCCTCGGGTACTCGTTCCTGTCGTTCGTGTTCGAGTCGATCACCGACGAGAACGGCTACCTCGACGCCCTGGGGGTCATGGAGATCGAGCGGGCCCGTCGCGACGCCCGCATCTCCCAGGCCAACAACGACCGGGACGCGACCCTCCAGGAGGAGGACGCGCGTCTGACCAAGGAGCGTCGCCGCTTGGAGGTCGAGGCGGACGTCGCCGACTCCGAACGCGAACTGTCGATGCGTAAGGCGTCCATCAAGGAGGAGGTCGACGTCGCCAACGCGCGGGCCCTGAAGGCCGGCGAGATGGAGACCAAGGTCCAGGACATCCAGATCGCCGAGCGCGAGGCCGAGCGTCAACGCCGCGAGCTGGACGCGACCGTGCGTGAGCAGGCCGAGGCCGACAAGTTCGCCCAGGAACGCCGCGCCGAGGGCGCCCGGTTCCAGGCCGAGCAGGAAGCCGAGGCGGAGAAGATCCGGCGTTCACGCGTCGCCGAGTCGATCGAGATCGAGGCGCGCGCGGAAGCGACCCGCCTGCGCGAGACCGGTGAGGCCGAGGCCGGCGCGATCCAGGCCCGGGGTGAGGCGGAGGCGCTCGCCCGCCGCAAGCTCGCGGAGGCGTTGGCCGAGTACACGGACGCCGGGCTCTCGCTCGAGGCGCTCAAGGTGCTGCCGGACATCGTCGCGGCCGCGGCCGAGCCGCTCTCGCGGGCGGGCAAGACCACGATCATCTCCAACGGCGCCGGGGGTGGCACCGGGGTGTCCAAGCTGACCGAGGACGTCACCCAGGCACTGAGCTCCACGGTGCCCATCATCAAGGACCTGTCCGGGGTCGACCTCGCCGCGTTGCTGCGCGGGTTGACCGGTCAGGGCGAGGACGAGCCGGACGAGGCGTAGCGTGCCCATCGACCAGGTCACCGAGTTGCTCGTTCGGTGGCGCGACACGGACGGGGTGTTCGCACGTGCCCGCGTGCTGCGCGAGGGCATCCAGCTGCTGGGAGGCCTCGACGCCGAGGAGCGAGGGCTGCTCGCCCGGTCGCTCGCCGAGCAGGGCGCACCCGACCTCGCGAACCAGCTCGAGCAGCGCACCGGCGGAGCCTTGAGCGCCGATCAGCTGTGGAGCGTCGCCGACGGGCTGCTGGCCATGGACGACCGACAGGTCGACCGACTCGCGACGAGTCTGCGCGATCCGGCCGAGCGCGAGCGGCTCGCGCGGGAGGCCCTCGCCCCGGGACCGGGCGCCCAGCAGCTCGGCGACCAGCAACTCGGCGACCAGGACCTCGGGACCATCGCGCTCGGTGATGCCGGCATCGTCGACGTCGGGTTGCACGGGACGGACGCCAGCACGCCGACCATTGCGGCCCGAACCCAGGACCACGATGGGGAGGGCGACGAGGTCGCACAGCAGGTCCGCCTCACCGAGACCGGGCCCGCGGTGCGATCCGGATCGACCGTCGCGTCCCCACGAGCCGACCAGGGTCCAGCCGAGCTTCCGGTGATCGACGCCGGTCCCGGGGTCCCCGTGGCCCTCCCCCTGGCGGTGGAGTCGGTGATGCTCGATGGGGAGGGCACGACCACGGTCCCCGATGATGCGGCAGCGTGGCACGAGCAGCTACGTCAGGCGCGGACGGCCATGGCGCGGTTCCGACTGCTGGACCCGGATCGACTCGCCGGGCTCGACAGTGCGATGGCGATGGCGCTACTGGACGTCCTGCCGGAGGGGTGGCAGCGCCGTCGGGGGGCGCAACGCCTGGTGGACGCCGGCGCGTTCCCGACCGACCAGCTCGCCGAGGCATTCACACGCTTCGCCCGCGCCGCCGACGCCGCCTTCGTCGCGGGCTCGCTGCTCGCCGCCGACCAGGTGCGCGCAGAGCGGTTCGAAGGCATCCTGCCCAGGCGGGTCGTCCACCGCCTGGTCGCCCGTAGTGAGCGTTGAGATGGATGCTGCCCTCATCGGCTTGGTCGCCGGGTCCGGATGGGCTTCCGGTGTCAACATCTACGCGGCGGTGGCGTTGCTCGGCATCCTGGGGCGATCGGGCTTCGATGCGGTACCTGACGCGCTGATGCGCACCGACGTCATCGTGATCGCCGCCGGGATGTTCGCCCTCGAGTTCGTGGCCGACAAGATCCCCTTGTTCGACTCACTCTGGGACACCGTGCACACGATCATCCGACCACTCGGTGCCGTCGCGGTCGGCGCGCTCCTGGCCGGCGACGCGGAGACCTGGCAGCAGGCCATGGCGGCCATCGGCTCGGGGGGCCTGGCGACCGCCAGCCACCTCACGAAAGCGACCACCCGCCTGGCGGTGAACACCTCCCCGGAGCCGGCCAGCAACATCGGGATCAGCCTGCTCGAGGACGGACTGGTGGCCGGCGTCATCTGGCTCGCGGTCACCGCCCCCCTCCTGGCGCTCGGCCTGGTGGTGCTACTCCTGATCGGCGGCACCGTGCTGACGGTGGCACTCATCGGCGTCGCGCGCCGGAGCCTGCGAGCCCGACGCCAACGACGGGCCGCGCGTCGCACCCCGGCTCCGGACGCGTTCCGCGGACCACGGTGAGACGCCACCGGACCCCGGGCCCCTGGCCTCGAGCGCACCGTGATCGCGATCCCTCGACCCACCATGGGCGCTGAGCGTGGGACGTGACGCGGCCTCGGTGGCCCACGACCTCGGAGCGGTGCTGTACGTGCCGACGGCGATGGCGGCGCTGTCGGTCCCCGTCGCCGTTCTGGCGGGAGACACCCGGATGGTGGCGCCGCTCACCGGTACCGCGGTCGTCTGCGGTGCGGTCGGGAGCGTGTTGCTGCGACGGTTCCGGCACGTGCGTGCGGAGCATCGCTGGCCGGCGGTCGAGGTCGTCGCGGTCGGCTGGCTGATCAGTGGGGTCGTCACCGCGCTCGTGTTCTACTTCCTCGGCCTCATGGCTCCCGCGGCAGCGGCGGACCGGACGTTCGTCGATCCGATGAACGCGTTGTTCGAGGGCATGTCCGGGATCACGAGTACGGGCCTGAGCATGGTGGGAGGACGGGAGGCCGAGCTGACGGCCACCGCCCAGTGGTGGCGATCGCTCTCGCAGTGGGTGGGCGGGGTCGGGATGGTGCTCTTCGCGTTGGGCTTCACCCACTCGGCGACGGGCATGCGCACCCTGTACGAGGCGGAGGGGCGACATCCCGACCTTCCCGGCGGGACGGTCGGGACGGTCAGGGGGACGATGGCGTTGTACCTCGGCCTGACGGTGGCGGCGGTGGCGGCGCTCGCGGCCACGGAGCATGATCCCTGGACGGCACTGAACCATGGCATCACCGGCATCTCGACCGGCGGGTTCTCCATCACCGGTGACAGCATGGCCGGTTTCGGCCCGGTCACCCAGCTCGTGACGTTGGTCGTCATCGTGACCGGCGCCGTGACCTTCGTGGCTCATCACGTCCTGCTCGTCCAGCGCCGCCCGGCACGACTGTGGCACCTGACACCGGTACGGGGACAGGTGGTGGTACTCGTGGGGGGTGCGCTGCTCCTCGTCGGCGTGAACGCGTTGAGCGGTTCAGGGGTCTCCGTGCTGGACTCGGTGTTCCAGTGGGCCAGCGCCGCCGGAACCGCCGGGTTCGCGACCGACCCCGAGCTGCAACGGTGGGCCACCCCGGCCTTGGCGCTGCTGATGGCGGCCATGTTCGTCGGAGCCCCCAGCGGCTCGACCGGCGGCGGCTGGAAGCTCGATCGCCTGCTCTGGTCGTGCAAGGCGGTCGTGCGATGGCTCCGGGGCAGCACGGCGATCACCTGGGACGGGGGCTACGTCCGCCGCGACCGGGCCGAGACGATCGTCCGCCACGCCGCGATGCTCGGAGCGCTGTGGCTACTGAGCGTGCTCGTCGGTGCGGGCACCATCGCCGCTCTGACCGACGCTCCGCTCGGATCCGTGCTGTTCGACGTGACCTCCGCGGTCAGCAGTGTCGGGTTGAGCACCGGGGTGATCGATGTCGAGCTGAACGGGGCCGCCAAGGGGGTGTTCGTCGCGTTGATGTATCTCGGTCGGTTGGAGTTGTTGCTCGCACTGACCCTGGCCACCCAGGCCGAGCACGCCTGAGGGCTCCCGGTGTTTCCCGGGCAGGCGGTGCGAGCCTCAAGACACCCGAACCACCTCGTAGGCCGCGTCGCGCCAGCCCTCCTCCATGGCGAGCGCGAACAGCCCCCGGCGTCGCGCCGCCACCACGTCGGTCTCCTGGACGGTGCGGGCCGGGACCTCACCGACGACCGCGAGCGCCGCCGCCGTGTCGGGAGCGGCGGGCGGGGAGACCTCCCGCTCTCGCCTCGGGAGACCTCGGAGCACGGCATCCATCGCCTCGGTCACCTGCTCGTAGCTCAACGTTCTCAGCGCAGCCGGCTGCCCCACGGCGTGTGCCATCACCTCACAGGCGTCCGACAGCGCCAGCAGCGATGGCCCCAGCGCCATCCGACGTTCGTTGGGCAGCACGTCGTGGAGCACCGGGAAGAGCCGATGCCGTTCGGCGAGCGTGCTGAGGTCGCGTGCGACCTCTTGGAGGTAGGGCTCGATCGGCCGGAAGGACTCCCCGTCCCACGCTCGCCGCAGGATCGTCGATACGTCATGGCCGAGCGCGTAGGCCTGACGGGCGGTGCTCCGCTCGTGCGAGATGGCCGAGGTCAGGGAGACCAGGTAGGTGACCTCGAGCGTCACCGTGAACAAGCCCGTGGCACTGGCGGCCACCGTGACCAGTCGACCGACCTGGGTCCCGGCCTCCAGGTCGCCGGTTCCGAGCGTGAAGATGGCGAACCCGGCGACGTAGATCGCGTCGAGCAGGTCCGGAGCCGGCACGCCTCGTGCGGTCTGGATCGCGATCGACGGGTCGAGCAACGCGATGGTCCAGGCCAACCACAACCCGAGCGTCCACGACAACACGATCATGAACGTGATGACGATCCCCGCCGCGGTCCGGAGCCGGCGGGGCAGTCGGTGCACGCCGGCGCGGCCGATCCGGAGCATCGTGCGTGCGATGGGGCCCTTGTGCTCGGTCGCATGGATGACGGTGAACACCGCGTCCGCGAGCACCGCGACCGCCACGGATGCGCCGAGCACGATGAGCACGCCGTTGCCTGACCTCGGGTCACCCGACGTGGGTACCCCCCGGTGAGAGCTGCTGGTCCTCCACTCCCCCGGCCGAACGATCCGTGCCGGTCTCAGGCGTCCTTCGGCTCGACGTCCAGGTCGGCCATCAGGGCACGCACCCGCTGTTCGATGTCGTCACGGATCGGCCGCACGGCGTCGACGCCCTTGCCCGCCGGGTCGTCGAGGTCCCAGTCCACGTAGCGTTTGCCGGGCAGCACCGGACACGCGTCGCCACAGCCCATGGACACGATCACGTCGGCGATGCCCACGGTCTCGTCGGTCCAGGGCTTGGGCTCCTGGTCGGCGATGTCGATGCCCTTCTCGGCCATCGCCTCCACCGCCGACGGGTTGACCGAGGAGGCGGGTTCGGAGCCGCCCGACATCACGTTGATGCCCTCGCCACCCAGGTGGCGCAGGAAGCCCGCGGCCATCTGGGATCGGCCGGCGTTGTGGACACACAGGAACAACACGCTGGGGGTTTCGGTCATGATCGATCCTTCCTTCTTGGTGATCGGGTCAGGAACCCGCGAACGAACCGCTTCACGGGTCAGTGGATCTCGGCATGGTCAGGAACTCCTCCGTGTTTCACCCGCTGGTTGGAGCGGGTCGGACCCCGGGTCCCGGCGGGTCCGTGTTCCGCAGCCGGGTCGGCGGGCACGACCACCCTGGCTGCCTCGACAGGGCTCGGCGCGAACAGCCATCGGACCAACAGCGCGGCCGCCACGGCACCGACCACCTGGGCAGCGATGTAGCCCCACACCCGTCGCCAGGGCAGACCGCCGAACGCGGCATCGACCAGCGTGACCACCGGGTTGACGTGGGCGCCGGAGACCGGCCCGAAGGTCAGGATCGATGCGCTCAGCGTGCCCCCGATGATGACCGCGTGCACGAACAGCTGCATCGATGCCGGTCCCACCGGCTGCCCGGAGGGCGGCTGCACGACGATGCCGGAACCGATGATGGAGGCCAGCAGGCGCGGTCCCGAGCGCCTCGGCGGTCAGCTTGCGCAACTCGTCCTGCCACGCGCCCATCAGGCGACGCCCGCGCGACCGGCCGCCAGCCAGGTCACCCGGACCTCGAGTTCGTCGTAGGCCCGGGTGACCGCCGCGGAACCGCCATCGACCGGGTCGGGGACCGACCAGTGCAGCCGGGGCACGTCGAACGGCAGTCCGGCTTCCAGCGCGCGATCACACACCGAAACGATCAGGTCGGGAGCGTGTTCGAGCGCCTCGTAGCCCTGCGGTCGGCGATCCCCGAGGCCCAATCCGTGCGCCTCCGCCACCGCGACAGCGCTCGGATGCACCTGCGCCGCGGGGCGTTGCCCGGCCGAGCGTGCGGGCCGATCCGTCGCCCGTTGCCACAGCGCCGCCGCAAGCTGGGAACGTGCGGAGTTCGCCGTGCACACGAACAGCACGTCGTCCGCCCGGATCGCCCCCGTTGGCGCCTGCACGCCGACCACCTCGTGGTGCAGGCGGACGTAGCGACGCCGTCGGTCGCCCTCCGAGGTCCGCCGTTCGATCAGACCGAGCCCTTCCAGGACATCGAGGTGGAACGCCACGAGGTTGGTCCCGAGCCCCGTGAGCTGTGCGAGCTCGGACGGTGAGCGGTCGCCGAGGTGCAGTGCGTCGATGATCATCAGTCGATGACGATCGCCCAACGCGCGGTGGACCGCGGCGCGACGTTCGAGCCGTGCGTCGCGGTCCGGCGGGTCGATGGCTGCCTCGATGCTCTCGGGTCGCTCTCGGATCGCGCTCGGAGATCGCTCGTTCTTGATTGAGTCAATAGTAGTCGACGTTCCCTCGTGCCGTCCACTACCTGCCCCCCACGGAGTACGGTTGCCGGCCGACCGACGAGGAGGTCCCCCGTGCCCATCGTCGCCTGCCCGGACTGCGGCGAGGACGAGGAGTTGACCGGACGACGACTCGACGGCAGCGAGGCGCCTCGGCTGCAACTGACCTGCGAACGATGCGGCGCGAGCTGGGCCCGGGACGGGTCAGCCCGTTGTGGGTTGTGCGACTCGGAAGACATCGAGGGCATCCCCACCTCGACCCTGCAGGAGAAAGGTCGCGGCGAACAGTGGGCACCATCCGGGATCCGGCTGGTGTTCTACTGCTGGTCGTGTCGGGGCGACGATGTCACCTCGTCGCGACCACGACCCGGTCCGCAACCCCAGCCCGGCGCCCCGCCCGACCTGTCCAACCTGCACCGCCGCGGCACCTGACCAGCACCTCCGGTTCGATCCCGCCCACTCCGGTTCGATCCCGCCCACCTCCGGTTCGATCCCGCCCACCTCCCCCTCCCGAGGCCTCACGT
>PWLR01000003.1 GCA_003558435.1 Nitriliruptoraceae bacterium | reverse complement strand
CCGGCACCGGGGGCACCACCGGCGCCCCGCCACTCACCGGCGCGTGTAGCTCGAGACCGTCACGGAGATCGTCACCTCCACGGGTTCGGGCAGCCGGGCGATGGCGGCGTCGAGGTCGTGGACGTCGAGGTGATGGGCGCTCGGACCCATGGCGACCATCGCCCGGGTCGCGGCGCGGTCCAGCATGACGGGTTCCTCGACGACCTCGCGGGCATCGAGCTGCGCGATCGCGGCCAGTTCACGGTCCAGCCGCTCCAGCTTGTCGGCGCCGACGCGGAGCAGCCCGAGCCGTTCGACCAGCGGCGTCAGATGTCGCGACGTCGGCGTCGCCACGACCAGCGCTCCCCCGGGCGCCAGGATGCGTGCGATCTCCTCGACGTGCCGGGGCGCGAAGACGTCCAGCACCAACGAGGCGGTGGCGTCGCGCACCGGGAGCCGCTGCCAGACGTCGCAGACCACCGCACCGACCCGGGGATGGACCCGCGCGGCACGGCGGGCCGCGTACTTCGAGACGTCCAAGGCCAGGCCGGCAGCCGCCCCGGTGTGCTCGACGACGGCGGCGAGGTGATGCCCCGTGCCGGACCCGAGGTCGACGACCAGCCCGGACGGTGGCACCCCCAGCCGGGAGGCGGCCCGGATGAGCGCCTCGGTCAGCACGTCCTGATGGCCGGCGGATTGGATGACTTCACGGGCGGCGACCATCTCGGGGGTGTCGGCAGCGGCTGGCGCAGGGCCGAGCAGCAGGTTGACGTAGCCCTGCCGGGCGAGGTCGAAGCGGTGGCCGGCCGGACAGATCAGGCCTCCCGCGATCGGCGCGAGCTCGGATTCCCCGTGGGGGCAGGCCAGCGCCCCGATGACGTGCTCGAGCATCCAGATCCTCGCTGGTCGCCGTTCCCTGCCCTTCACGCTACTGGCCCTCGGACCGCGATCACGGGCGATCCGAGCCAACCGTGCCCCGGACGGGCCGGTGAGCCGCCCTCACCGGCTGCCGCGGCCGAACTCGCTGGCGTGGAGCCCCGTCGGCCGCGAGGCGGTGCGCTCGTGCGGTGCCGGGGTCCCCCGTTCTTCCAACGCCGCGTCCAACCATCCCTCCTGCCACGCGCGCCAGAGTCGGGACAGGTCCCACGCCCGGGTCCCGGTCACGGTCGCGCCGCGGTGGCCCCGCCGGGTGAGCCGACCTTCCGCGACCAGCAGCCAGGCATGCAGCACCGTCCACGCACAGTCGTCGAGGTGGCGTTCGAAATAGGTGGTCTGGGTCTGGCCGGTGCGATCGTCCAGCGACAGGAACAGCACCCGCTGACCGGAGCGTTGCGCCGGGGACTGCACGGCGACCTTCACCCCGACCACCCGCACCGTCGACTGCGTCGTCACGTTCGGTAGATCACAGGCCCGGGTGATGCCGAGCACCTCGATCAGCGGTTCGTAGAAGCTGATCACGTGGCGGGAGACGTCCAGGCCGGTCGCGGCGAGTTCCGCACGGATCCGATCGGCATCCCGGTCCTCGGGCAGGACCAGCTCCTCATCGATCGCGAGCTCCAGGGTCGCCTGCTCGGCCGGCGCCCCCATCGTGGCGCCTCCGAGCGCACGACTGCTCCCACGCGGCCCATGTGGGTCACGTCGGACGCGCCGGCCACGGTCGTGCCACAACTCCTCGACCGCCAGGACCAGAGCGCGACGCCCCGACGGGCCACCTCGGCGTCCGACCCCGGCGATCAGGTCGATCGCGCCGGCGTGCACCAGGGAGGTCGCGGTCGGTCGCGACAGTCCGGCCCGGGTGCGCAGATCCCCCAGGGACACGAACGGACGCGCTTCCAACAGCGAGGCGATCTCCGGCTCGGTGATCCCCGCCACGTCCTGCAGACCGATCCTGACCGCATAGCGGTAGCCGCGCCCCGCATCGCCCGCATCCCGGCCGGAGGGTGGGACCGGGCGCGGCGCCCCGGCCGGCCACCGCCATCCGGGTGGCAGATGGGCAGCGGCCGCCTCACCCGAGCCCGCCGCGCGGATCGCCGCGGTGAGGCCCAACCGGTGATCGGCGATGCCGCGGTCGACCACCTCGACGCTGGCGGGGCCGTCGGAACGGTTGACGTCGGTGGGCAGCAGCGCCACCCCGAACAACCGGCACTCCTCCATGATCATGCGTCGCGGGTACATGCCGGGATCGTGGGTGAGCAACCCGGCGACGAACTCCGGGAAGACGTGCGCCTTGAGGAACGCGGAACGTTCGGTCGGCACCGCGAACGCCGCGGCGTGGGCCTTGCAGAACCCGAACGAGGCGAACGAGGCGAGTTGCTCCCAGATCCGTTGCGCATCTGCCTGGGTGACCCCGCGGTCGCCGGCGCGGGCCAGCACCCAACCGCGGATGGTGGCCTGCTTCGCACGGTCCCCCAGCTGCCGACGCAGCAGGTCGGCGTAGGCCAGGTCACAACCGGTCAGGGCCGCCAGCACCCCCATCACCTGCTCGTGGTAGACGATCACCCCGTAGGTCTCGCGCAGCACCGGTTCGAGACTCGGGTGGGCGTAGACGAACGGCTCGCCGTGCCGCCGCGCGACGTAGGGCGTGACCATGTCGGCCTTCACCGGCCCCGGGCGGAACAGCGAGATCTCCGTGATCAGGTCGCCGAACCGGTCCGGTTGCAGACGTCCGAGCAGTTCGCGCTGCCCCGGTGATTCGATCTGGAAGATGCCGACCGAATGGGTCGATCGGATCAGTGCGTAGGTGTCGGGATCGTCGTGCCCGATCGCGTCGAGCGACAACCTGCCGCGGGCATCGCGTCCGGGCAGGGAGGCATCGGGCTCCCGGGTGGCGGGGGTGGTCCCGGTGCCGTTCACCAGATCCAGGCAACGGCGGATCGACGACAGCATCCGCACCCCCAGCACGTCCAGCTTCAGCAGCCCGAGCGCCGCGACGTCGTCCTTGTCGAACTGGCTCATCGAGTAGCCGTGCGCGGAACGTTCCAGGGGCATGCGGGTGGTGAGGTCGGCGTCCCCCAGCAGGATCCCGCACGGGTGCATCGCGATGTGCCGCGGGAAGCCGGCGATGCGCTCGACGATGCCGAACAGGGTCTCCAGCTGTCCGGCGTCGAGGCGGCTGTGGGCCAACTCGGGCAGCTCGGCGAGCGTGCGACGGACGTCCTTGGCCCGTGTGTGGGAGAAGCTGCCGGCGATCGTGTCCAACTCGTCGCGTGGGATGCCGAGCACCTTGCCGACCTCACGGATCGCCATCTTGGCCTGGAAGGTCTCCATCATCGCCACGCACGCGGTGCGGTGTTCCCCGAACCTCGCCATCACGAGGTCGTAGACGTCCTCGCGACGGTGGGATTCGACATCCAGGTCGATGTCGGGCAACTCGTCGCGATAGGGGTTCATGAACCGCTCGAACGCGAGGCCGTTCGCCACCGGGTCGACGTCGCTGATCCGCAGCGCGAAACACACCAGGCTGCCGGCGGCCGATCCTCGGCAGGACACCAGGATCCCGGCCTCACGCACGTCGTCGACCACGGTCGCGACCGCGAGGAACAGATCGTGCAGTGCCAGCCGGTCGACCATCTCGAGTTCGTGTTCCAGGCGCGCACGCAACGCCGGGGTGACCCGGGGATAGCGGGCGGCGACACCCTCCCAACACCGACGGTGCAGCTCCCCCGCCGTGGCCTCCGGCGGCAACCCCGACAGCCGCGGCACGTGCAGTCCCCCGATGCCGAGGTCGACCTCGCACGAGATCGCGAGCTCATGAGCCGCGCTGAGCAGCTCGGGTCGCTCGTGGAACCGCGCGTACTGCTCGCCGGGAGTGGTGAACCAGGCCTCCGCGGTGGTCCTGCCGAGGTGGCGTGCCGCAAGCGGTACCTGCTGACGCACGCACCGCAGGACATCGGCGAGCACCACGTCCTCGCGGCGGAGGTAGCGCACGTCGTTGACGGCCACCGCGCGCACCTGCAACGTCCCGGCGAGCGCGAGGGTGCGCCGGATGCGGGCATCGTCACCGGGCTCGTCCGGATCCCACCTGCTCGAGCCCTTCCCCAGGCGTCGACCGCCCTGGGCCACACGGTGATCACGTACCCCGAGCACGACCTGCTCACGACCGAACACCTCCAGCCACCGTCGCAGCTCGTGTTCCGCGGCGTCGAGTTGCCCGCGGGCCACCAGGCGCCCCACCGGCGAGTCCGCCCCCAGCAGGGCGACGACCCCATCGGAGCGCGCAGCGAGTCCCAGGTCGTCGGCCGGCAGATGTGGATCGGAACGGACCTCGGTGTGCGCCGCCGAGATGGTCCGGCACAGCTCCCCGTAGCCGGCCTGCGAACGTGCGAGGAAGGTCACCCGGGGCGCGTCGTCCTCGAGCCACGCACTGCCCCGTCCGGGCCGCCTCTGGCGAGGATCGGCAGCACCACGATCCGCCGGGGAGGATGCCCCGCCCCCCGGAGCCGTACCGACGGGCAGGCGCACGCGACCGGCACGGGTCAACTCCCACCCGGGTCGCTCGGCATCGGGTGCCAGCGCGAGATCCGTGCCGAACACCGGTGTGACCCCGACCGCGGCTGCGGCCTGCGCGAACCGCACCACCCCGTAGAGTCCGTCGCGATCGGTGATCGCGACGTGGCCCATCCCGGCAGCTGCCGCGGCTTCGGCCAACTCCTGTGGACGTATCGCCCCGTCACGCAGCGAGTACGACGACCGCACCTGCAGATGCGCGAACGGGGGCGGATCCGAGGAACTGTCCACCACGACCGCCTTCCGACGAGAACGCCGACCGGGCGCGCGCCGGAGCACGTCGCCTACCAGGAACCGAACATGTGTTCGACTCGTTCGGCACCGTAGCGCTCATGGCTCGGCGCCCGCCAGCCCTGATGCCCCGACCGGTCGTACCCGGCTCGATCGGCCGTCGTCGGCGGCGCACGCGATCCGACCCGCACGAGCCCGCAGGGCCCAGCCCGTGCACCTCGCCCCGGCACCGCGGCCGGGGCGTGGGGATCACCTCCGGGTCACCACCGGCAGCTCCCGGGCACCACCCTACGCGCGTGTGCGATCCCCCTCGTCGGGGGTGACGGCGGCCGCGACGAGCCACCGACCGTCCTCGGCCACCATCAGGTAGCGATGATCATCACGTGTTCCGCCCTCACCGGTGACCTCGATGCGGATCTCGGCGACACCCTCGGCGGTGATCGTGCACGCTCCCGACCGGTGCACGGCGTCATCGGTGAGGTTGGGATAGGCCTCGAGGATCAGGGCGCGGAAGCTGGCGACATCGACCCCGGCCCGGAACGAACGGGACGCGAAACCGATCGCCGCCTCGAAATCATCGGCCGCGAAGGCCGCCAACTGACCGGCGATGGTCGCATCGATGGCCGCGACCACCTCGGCGTCGCAGGGACCGACCGCCGGTTCGCTCGAGCCGCTCGGCTCCGAGGGTCCCGAGCCGCCCGGCTCGATCGGATCGGGATCACCCGTGCAGCCCAGCAACAACGCACCGAGGCACACGGTGACCCCGAGCGCTGCGCGCATCACCATCTCCTCGTCGTCCGGTGAAGGTACGGAGCACACCCATCCGCCGGACGAGCGTCACCCGGCGGCCTCGGACTCGGTGGCGACGGCTGCGGCGAACGCCGGATGGACCCGACGCAGCTCCACGAACGGCGTGCCACGTACCGCCACTCCCGTGACCCAACCAGCGGTCCGGCGGGCTTCGCTCACCACGACCAGCAGCACGCCGGCGGCCACCACGATCAGCAACCACACGCTCTCGGCGACGATCACCAGCACCAGTCCGAGCAGGGCCACACCCCAGCCGAGCCACACACGCTTCTTGTGGGCGTGGTAGCGCTCGACCACCGGCAGGGTCACCGGCAGACGCCCGGTGATGCGCTCACGCACGAACAGCGCCGCGATGAAGAACGGGAGGACGCCGGCCAACAGCAGCAGGAACGTCCACGGAGGCGTGCGCTCGAAACTGACCTTCACCGTCTGGGCGGCGG
>PWLR01000147.1 GCA_003558435.1 Nitriliruptoraceae bacterium | reverse complement strand
CTGGGTGCCGACGAGGTCGTGCTCGCCGCGGGTGTCTGGTCCGCGACCATCGACGGTCTGCCCGAGACGGCTCGTCCGGCTGTCCGACCGCTCAAGGGCCAGCTGCTGCACCTGCGCGCGGTCGACGGGCAGCCGGTGCTGCGCACCACCGTCCGAGCGCTGGTGCGCCACCGCAGCGTCTACCTCGTCCCCCGTGACGACGGCCGACTGGTGGTCGGTGCCTCGCAGGAGGAGCGCGGCTTCGACACGACGGTGACCGCGGGGGCGACCCGAGAACTGCTCGACGACGCCGCCGCGGTCGTACCCGGCATCGACGAGCTGGAACTCACCGAAACGATCGCCGGGCTCCGGCCGACCACCCCGGACAACGCCCCCGCGATCGGTCGCACCGCCGCACTGGAGGGGCTCGTGCTCGCCACCGGCCATCATCGCAACGGCGCGCTGCTGACCCCGATCACCGCGACCGCGGTCACCGATCTGCTGACCCGCGCGGTCCCCGCCGCGGTGCTCGCATCCGCCGACCCCGACCGGCAGGCCCTACGGGCCGGACCGAGCCGAGGTCACCGCGCAGGAACGGGGATGGCGGCGCTGCTCACGGCGAACACTGGCCCCCGCACCCCGATCGCCGCGCCGACCTCGCCCGATCGCGACCTTCGACCGGGCACGGAGGAGGACACATGACGATCCACGTCAACGGCGAGGCGGTCGACCTCGACGCCTCGAGCACGCTCGGCTCGGTCGTGGACGCTCGCGTCTCCGACCGGCGCGGTGTGGCCGCCGCGGTCAACGGCGCGGTCGTCCCCCGGAACGCCTGGGACAGCACCGAACTGCACGAGGGGGCACGGGTCGAGATCGTCGGTGCCGTCCAGGGCGGTTGACACCGCCCGTCGCCCCACCACACCCACGCGAAGCCACACCCACGCGAAGCCACCCCCACGCCCGCAGCCTCGGCACGACGAGACGACGAGACGACCAGCAGGAGTAACCATGACCCCGCCGCTGACGATCGGTGACACGACGTTGAGGTCCCGGCTGGTGCTCGGCACCGGTGGGGCCACCAGCCTGGACGTGCTCGAACGGGCGATCACCGCCTCCGGCACCGAGGTGGTGACCGTCGCCCTGCGCCGGATCACCGACTCGGGCCCGGGATCCCTGCTCGACGTGATCGACCACACCGGGGTGCGCGTGCTGCCCAACACCGCCGGGTGTTACACCGCCCGAGAAGCGGTCCAGGTCGCCGAGCTCGGTCGTGAGGCCTTCGGGACCGACTGGGTCAAGCTCGAGGTGATCGGTGACGAGCACACGCTGCTGCCGGACGCCGTCGAGCTGCTCGACGCCGCCGAACAGCTCGTGGGTGCGGGGTTCACCGTCTGGCCCTACACCAACGACGACCCCATCACCGCCCGACGCCTCGCCGACATCGGCTGTGCGGCCGTGATGCCGCTCGGCTCCCCCATCGGCTCCGGGATGGGCATCCGGAACCCCTACAACCTCGCCATGATCCGCGATGAGTTGGACATCCCCGTCATCCTCGACGCCGGGATCGGCACCGCGTCCGACGCGACCCTGGCGATGGAGCTCGGCTGCGACGGGGTGCTGCTGGCCTCCGCGGTGACCCGCGCCCGCGACCCGGAGTCGATGGCCACCGCCATGCGGCACGCGGTCGAGGCGGGTCATCTCGCCCGCCATGCAGGGCGGATCCCGCGCCGCCGCTACGCGCAGGCGTCCACCACCGACGAGGGCCGGGCTGAGCTGCTCGGGTTCGGCGACCCCGATGACATGAACGCCGCCGGGTGAGCACCACCGCACCACGACATGCGCCACCATGGCTCGTGGTGGTGACCGACCGCGCGGCGGCGGCGACGGCCGGACACACCGTGCCCGAGGCCGTGCGCGCCGCACTGGAGGGTGGCGCGCCGGCGATCCTGCTGCGGGACAAGAACCGCCCGATCGCCGACCGACGGAGGCTCGGCGAGGCGATCGCCCCGTTGGTGCGGGCGGCCGGCGCCGAGCTGTGGGTCACCGCCGACCTCGCGCTCGCCGGCGACCTCGATGCCGACGGACTGCATCTGCCCGGCGACCTCGCGCGTCCGTCGGGCTGGGACGCTCCGATCAGTCGCTCCGTGCACGATCACGCGGAGCTCCACCGAGCACGACGCGAAGCCGCCGCTCACGCCTACGTCGCACCGGTCGCCCTCACCGTCTCGAAGCCCGGCTACGGCCCCGCGCTCGGGACGAGCGGCCTGCGACGGCTGATCGCCGACGCGGCGGGCCTGCCACTGCTCGCCCTCGGAGGCGTCGGCCCCGACGACGTTGCCACGTGGCGCTCGGCGGGTGCAGCCGGGATCGCCGTGATGAGCGGGGTCATGGGCGCCGCGGACCCGGCCGACGCGGTCCGCGGCCTACTGCGCGCGTGGCAGGACGCGGAGCGGCGACCCGGCGCCACGCTCCCGAACCCGAACCCGAACCCGAACCCGGCCGACCGATCCTCGGAGCACCGATGAGCGCACCCCCCGTCGCCCTGACCATCGCCGGCTCCGACTCCGGTGGCGGCGCGGGCATCCAGGCGGACCTGCGCGCGTTCGGCCAGATGGGTGCCTTCGGGGCCAGCGTGATCACCGCCGTCACCGCGCAGAACACCGTCGGGGTCACGGACGTGCACGTGGTTCCGGCGGCCACCGTCACGGCCCAGCTCGATGCGGTGCTCGACGACCTGCCGGTCGCCGCGGTCAAGACCGGGATGCTGGCCACCTCGATCCTGGTGGCCCTGGTGGCGGACCGGGCGGCCGCCGGGGCGTTGCCTCGCCTGGTGGTGGACCCCGTGCTGGTCTCGGCCACCGGGCACCGGCTGCTCGAGGCGGACGCGCTCGCGGTCTACCGGGAACGCCTGCTGCCGCATGCCCTGATCGCCACGCCGAACCTCGAAGAGGCGGCCGTGCTGGTGGGCCGCACGCTCACCACCACCGAGCACGCCCGTGAGGCGGCGCGCGAGCTGGCCTCGCTCGGCACGCGGTACGTGGTCGTCAAGGGCGGTCACCTCGAAGGCGAGCACGCGGTGGACGTCATCGCCACCCGGCACGGCGACGAGCACGAACTCACCGCCACACGGATCGACACGGACAACACCCACGGCACCGGTTGCACGTTCGCCTCCGCCGCCGCCGCCGGTCTCGCCGCCGGGCTCGATCCGCTGGCAGCTCTGGAACAGGCCAAGCGCTACGTCACCCGCTGCATCGCCGGAGCGGCCAACTGGCGTCTCGGGGCGGGCAACGGGCCGCTCGACCACCTCGGCTTCACGGCGTAGCCGCACAGTGCTGGATGGTCGACGTCGGTCAGCCCGCGCCGAAGCCGGTGGTGGGCCCGGCGGCCTCATCGGCCCGCCAGGAACTAGTGTAGAGGAACCGCTGACCCCGGATCAGCGTGACCCGGCACTCGATGGGACGATCACCCTGACGGCCCAACCGCCGCACCCGGAGCAACGCTTCGTCGTCGTCGAGCTGCAGCAACGACCGCGCGTCCGCGTCGGGGACCAGCGGCTCGAGCGTCTCGTCCGCCGAGGTGATCCGGACCCCGGCGCGCTGCTGCAACTCGTCGTACAACGCCGTATGCGTCAGATCGACCTCCAACAGCTGCCCCCCGACATCCAGCGGCAACCACACACTGTCGAGCGCGAGCGGCTCATCGCCCGCGAACCGCAACCGCTCGATACGGACCAGTTCGGCCCTGGGCGGCAACGCCAGACGGGCGGCGGCCTCCGCATCCCGGGTGCGCTCCAGGGCCAGCACCTCGGACCGCTGCTCGAGACCCTGGGCCTCCACCGCACGGAACAGGCTGTAGAGACTGCCCAACGGCTGGGTGACCCGCCCCTCACTGAGGAAACTCCCCCGACCACGATGCCGATCCACCAGACCCCGCGCCCGCAAGCGACGTACCGCTTCCCGAACGGTGTGGCGACTGACCCCGTAATGCTCGGTCAACTCCTTGTCGGTCGGGAACCGGTCGACGATATCGCCCACCTCGATACGACGCTCGAGATCCTCCAACACCTGCTGCCACAACGGCCGCGACCCCACACCAGCCGCGTTCATGAGCGGCCCCGCATCCGTCGGGCCCGGACGAGGACGTCGATCGCCTCACGCTGACCCGCATCGGTCGCCACCGGCCGGGTGACCTCGCGTGCCACCTCGATCTCCAGACCGGTGCCGTCGAGATCGTCGCGGAGCTCGTCGATGGTGCGGTTGACCTCGGGGTCGGGTGGACCTCCGACACCATCGGTGACATTGCGCTTGGCGTGGGCGACCACCAGCAGGGTGCCCTCCGGGGCGACCATCGACGCGGCCTCGCGCACCGCGGCGCGCGAGGCTTCCGGGGGAAGCTGTAGGTAGGCCAGCACCACGAGATCGGCGGGTGCGATCGTCGGTGCTGCCGTCACGTCCGCGAGGGTGCGGGTGAGGCGGACACCGGCGTGGTCGGCCAGTGCCGCGGCCTTGTCGAGCGCGACCTGCGAGAACTCGACGAGTTCCACCTCCCAGCCCTGCTGGGCCAACCAGATCGCGTTCCGGCCCTCGCCACCCGCGAGGTCGATCGCTCGACCCGGCACGAGCCCGGCGGCGTGTTCGGCCACGAACACGTTGGGCCCCTTGGACCAGACGAGCTCCTGGCCGGCGTAGCGCGCGTCCCACGCGGTGGCATCCATCAGCGCACCACCGGAGCGCCAGCCGCCGCGAGCTCGGCGAGGCCACCGCCGTCGACCACCTCGACGAAGCCCAGCTCCTCCATCACGGCGATCGCCTGCGCGCTGCGGTTGCCGCTCCGGCAGTACACGAAGTACGGCTCGTCACGGTCCAGGGCGCCGATCTCCGATCGGAACGCGGCGCCTTGGATGTCGATCAGCTGGGCGTCCGCGAGGTGCCCCGTGGCGAACTCGTCCGGAGTGCGGACGTCGATCACCACCAGCTCGGGACGATCCGCGAGCAGGTCGACGGCCTCCCGCGGCTGGAGCAGCCCGGAGGCGGCGGTCGCGCCGGACGAGCAGGCCGCGAGCAGGAGGGCCAGGGCGGACAGGACCGTGAACGTGGCGCGGCGGTGCATGGAACCTCCGTCGGACATCGGGGCACCTCGGCTGACGGTGGTGACGTACACCACAGCGTACCATTGGTCCGTACATTTCCCCCGGACGATGTCGTGCGCTCGAGGTCGGACGTCCGGGCGATGAGCGCCGCGGCATGGAGTCCGACGGCGCACCTCGGTGGCCGGAACCGTGACCTTCGGCTCTGCCCGACCGGCCCACCATCGGCCATCGTGGGTACCTCACAGATGAGGACGGCCCGATGAAGCGCTGGCTGTGTGTCCATCACGGGCTCCCGCTTCCCGCCCCGGAAGTGGAGGACCTGCTCGGCCAACTCCGACAACTGTTGCAACAGGCCACGGGATCGGAGAGCACGCCACCTGCGGATGACGGCAGCTTCATGATCGCCGTACCCGGTCCGGCGCTCGGCAAGGAGATCGGCAAGCAGGTGCGGTTCCGGACCGGACCCGCTCGACGCTCCGGCGATCGGCTGGTGTTACCGGTGAGTTGGCGAGCCGCGCCCGCCGGAACACTGTTCCCGGTCTTCGACGGCGCGTTGGAGGTCGAAGCCCTCGACGTTGGCCGCTCCCAACTCACCCTGGTGGGGACCACGAACCCTCCACTCGAACCACTCGACCAGGCCTTCGACAGCACCGTCTTCCACGCCATCGCCGAACGCACCGCCACCCGGCTGTTGCGGGCGCTCGGTCACGCCCTGGAGATGGAATCGGGTGTCCCGGGCACCGAGGACATCGACCGCTCGTCCGGGAAGGTCGCGTTGGTGGTGTCGGATGTGATGACCCCGGATCCGCTCGTGGTGGACGAGGACACCTCGGTGAGAACCGCAGCCGTGCTGCTCCACCACGGGGGGATCACGGGCCTGCCGGTCGTCGACCGCGACGGTGCGCTCGTCGGGGTCCTCAGTGAGGCAGACCTCTTGCCGCACGTTGCGACCCCCCGGTTCGAGTTG
>PWLR01000049.1 GCA_003558435.1 Nitriliruptoraceae bacterium | reverse complement strand
GATCCCGTCGCCAAGCTCACGGGCCCGTTGCAGAAGGTTCTGGCGCGACTCCCCGAAACGCAGCGCAAGGTGCTCGAGCTACGGATGGGTCTGGTCGACGGCCACCCGCACGACCTCGCCGACACCGCGCGCACGTTGGGCCTGTCGCTGAGCGAGGCGCGTGACATCGAGAAGCGGGCTTTCGAGCACATCAGGGAAGCCATCCCGCTGCAGCAGCTGCAGCGGTTCCTCCAGAACTAGGGGCCCCGGGGTTGTCATCGCTCGAGGAGCTGGTCGAACGCCGTGCGGGATTGCACGGTGCCGCGATCGACACCCTGCAAGCGATCGTCTCCGACTGGCAGATCCTGGCGGACCTGTCGTTCAGTGATCTGCTGATGTTCGCCCGGGACCCCGCGGACGGAGAGCTGACGGTGGTCGCGCAGATGCGCCCGTACACCGCGCAGACCATCTACCAGGAGGACCTGGTCGGCACCGTCTACACCGCGGACGAGAAGCCGTCGGTCACGCGCGCCTTCGCCGACGGGGCGATCGTGCGCGACGGCGATCCGGACTGGTCGACCGGCGTGCCGGTCCGCGAGGAGGCCGTCCCGGTGCCGTTCGACGACGAGGTGATCGCGGTCGTGACTCGCGAAGCGAACCTGTCGATGGTCCGCGCGCCTTCCCAACTCGAACTCACCTACCTGCAGGCCGCCAACGAGCTGTCCCAGATGCTGGCCGAAGGCGACTTCCCCTTCCCCGGCGAGGACCCGGAGCGTGAGCTCGCCCCCCGGGTCGGTGATGGGATGATGCGCCTGGATCCGGCCGGGGTCGTCGCCTACGCCTCACCCAACGCGATCAGTGCCTACCGACGGTTGGGTGTGGTCGACAACATCGTCGGGCGCAACATCGGCGACTTCGATCTCGACGACATCGCCGTGCGTGAAGCGCTGGCGGACGGCGAACCCCTGGACTCCGAGGTGGAGGCCCGTGGCGCGGTCGTGCTCCGTCGCCTGCTGCCGCTGACCCGGGCCCATCACGTGCTCGGTGCCCTGATGCTGGTCCGCGAGGTCACCGAACTCCGGCGCCACGAGCGTCTGCTGCTCTACAAGGACGCGACGATCCGGGAGATCCACCACCGGGTGAAGAACAACCTGCAGACGGTGGCCTCCCTCCTGCGCCTGCAGGCCCGGCGGTTGGGTTCCGACGAGGCCCGCCAGGCGCTCAACGAATCGGTGCGGCGGATCTCGTCGATCGCGCTGGTCCACGAGACCCTGTCACAGGACCACCGTCAGCGGGTGTCGTTCGACAAGGTGGGTCAGCGACTGCTCGACATGCTCGCCACGGGCATCGTCGATCCGGAGGATGCGGTGACCATGCGCCTGGAGGGCACCGCCGGGGAGCTCCCCGCCGAGGTGGCCACCCCTTTGGCGCTGGTGCTGTCCGAGTTGCTGCAGAACGCCGTCGAGCATGCCTTCGCCGGCCGGGGCGGCGAGGCCGTGGTCACGCTCGAGCGTCGCGTCGCGAGCCTGCACCTCGCGGTTGTCGACGACGGGGTCGGAGTCCCCGACGGGTGGACGCTCGAACAGAACGCGAACCTCGGTTTGCGGATCGCCTCGACCCTGGTGGAATCCGAGCTCGGCGGAACCCTGTCGGTCGAACCGGGCGAGGACGGCCGGGGCACCCGGTGTGAGGTGCTGCTCCCGCTGCCACGCTGAGCGCGTCGCGTGAGAGCGTGGTAACGACGACGCCGCCGACCCCAAAAGGGTCGGCGGCGTGACATCGTTTCGGGGTCAGCTGGCCATGCGGCGACGACGCTGACGGGCACGCTTCAGCGTGCGACGCTCGTCCTCGGTCAGCCCACCCCAGACACCGGCGTCCTGGTTGGTGGCCAACGCGAATTCGAGGCATTCCTCGCGCACGGGGCAACCACCGCAGATGCGCTTCGCGGCATCGGCCTGATCGACGGCTGGGCCGGTGGTGCCGATCGGGAAGAAGAGTTCGGGGTCCTCGGTGGTGCACGAGGCCCGGCTCCGCCAATCCATGATGGTCTCCCTCTGGTTCGATCCACCGATGTCCGGCACGTAGCGGGATCGGTGGATCGAACGATGGTCTGAGTGGTGCTATGGCGGTTCGGCGACGCCTGGGAGGCGACCGATCCGACGGCGTCACGGTCGGGTGACCGGAGGTTGCTCGTTCGGGACTTGTGGTGCGGATCAGCCGCCAGGCTCACCCGCTTGTGAACGATTTCTCTTGCCGTTGGGAGGACGGTAACGTTTCGGCAGGCGGTGTCAAGGGTCCGCCCCCGATGGTGCTTGCAGAAGTGCGCGCGTGTGCGCTCGCCGCGCGAGCGCCTGCGATCGGTCCCGGAACGGACCTCGGTTCAGACCAACACGCGCAGGGCGTCGGGGACGGCCGCGAAGGTGACGGCAGCATGCTCGCCGGCGTAGTCGCCGTCGACCATCAGGGGCTGCGGGGTGGGCGCGCTGAGGGTGAACCCGGGCAGATCCCGGTGGTAGCGGACGCCATCCTGGCGCAGGTGGGCGCCGTCGCGGAAGGTTCCGGCCACGATGGTCAGGAACTTGACGGTGGAGGCCCTGGCGACCGTCAGCAGGTCCAGACCGCTGTCGAAGGACGAGTCGGGGTGCACCCGCATGGGACGGGGGCCGAGGTAGGTGTAGGGATCGGTGTTGGCGATCAGGCTGAGGCTCAGGGGGCCGTCGGTGACCCCGCCGGGCAGGGTGAGGGTGGTGCTCGGCTCCTCCCGCCCGGCCCCGGCGAACCACTCGGAGGTCGCGGACCAGAGGAAGGCGCCCTGCCGCAGCCACTTCTTCGCGCTGTCGTGCTGCTCGACGTGCCGGATGACGGCTGCGTCGAACCCGAACCCGGCGTTGAAGCCGAAGTAGCGGTCCCCGGCGCGGCCGATCGTGATCGATCGGGAACGACCGGCACGCAACGCCTCCAGCATCACCGAGGTCGCCTGGACCGGATCGTTCGGCAGCCCCAGCGCCCGCGCGAACACGTTGGTGCTGCCCCCCGGCACGATGCCGAGCAGCACGTCGGTACCGGCCAGGGCCTGCAGGACCTCGTTGGCGGTGCCGTCACCGCCCAGCGCGAAGACCGCGTCGACCCCCTCGTGCAGGGCGCCGGCGACCAGGTGGGTGGCGTGGCCGCGCTGTTTGGTCGGCAGGACCTCGAGGTCGACCGCCGAGGCCAGCGCCGCCGCGATGACGTCACGGACCCGCGAGTCGGTGGTCGTCGCGTTCGGGTTGAACAGCAGCAGTGCCCGCATCGTCACCCGAGCGCGCGTTCGAGATCGGCCAGCAGGTCGTCGACGTCCTCGATGCCGACCGACAGTCGCAGCAGGTCGTCGGGGACCTCCAGCAGCGTGCCCGCGACCGACGCGTGGGTCATGATCCCGGGGTGCTCGATCAGGCTCTCCACGCCGCCCAGCGATTCGGCCAGGAAGAACAGTTCCGTGGCCTCCGCGACCTGTTTGGCGAGCGCGATGCTGCCGACCTGGAACGAGACCATCCCCCCGAACCCCGACATCTGCTTGGCCGCGAGGTCGTGGCCCGGGTCGTCGGCCAGGCCCGGGTAGCGCACCCGGGTGACCCTGTCGTGGGTGGACAGGAACGACGCGATGGCGGCCGCGTTGCTGCAGTGGCGGTCCATCCGCACGCCCAGGGTCTTGGCCCCGCGCAGGGTCAGCCAGGCATCGAACGGTCCGGGGACCGCACCGACGGCGTTCTGGAGGAACGCGAGCTCGGCGGCCGTCGCCGCGTCGGTGCACACCGCGCCGCCGACCACGTCGGAGTGCCCCCCGATGTACTTGGTCGTCGAGTGCACGATCAGGTCCGCGCCGAGGTCGTAGGGCTGCTGCAGGTAGGGGGTCGCGAAGGTGTTGTCGGCCACCAACCTGGCCCCGTGGTCGTGGGCGAGCTGCGCCAACGCCGTCAGGTCGAGGATCTTGAGCAAGGGGTTGGACGGCGTCTCCGCCCACAGCAACCGGGTGGTGGGCCGGAACGCCGCCGCCACCGCATCGAGGTCGCCGAGGTCGACCGCGCTGACCTCGATGCCGAAGCGCGAGTGGACCTGGGCGATCTGGCGCCAGGTCCCGCCGTAGACGTCGTCGGCCATCACCACGTGGTCGCCGGGGGAGAGCAGCCGGAAGATCGCGTCCTCCGCGGCCAGCCCCGAGGCGAAGCACACGGCCTCGTCGGTGCCCTCGAGCGAGGCCAGGCACTCCTGCAGCGCCGTGCGTGTCGGGTTGCCGGTGCGGCCGTACTCGTAGCCGGTGTGCTCGCCCACCCGGGGCTGGGCGAACGTCGAGGTCTGGTAGATCGGGACGATGACCGCACCCGTGCGTGGTTCCGGGTCCTGGCCGACGTGGATCGCGCGCGTCGAGAACCCGTGACCGCGGCCGTGATCGCCGCGTCGGTGGTCGTCGCGTTCGCCGTGCGCGCCGGCCTGGTCGTCGTCGTGCAGATCCTCCGGCAGGCCGCCGCGGTCGGTTCCCGTGCCTTGGTCGTCGTTGGCCTCGGTGTTCATCAGGCGTCCTTTCCGGCGAGGTAGGTGAGCAGGTCGGCGCGGGTCAGTACCCCGACGGCCCGGCCGTCGCGTTGTGCGACGACCGCCGGTGCGCCCCCGGCCAACTCGCCCAGCACGTGATCGAGCGGCTCGCTCGCGTCGGCCACCGGAAGCGGCGGCTGGAGGACCTCGATGATCGGTCGGCTCATCACCTCGGCGTCCCGGAGCGCGGCGTCGAGCAGGGCGTTCTCCCGGACCGAACCGATGATGTCGTCGGCGCGGGCGTCGTCGTGCACGCCGTCGCGGAACACCGGCATCTGGGACACCCCGTACTCCTTGAGCAGCGAGATGGCCGCGGCGACGCTCTCCTCCGGGTGCAGGTGGACCAGCGGTGGGAGCTCGCGGCCTTTCGCGCGCAGCACGTCGTCGACGGTGCCGGCCGACGAGGTGTGCTCGACGAAGCCGTGCTCGACCAACCACGTGTCGTCGTAGAACTTCGACAGGTAGCCGCGTCCCGAGTCGGGCAGCAGCACCACGATGGTGGCGTCGGCCGGCTGGGTCGCGGCGTAGCGGCGGGCGGCGACCAGCGCCGTACCGCACGAACCTCCGACGAGCAGGCCCTCCTCGCGGGCGGCGCGGCGCGCCATCGCGAACGACTCGGCGTCCGACACCCGTTCCCACACGTCGATGATCGAGGGGTCGAAGCTCTCGGGCCAGAAGTCCTCGCCGATGCCCTCGACGAAGTAGGGCCGGATGGTGTCGCCGGAGTACAGCGAGCCCTCCGGGTCCGCCCCGATGATCTTGATGTCGGGGTTGCGTTCCTTGAGGTAGCGCCCGACGCCGGTGGCGGTCCCGCCGGTCCCGACCCCGACGACGAACGCGTCGATCTGGCCCGCGGTCTGCCGCCAGATCTCCGGGCCCGTGGAGAACATGTGGGTCTGCGGGTTGGCCTGGTTGAAGTACTGGTTGGGCTTGAAGGCGTTGGGCTGGGCGGCCAGCCGGTCGGAGACCGAGTAGTAGGACCGCGGGTCCTCGGGCTCGACGGCGGTGGGACAGACCACGACCTCCGCGCCGTAGGCGCGCATCAGGCTGACCTTGTCCCTGCTGACCTTGTCGGGCACCACGAACACGCAGCGGTAGCCCTTGCGTGCGGCGACGATCGCCAGGCCCACGCCGGTGTTGCCGGAGGTCGGCTCGACGATGGTGCCCCCGGGCTTGAGGATGCCCTGGGCCTCCGCGGCCTCGATCATGGCGATGCCGATGCGGTCCTTCACCGACCCGCCGGGGTTCAACATCTCGAGCTTGGCGATGATCGTCGGGGGGACGTCCGCCGAGAGCCGATCGAGGGCGACCAGCGGCGTGTCGCCCATCAACGCGATCAGGTCGGGCGCGACCTCGCGGCCCCGGTCGTCGAGGTGGCGGCGCGGCAGTTCGAGGGGATCGTGCTCGATCCCGACGGTGCGGGTGTAGATGCCACGATCGGTGACGTCGATGTCGGTCAACGCGGGTCCGTTCCGGGAGGCGGGGTGGGGGGCGGGATCGAAGCGGGTGGGGGCGGG
>PWLR01000050.1 GCA_003558435.1 Nitriliruptoraceae bacterium | reverse complement strand
ATGCCTCCCCCCACAGGGCGGCACCAGAGGGCCAAATCCTCCATCATTCGCGCAGCACTGCTTCAAGCAGCTCTACCTACATCAAGCTCCTTTCTGCATTCGTGACACACCGAAGGACCGCATCTGGACGAAGCAGCCCCGGCTACCTGACCGCGGATGTGGGTACCCCTTCGCGGCCAGCCCCAGGCCGTCAACTATGGGCGGTTCAGCCACGTGGGAGCTGCCGCGGAAGCGCCCATCAGGGGACTGCCAAGCGGGGTTGGGGGGTGGTCGTGACAGGTCATGCGGCTGGGTTGTAGGTCCAGCCGAGGAGGCGATAGAGCTTGGCGGTGGGGACGAGGAGTCGGCGGCCGATGCGGATGGTGGGGATCTCGCCGCGGGCGACGGCGCGGTAGGCGGCGGAGCGGCTGATGCCGAGCAGCCGGGAGGCTTCGGGGATGGTCATGGTGGCCGGGTGCGGGGGCTGCGGCGGCTGGGCGGTCAGGGTGGCGGTGGGGTTCATGTCGGTCCTCCTGTCGTGACGGGTGGTACTCAGGTAGTCCCCCAGCGCCGGCCGGATTGTGACAACCGTGCGGTTGCTGCACGGCCCGGTGTGCGCCGGGAGGTGCCGGGCCGGCCGTCCCGGTTCCCCGGGATGCCGACAGTCAGGGACTGACCACCGAGGCACCCGTTCTGTGACAGGCCACCTTCGGTCTGTGCGCACCTCGCACAGGCCGACAACTGTTGCTGAGGTCCTGACACGAGGCACCGTCCGACACCGCCCGAGACCTCTTGACACCACCCGGAACGGAAGAGACGGAAACGCCGGATTCTCGGCGTTAGACTGCCCTGCGAGGCCGTCTGCCGACCTGGACATCTTGTCGTTTCGGTCGCATCCTGCCGGTCATGAACTCGAGACACAGACTGGCACTGGGTCAGTGCAACAGCTCGGCCGGGCGTTGCTGAACATCGGCCGGATGGGTCCGGGGCGGGCCGGCTACTATCTCACCGCCGTCGCGAAGCAGGACGGGGTGGAGGGCTACTACCTCGCCCGCGGCGAGGAACCCGGCCGCTGGCTCGGCACGGGCGCCGAGCAACTCGGCCTGTCCGGTGAGGTGACCGGCCCGCAGCTGCGTGCCGTCCTCGACGCCCGCCATCCCGACACCGGGGAGCAGCTCGCCCGGCATCCGGCACGCAAGGTCCCGGGGTTCGACCACACCTTCCGGGCCCCGAAGTCGGTGTCGCTGCTGTGGGCCCTGTCCGACCGGGCCACCTCGGCGGAGGTTGTGGCGGCACATGATGCGGCCGTCGATGCCGCGATCGGGTACCTGCAACGCTCCGCCGGGTTCTCGCGTCGCGGGGCGGGCGGGGCGGAGACGGTCAAGGTGGACGGGTTCGTGGCGGCAGCGTTCCGCCACCGGACCTCACGGGCGGACGACCCGTTGCTGCACACCCACGTCCTGGTCGCCAACCTCGCCCGCACTACCGACGACCAGATCTGGCGGACGCTGGACTCGCGGAAGCTGTACGCGCACGCCAAGACCGCCGGCATCCTCTACCAGGCCCACCTCCGCCACGAGCTCACCGTCCGGCTGGGGGTCGCTTGGCAACCGGTTGCCAATGGCCACGCCGACATCGACGGCGTCGACCGCCAACTCATCGAGGCCTTCTCGCAACGCCGCAACGCCATCGTCGAGCACATGGAGCAGCGGGGCGAGTCCTCGGCCGCTGCGGCACAGACCGCCACCCTGGCCACCCGGCAGGCCAAGGGCGAGCGGGCCTCCGAGGCCGAGCTCCGGGAGGGCTGGGCCCGACGTGCCACCGCAGCCGGGATCCGGCCAGGCTGGCATCGGACGCTCACCGGACGGGCCTCCTGGCAGCGGCCCGACCTCGGACGGTTGTGGCAGCACCTGGTCGTCGACGAAGGACTGACCGAGTCCACATCGTCGTTCACCCGGCGGGACGTGTTGCAGCAGCTGGCAAGCCAGCTGCCCGACGGCGCGCCGGTCGACTACGTCGAGCAGGTCGCCGACGCCATCCTGAAGCAAGAGACCGACCTGCTCGTCGCGCTCGGCCCCACCCGCGGCAACCTCACCTCCGTGGACGTCATCCGCCGCGGCGACGGCCGAGCCGTGCCCGTCGATACCGAGGACCGCCGCTACACCACCAAGGGGCTGCTGCTCACCGAACAGCGCGCCATCAACCACAGCCTCGGCCGCCAGGAGGAGCGGCTCGCGATCGCGGCGCCACGCCCCCTGGAACGGGCGCTTCGTCAACGGTCGCTCACCGACGAGCAGGCCGTCATGGTCCGCCGGCTCACCAGCTCCGGTGCCGGGGTGCAGGTGGTGGTCGGCAAGGCCGGGACCGGCAAGACCTACGCGCTGGACGCCGCCCGAGAAGCATGGGAGAGCTCCGGGATCCGCGTCACCGGGGTCGCGCTCGCCGCCCGGGCCGCGTTGGAGCTCGAGACCTCCGCCGGGATCCGGTCGACCACCCTGGCCCGGTTGCTCGGCCAGGTCGACGATCACCGCGACGGCTCGCCGCTGCAACCGGGGTCGGTGCTGGTGGTGGACGAGGCCGGGATGGTCGGCACCCGACCGCTCGCCCGCCTCCTCGACCACGCCGAGCAGCAGTCCATCAAGGTCGTCCTGGTGGGCGACCCCAAGCAACTGCCCGAGATCGACGCCGGCGGACTGTTCCGCGCACTGACCACCCGGCTCCCTGCCATCGAGCTCACCGACAACCGGCGGCAGAGCCACGGCTGGGAACAGGCCGCGCTCGACGAGCTCCGCCACGGCGACCCCGACGTAGCCCTCGCGAGCTACCGGCAGCACGGCCGGATCCGGACCGCCGACACCGCCGAGCAGCTCCGCGACCGGCTCGTCAACGACTGGTGGCACACCGCACGAGGCGACCTGGCCGGGTCGCTCATGATCGCCCTGCGCCGTGACGACGCCGCCGACCTCAACCACCGCGCCCGCACCAAGATGCTCGCCGCCGGCAGGCTCACCGGCCCGGCCATCACCACGAACGGGGTCCAGCTGCAGGCCGGGGACCGCATCGTGTGCCTGCGCAACGCCCCGAGGCACGGGGTGGTCAACGGCACCCGCGCCACCATCACCCGCACCGACCCCACCCGCCGCTCGGTCGAAGCGGTCGATGATCGCGGCGTCCAGCTCTTCCTGCCGGCCAGCTACCTCGACGCTGGGCACGTCGCCCACGGGTACGCGATCACCGGACACAAGGCCCAAGGGCTCACCTGCGACCACACCTACATCCTTGGGACCGAGACCCTCTACCGCGAATGGGGCTACGTCGCGATGTCCCGCGGGAAGCTCACCAACCAGCTCTACCACGGCCCCGGCTACGACCGGGACGACGACGGGCTCCACCACCACACCCGCCTCGACGACCACGACGACGTGGTCGCCCTCGCCAGTCGCATCCGACGCAGCCGCGCCGAACAGCCCATCACGCCAGAGCTCCTCGAACTCGCCGTTCAGTGGCGCGAGATCGATGCCCGCATCGACGCAATCGACATCCCTCGCCAGCAGCAACTCCTGCACACCCGTGACCAGCTCGACCAGACCCGCCAGATCCTGACAGGCAGTCTCGAACGGCTCTCTCGACAGCTCCAGCACGAAAGCGGCGGGTTCCCGTGGCCGAAACGGCGCCGGCTCATCCACGACCTGCACACCGAGCACGACCAGACCGCCGGCCGGCTCGCCCAGGTCACCCGCCGGCTCGAGGACCTCGACGCCACGATGACCCGCGAAGGGCTCCCCGACCACGGTCAGCTCGGCGAGCTGTTCCGGCGTCGCGACCAGCTCGACACCCACCTACGCCGTGCCGCCGCCCTCCGCGCCCTCGCGCACCGCACCACACCACCCGGGCACCTGACCGACCTGCTCGGACCCCGCCCACCCGACCCCCACGCCGCCCAGCAGTGGGACCGCACCGCGACCCGGATCGAACACCACCGGCTGCGCTGGCAGATCACCGACCCCAACGACCCCCTCGGCCACCACACCCCCAACCCGCGGCTCCGCCGCCACGCCACCACCCTCCACGACGACATCCGACGCACCACCGACGAGCTCCACCACCACGCACCGGTCCGGAGCCGAAGCCTCGGGATCAGCCGAACCCGATGACTATCCACAGCCATCACCACTTCCGAGTCGCGGGAGCTGCCGCGGTGGCGAAGGATGGTCATCCGAAGCGGGTAGGCGGGAGGTGGTGCGATGCGTGGCAGCGTCTTCAAGCGCTGCACGGTCTGCGGTGCCCGCGTGCCGGCCAGAAACTGCGCAACCACCGGGTGCTCATCCAGCAGTTTCACCTGGGCCTTTATCGTCGACGCAGGACGCAAGCCTGACGGCGCGCGGCGACAGATCAAGCGCATGGGGTTCGACTCGCGGGCCCAAGCCGAGGAAGCGCTGTCTGAACTCGTCGCCTCGATGCACGCCGGCACGTGGGTACCTCCGTCGCGCCTGACCGTTGGCGACTACCTCCTCGATCGCTGGCTCCCCCGGACGCGCACCGGCGCGAAGACCCGTGCCGACCGGGATATGCACATGCGCGTCTACGTGGTGCCACGCCTCAGGGGCCTCACGCTCGAGGAGCTCAGCGGGGACGACCTGACCTACCTGTACGACGATCTCGCGGTCCGTGGCAGGCGACGTGCACCACATCCGGTGTTCGGCCACGGCCTGTCACCGACCACGGTCCGTCGGATCCACACGATGTTGCACAAGGCGTTCGCTGACGCGATCCGCTGGGGACTCCTCGAGCGCAACCCGTGCGACCGCGCCGACCCTCCCTCGATGTCGGAGGTCAAGGGCCTCGCTCGCAGTGCCCGCCACACCTACACCTGGGACGAGCTCGCCCGCTTCCTCGACGTGGCCAGCGACGATCGACTGTTCGCGATGTGGCATCTGTTCGTCACCACCGGGATGCGTCGGAGCGAGGTTGCGGCGTTGCTGTGGCGCAACGTCGATCTGGACGCCGGCCTCCTCTCGGTCACCCGCGCCGCCGTCGAGGTCAAGGGCAAGGTCGACGAGCGCGAGCTGACGAAGTCGTCCTCGTCACGACGTGCCATCGAGCTCGCGGAGCAGGACGTTGCAGTGCTCCGCCAGCACCGCAAAGGGCAGCTCGAGGAACAGATCGCACTCCACGGCTCGTGGCGTGACGTTGAACGGGTCTTCACCAGCCCCACCGGCGACCGTCTCCACCCTCCCAACATCACACGGGCGTTCCACGTCCTCACCAACCGTGCCGGGCTGCAACGCATCAGGCTCCACGACCTGCGTCACACCTTCGCGACGCTGATGCTGAAGTCCGGTGAGCCCGCCAAGATCGTCACCGAACGGCTCGGCCACTCGACCGCGGCCTACACCCAGGACGCGTACCAGGAGGTCATGCCCGGGATGCAGCGGGACGCGGCCCGACGGTTCGGTCAGCGTCTGCAGCGGCCCCTCGCCGGGAGCGACGACGGCAAGGCGACCGATGAGCAGGGCCGACGGTGAGCAGGACCCCACGTCGGAGCGGTCGTCGGGTGGGCGAGCGCTTCGTCCCGCGGCGACCGCTCCGGCTCGGCCGCGACGCCCCGGCCAAGATGGCGGCACGCTCCATCAGCGCGGCCGAGGTGCACGCGATCCTGACAGGCAACGTGATCGTCCAGGTGATCGACCACCGAGTCCGGTTCGTGCTGCTCGGCGTCGTCGCCGGACGTCCGCTCATCGCCGTCGTAGCCGACGACGAGATCTCGGACGCGACCGTGCTGATCTCCGTGTACGAGCCGGACCAGGACCATGGGTGGACGCCGGAGGCAATCCGCGCCATCCTTGACCGAGATCGCAGGGAGGAAGGGCCGTGAGCCGCCACAGCCACGACGACGGCGCACTGATCCGCCGCACGGTCGACTACGAGTACGTCCTCCACCACGAGCACGCGGAGCCCGGCCTGCTCGTGGTCCGCGGCGTGCCGGCCGAGGCGTGCGCCACCTGCGACGAGTACTGGTTCGACGAGGACACCGGCTTCGCGCTGAGCCGGGTGCTCGAGGAGCACGCGGCGGCCGCCGGGCGGGTCGTCACCGTCGACTGGGT
>PWLR01000148.1 GCA_003558435.1 Nitriliruptoraceae bacterium | reverse complement strand
GGCCGCCGCGGCGGATCGCCGAGCTGCCGATGTCCGGGTGTTGGCGGTCTCCAAGACGCATCCGCCGGAGTCGGCGGCTGCGGCGGTCGCGGCCGGGGTCGTCGACCTGGGCGAGAACCGCGTGCAGGAACTCACGGCCAAGCAGCCGCTCGTCGAGGGCGCGCGTTGGCACCTGATCGGTGCGTTGCAGCGCAACAAGGTGCGCGATGTCGTCGGACGGCAGATACTCGTGCACTCGCTCGACCGTCGGTCGCTCGCGGACGCGCTTTCGAGCCGTGCGGAGCGGGAGGGTGCGGTCCAGCGGGTACTGGTGCAGGTCAACGTGGGGGACGATCCGGCGAAGGGTGGGTGCCACCTGGACGAGTTGGACGAACTGGTGGCCTACGCTCGTGATCTACCGAACCTCGCCGTAGAGGGCTTGATGACCATCCCGCCGATGCCGACTCCCGGAGCGGACCCCGCCGAATCGGCGCGGCCGCACTTCGCGGCGTTGCGGGAAGCTCGCGACGGGTTGCGCTCTCGCTACCCGGAGGTCGTGCACCTCTCGATGGGGATGTCGGCAGACCTGGAGGCGGCGGTCGCCGAAGGAGCCACCATGGTGCGTCTCGGCACCGCCATCTTCGGACCACGCGGTGATGCGCCGTGGCGAAAGGACGATCTATGAGTGAGATGTGGAATCGGACCCTGGTCTATCTCGGACTTCGTGAGGAGTCGGAGGAGACCCACGAGCAGGCCCCGGCACGTTTCGATGCGGAAGACGACCCGCACGCGGAACACGCCCCGGAACGTCCGCACGATGCGCGCACCCTGGTCGGCGCCGCGGCCGGATCGCAGGCCGAGAACGGCCGGGCGGAGGTCCGCGCAAGTGTGCGCGGGGACACCGACGACGACCGCGCCCGTTCCGGCAGTTCGCGTTCCTCCCGGGACGGCGATGACGGTACGCCCCGAGTTCGTGGCTCCTCCGAGGACTCCAACGTGCGGTCGCTGCGCACCGGCGACCCGCATGTGCGTCCGGTGGAGCTCGGCTCGACCCGTGCGACCCGCGTGGCCCTGGTCGAGATCGAAGCCTTCGAGGACGTCGAATCGATCGGCTCGCGCTTCCGCACCGGCCAGCCCGTGTTGTTCGACATCCGGGCCGGAGGCAAGGGCGACGGCCAGCGGGTCGTCGACTTCGTCTCCGGTCTGACCTACGCGTCGCGCGGTCGGCTCACCAAGGTCGGGTCACGGGCGTTCCTGCTGGTCCCGGACGGCGTCGAACTCGCCGACGACGAACAGCGCCGTCTTCGCGGTCTCGGCTACCGGCTAGCCGTAGCCGGCGACGCGTGACGAGCGGAGCTCTGCGATGATCTCCACCTTGCTCGGGCTGTACTTCTACGTGCTTCTGGCGCACGTGATCTTCTCGTGGGTGCCACGGCCCCCGGAGCCGATCATGCCCTTCGTGATCGGTGTTCGGAAGCTCGTGGAGCCGGTCGCGGCGCCGATCCGTCGCGTCCTGCCGCCGCTGCGCATCGGCGGCATCGCCCTCGACCTGTCGATCCTGGTGCTGTTCTTCGGCGTCAGCATCCTGCAGGGGGTGTTCAGCAGCATGGGTCTGTAGCACGAGCGGGGGACCGATAGACCGGCAGGACCAGGGGATACGACCACAGCAGGAGGCACCGTGGCGCTCAGTCCGGAAGACATCGTCAACCACGAGTTCAAGCAGGCGCTGCGGGGCTACGCCGTCCAGGAGGTCGACGATCTCCTCGACCGGCTGGCCGACCAACTCGAACGGGCGGAGCGCGACATCGCCGAGCTGCGTCAGCGCGTCACCGACGCCGACGCCAGGGCCACCGAGGCCCTCGCCACCGAGTCGAGCCTCAAACGCACGCTCATCACCGCGCAGGACGCGGCGCAGCGCACCATCGATGCCGCGACGAGCGATGCGGAGAAGCTGCGGTCCGACGCCGACCGGGAAGCCACCCAGCAACTCGAGGAGGCGCTCGCCCGCTCGACGGCGATGATCGAGGAGGCCGAGACCGAGGCCAGCACGATCCGGGCGTCGTTCCGCTCGGAGCAGGAGGCCGCCGCCGGCCGCGTCGCCGGGCTCGCCACCATCGAGGACCGCTACCGCGCCCAACTCCGCAGCCTCCTGGAGCATCAACTGGGGCAACTCGAGCTCGTCGAGGCCACCGGGTCCCCGGGTGGCCCCGAGGTCGAGGCGCTCCGGGAGACCCTGAACGGGGTCGGCCCCGAGGCGGGCGAGGACGGGGGTTCGGACCAAGACACGCACGCGCGGGTCGACGGCTTCCAGGGATCCGACGATCTCGATGGTGACGATGGCGACGCGGACTCCGACGTGGAGGAGTTCGTGCCCTTCGGGGGACTGACGGTCCGCGAGCAGGACGAGGACGGCGATCGGTCCGGGCGCGATGACCACGATGCTCACGACGGACCGGACCGCGACCGCTCGGCGTGATCCTGCTGGCGGCGCTACTGGTCGCGGTCGCGGCCGTGATGGTCGTGCTCGGTGCGGCCCTGGGCGGCACCGGGTGGCTCTACGGGGCGATCGCGGGGGCGGGCTCCGCGCTGCTGCTCCTGGCGATCGGGGTGGCGCGTCGACCGCGGCACCCACCCACCAACGGCGGCATCGACACCGCCGGGCCGGACCCGGATCGAGACGAGACCGACCCCGACCCGGACCCGCCCCCGAGCTGAGGCTCGGCGACGCGATCCCGGTCCGCGGCCACGGCCGACCGTCAGCGGTCGGACGCGCCCGACGCAGCCGATGGCAGCGCACGCCGGGCTCCGAGGCGGGCGGCACGCTCGAGGGGGTGGTCGCGGTAGCCGTACCGGGCGCCGAGCCAGACGTAGAGCACGAACAGCATCGGTCCGAGCCGCTCGGCCTGGCGGACGTGGACGGCCTCGTGGGCGAGCAGGACCGGTTGGGGCTCACCCCCCCGGGACAGCACGACCTGCCCGATCGCGTTGGCATCGGCCCCCACGGCCCGTAGCGCGTAGGCGGACGGCCCTCGCACCCCACGGGTCACGAAGCATCGCAACCCCGGGTCCCAACGTGGCCGGGCGCCGGATGCCACGGCGACGGCCATGCCGACCGCGGTCAGCGGTCCGGCCCACAGGCTCGCGGCGATACGCCCCGGGATCGTCGCCGGCGGGTCGGGCACCCACACGGCCAGGCGGCGGGCCAGCGGCCCGTAGCGGGCGACCGGGGCCACCTCGCTGGCTGCGGTGGCACGCTCGAGGACCCCTCGTCGGATCGCCTGGGACTCGGCGCGTTGACGGAACAACCCCACCAACCCGGCCCCGAGCGTCGCGAGCCCGGCGAGGTTGAGCAGGCGCACGATCATGCGCGGATCGCCAGCAGCGCGCCGCCCAGTTCGCCGAGGTCGACCGGGGTGCCGTCGGCGACCGGCGCGCGTCGCAGATCGCTGGCCAGCACGTCGCGGGCGATCGCGTCGTAGTGACCACCGACGGCGAGCTCCGCGTCCAGTTGCTCCGGCTGGACCGACAGGACCAACTCGATGCGGTCCTCCAGCGCCAGCCCGGCGGCCTTGCGCTGGTCGTTGATGGCCCGTACCAGTTCGCGAGCCACACCCTCGACCTCGAGGTCCCGGGTCAGTTCGGTGTCGAGCGCGAACGAGGTGCTGCCTTCCTTGGCCACCGCCCATCCGGTTCGGGGCGTCTCGACGACCTCGACCATCGCCGGGGTGAGGGTCAGTGTCTCCCCGTCGAGCTCGAGGGTGGCCTCACCCTCGGCGAGTGTGACCGCCATGGCCGCGGCATCCGCGGGCGGAACCGCGGAGATCGCCGCGGCGACCTGGGGCGCTCGCTTCTGGAACGCCGGGCCGAGCGCACGGAAGTTGGGCTTGAGGTGACGCTCGACCAGTTCGCCGGTCCCGTCGGACAGCTCGACGGCCTTGACGTTCAGTTCGTCGGCCACATCGGGCAGCAGGGCGGCCAGCCCGGGCCGGTCAGCCTCCGGGACGCTCACGAGCGCCCGCGCCAGCGGCTGGCGGACCTTCACGGCGCTGTCGTTGCGGGCCTGCCGTCCGAGCTCGACCACGCGGCGCGCGGTACCCATGGCGCGACGCAGGGCGTCGTCCCGCCAGGCGTCCGGTGCGACGGGGAAGTCGGTCAGGTGCACCGAGACCCGGGCATCGTCGTCGTCCTGCGAGACGACCAGGTCCTGCCAGAGCCGGTCGGCGAGGAACGGGGTGAAGGGCGCGAGCAACTGCGCCAGCGTCGTCAGGCAGGTGTAGAGGGTGTGGTAGGCGGCGGCCTTGTCGCCCGGGTCCTCGGTCACGGCCTTCCAGAACCGGCGTCGGTTGCGGCGCACGTACCAGTTGGAGAGGTCGCCGACGAAGCGTTCGAGCGCCCGGGTCGCGGTCGAGACGTCGTAGCCGTCCAGGGCGTGGTCGACGGTGTCGACCAGCTGGGCGAGCTCGGCCAGCATCCACCGGTCGATGCCGGGCCGGTCGGCGACGTCCGGGGCCGGGGCGGTGAGGTCGAAGCCGTCGATGGCGGCGTAGGTGGTGAAGAACACGTGGGTGTTCCACAGCGTCAGCAGGAACCGGCGGGTGACATCCTCGAGCAGCGCGTGACTCACCCGACGACTCGACCACGGGTTGCCCTCGGCGAACATCAGCCACCGCAGCGCATCGGCGCCGTGCTTGTCGATCAGCTCCCACGGATCGAGGATGTTGCCGAGCGATTTCGACATCTTGCGACCGTCCTCGTCCACGATGTGGCCGAGGCACAGCACGGTGTCGTACGAGCTGTCCCCGAACAGCAGGGTGGACTCGGCCAACAGCGTGTAGAACCACCCACGGGTCTGGTCGATGGCCTCACAGATGTAGTCGGCGGGGTAGTGGCGCTCGAACTCCTCGACCCCCTGGTGCGGATACCCCCACTGGGCATAGGGCATCCCGCCGGAGTCGAACCAGGCGTCGGCGACGTCCGGTACGCGTCGTGCCACCCCGCCACAGGTGGGGCAAGGCAGGGTCACGTCGTCGACGTAGGGACGGTGCGGGTCGAGGGCGTCGTGGTCCTCGCCCGCCTTCTGCGACAGCTCGGCGCGCGATCCCACCACCTCGACGTGGTCGCAGTCCTCGCACTTCCAGAAGGGCAGCGGGGTGCCCCAGTAGCGATCGCGGGACAGCGCCCAGTCGACGTTGTTCTCCAGCCAGTTGCCGAACCGCCCGTCCCTGATGTGTTCCGGGTGCCAGTCGATCCGCGCGTTGTTGTCGAGGAGCTGGTCGCGGACCGCGGTGGTGCGGATGTACCACGACGGCTTGGCCCAGTAGATCAGCGGCCGCTTGCACCGCCAGCAGAACGGGTAGGTGTGGGAGTAGACGGTCGCCTTGAGCAGCAGGCCGCGTTCGTCGAGGTCGGCGGTGATGCCGGGGTCGGCGTCCTTGACGAACAGCCCCTCCCACGGCCCGGTGGTGAACTGACCGGCGCCGTCGACGGGGTTGACGATCGGCAGGCCCTCGCGCTTGCCGATCGCCATGTCGTCGGCACCGAAGGCCGGGGCCATGTGCACGATGCCGGAGCCGTCGGTGGTCGTGACGAAGTCGGCGGTGGTGATGTAGCGGTGGTCGGCGTCGCCGACGTCGACCAGATCGTAGGGGGCGCGGTAGTGCAGCCCGACCAGCTCGTCGGCGGTGAGCCGCTGCTCCAGCGTGTAGCTGTCCTCGCCGAGCACCGCGTCGAGCAGGTCCTCGGCCAGCACGAGCAGCTCACCGGCGTGTTCGACCAGCGCGTAGACGATGTCGGTGCCCACCGCGCAGGCGGTGTTGGACGGCAGCGTCCACGGGGTGGTGGTCCACACCACCAGCGAAGCACCGCGATCGGCCAGGGGCCCGTCGAGCAGCGGGAAGCGCACGTAGACGCTCGGGTCCTCGACCTGCTGGTAGCCGAGCGCCACCTCGGCGTCCGACAGGCCGGTCCCGCAGCGACCGCAGTAGGGTGCGACACGGAAGTCCTGGAAGATCAGGTCGCGTTCCCACAGCTGTTTCAGGCCCCACCACAGCGAGTCGATGTAGGTCGCGTCCATGGTGCGGTAGGCGTCATCGGTGTCGATCCAGAACCCGATGCGGTCGGTCAGTTCCTCGAACGCGCCGACGTAGCGCTGTACGGACTCACGGCATCTGGCGTTGAACGCCTCGATGCCGTAGGCCTCGATGTCGGCCTTGGAGTTGAGGCCGAGTTCCCGCTCGACCTCGAGTTCGACGGGCAGGCCGTGACAATCCCAGCCGGCCTTGCGGCGGACCGACTGTCCCTTCATGGTGCGATAGCGCGGGAAGATGTCCTTGAACACCCGCGCTTCCACGTGGTGGGTGCCCGGACGGCCGTTGGCGGTCGGCGGGCCCTCGTAGAAGGTCCAGACCGGGGCGTCGGCACGCTGGCGCATGCTCTCACGGAACACGTCGTGGGTGGCCCAACGCTCGCGGACCTCCAGCTCGAAGGCCGGCAGATCGGGCCGGGACGGGACCGCGGGCCACACCACCTCGGCAGAGGAGTGCTGAGCGGAGCGGGACATCTCGGCCATGGTGGGTGCTCGATCGTGTTCGGGCCGCCAGATCTCGGGAGGCGACGTCGCCGTGTCCCGAGGGACGACTCCCCGGCGTGGTGCCGGGGGACCGCGGTCCCACCCTCGTTGACCACATCCGTGGTCCGCTCTGGCTCCGGATCCGGGTCGCCCCGGTCGGCCCGCGTGTCGTGCGGGATCCGTCCGTGCCTACCTCCCGGAGGTCTGCCACGTCGCGTCGGGCCTGCTGGCACGTCTTCGGGCCTGCTGGCACGTTCGCGGTGACATCGGTACGGGTCTCGGTACGGCCGCTCGTGAGGTGATGACGTGCGGGTCCCACCGCCGGCTTCCACCGTCCCGGCTCGCTCAGGTGCTCATGTGGTGGGCTACCCCGCGCGCCGTGTCCTCGTCGACGCGTTCCTGCTCGTGCTGCGTGTCGCTGGCGGTGTGCTGCAACCGCGGCGCGAAGTGTACGTCCTGCCCGGTGAGTGCGGGGCGAGCCGAGAACCCTCACCGGAACTGGCACGGTTGTCAACGTGGCCGTAACAACGGTGTCATGTCCCAGGCGTAGCGTCTCTCTCGCGCACCGGCTCGGGATGCGCCCATCCGGTTCGGGGCTCGCACACCCAGACCGCCCAGGCCGCCATGACCACCCCGACTACTCCGACCACGTCGGCGTTGGTGGGGCCGGCGACCGTTCGACAGGAGCACCCATGGATCTGTTGCTTCACCGCCTGTTGAGCCAGGCCTACCTGTTCGACGACCCGCACGCCTACGAGGCCGGGGTCCGCGACGCGTTCGAGGCCTTCGCCCGGGAGCACGTGGAGCACGAGGCCGTCTGACCGCCAGGCAGCGGTCCCTGTCGGGGGAGTATCTGGTAACTTCCCCGGGTCTATGACGACCAAACGTGCACTGACCAAGCCCCAACTCCGCGCCGTGCGTGAGGAGCTCCTCGCCGAGCGCGCCCAGCTCGAGCACCAGGTGGCCGGGTTGGACGCGGAGGCCGACGTCAAGAACTGGCGCGAAGGTGGGTTCGACGACGATCCCGCCGATGCCGGTTCTGCCAGTTTCGAACGCGAGACCGCCCAGTCGCTGAGCAACCATGCCCGCGGACTGCTGCTCCAGATCGACGATGCGGTCCGCCGTATCGACAACGGGGTCTACGGCACCTGCGAATCCTGCGGGGAACGTATCGAGAGCGCCCGGCTCGAAGCCCTGCCCTACGCGACGCTGTGCATGGACTGCAAACGGCGCGCCGAAACAGGCCGCTGACGGTGACCGATGCTTCGCCGTGGCCGGCCTCCGGGCCGGCGACCGGCCAGAGACCCGCTCACCCACTGGCGATCAAGGTCGGGGTCCTCGTCACGGCGGCGTTCGTCGTGCTCGATCAAGCCACCAAGGAACTGGCCGAGACGCTGCTGGCGCCGGGCGAGTTCGTGCCCTGGCTCGGCTCGGGCGTCGGCTGGCAGTTGATCTACAACCCCGGCGGCGCCTTCGGCCTCCCGGCGCCCGCCTGGTTGTTCCTGGTGGTGACCGTCGTGGTCCTGGTACTGGTCGCCCGAGCCCTCCCACAGGCGACCTCGCTGACCTCGGCGGTGGCCTTCGCCATGTTGCTGGCCGGGGCGCTCGGCAATGCGCTCGACCGGGTGCTGCGCCCCGGTGATCCCGACGCCGTGTTCGGCGGCGGCTACGTGGTCGATTTCGTGGCCTGGGGCGGGTTCCCGCGCTTCAACGTGGCCGATAGTGCGATCACGGTCGGGTTCGTTCTGCTGGTGATCGCCCTGTGGGTCGAGGAACGACGCGATGGCGAGGGAGCGGTCGCGGCCAGCGGCGAGACCTCCACCTCCGACGATGCACCCGGCGGTGAGCACGACCGCCGCGGTCGTCACGGGTCGGGCTGATGGGTGATCAGGATGTGGACCGTGTCGAGGGCTTCGTCGCGGACGCCGAACTCGACGGAGTACGCCTCGACGTCGCCGTCGCCGGTGTCCTGGCGATCTCGAGGAGTCGGGCGGCAGCACGCATCGCCGATGGCGATGTGACCGTCGACGGGCGGGTGGTCAACAAGCAGCACCGCATGCGCGCCGGTGAGCAGGCGGCGTTCACGGCACCCGCACCGCCTCCGGCCGCGGGCCCCCCACCTGCCGTGCCACCGGTCCGGTTCGAGGACGAACACCTGCTCGTGGTCGCCAAGCCCGCGGGGCTCGTGGTCCATCCGGGTGCGGGAACCCCCGACGGCACGCTCATCGACGCACTCGTGGCCGCCGGGGGAGCGCTTGCCCCGGCCGGGGGCGCGGGACGTCCTGGCGTGGTGCACCGCCTCGACCGTGACACCTCGGGACTGTTGATGGTCGCCCGGACCGACGAGGCCCATGCCGGCCTGGTCGAGGCGTTGCGCGAGCGACGTGTCACCCGCCACTACCTCGCGCTCGTGGCCGGCATCCCCCGCGCGGCGCGAGGTCGCATCGAGGGGCCGATCGGGCGGGATCCGCTCGACCGGCTCCGGTTCGCGGTCGTCACCGACGGCAAGCCCGCCGTGACCCGGTATCGGACCTTGGCGACCGGTCTCGCCCCCGACATGGCTGCCCACCGTGCGGAGGTGGCGCTGCTGGCGTGTCGCCTCGAGTCCGGCCGCACCCACCAGATCCGTGTCCACCTCACCACCCTGGGCCACCCGATCGTCGGGGACCCCACCTACGGCCGCCGCGCGGAACTCGCGCGCTCCGTCGGCTTGTCCCGTCCGTTCCTGCACGCCGCCGCGCTCGCGTTCGACCACCCGATCACCGGTGAGCGCATCGACCTCGTGGAGCCGTTGCCGGAGGCGTTGGCGGGAGCGCTCGACCTCGTCGGCATCGAGGCGCCCGGTCCGGAGCGCCTCGGCGAAGGCGAGTCCGCCGCCGGAGCGTGAACACGCTGCGCGAGCGGTGCACTCGAGGCTGGGCCGGCGTGTCGAAGTCGGGTCCGGCTGCTAGGTTCGGGGCCGAACGACAGGCGTGTGGTTCCTTCCCCGGCACACGCCTGACGGTCACCGTGAGGAACGGTCCGCGACGGGTCCGTGAGCACCTGCTCCCGGCCGCGGCCGGTGCCGTACCGGTGCCACGCACGGCACCGGACCCTGTTCTTGGCGCCGTTCCCGCCAGCACGCCCTGCACGCACGTCACGGGACACAGGGTCCCAGCCCAGCCGCACGACCCGGACGCGGTGTCCGGACCCGCAGCCCAGGATGATCGTGGTACGCCGACCGGGGAGCACAACCAACGTGGCAACCGGCGCCGATGACCGATTCGTGCACCTCCATGTGCACACCGAGTACTCGATGCTCGACGGGGCGTCGCGGATCGACGATCTGTTCGCCCATGTGCGCGAGGACGGTCAACCGGCGGTGGCGATCACCGACCACGGCGTGCTGTTCGGCCTGGTCGACTTCTTCCGGGCCGGCCAGAAGGCGGGGGTCAAGCCGATCCTCGGCTCGGAGCTCTACCAGGCGATCGGCTCGCGGCGCGACCAGGCCCACGGCGGTAGCGACGGACGCCAGCGCTACTACCACCTGACGACCCTCGCGGCCGACGACACCGGCTACCGCAACCTGGTCTCGCTCTCGACCCGGGCCTACCTCGAGGGCTACTGGTACAAGCCCCGCGTCGACAAGGAACTCCTCGCCGAGCACAGCGAGGGCATGGTCGTGCTGTCGGGCTGTCTCGGTTCCGAGGTGAACCAGTACCTGCTCAAAGACGACCTGGACGGCGCCCGCCGGAGCCTCAGCGACTTCAAGGACATCTACACCGCGGAACGCTTCTTCGTCGAACTGCAGGACCACGGGATCCCGGAACAGAAGCGCACCTGGCCACAGTTGGAGAAGCTCGCGGGTGAGCTCTGCCTCCGCACGGTCATCACCAACGACTCGCATTACACGAAGGCGTCCGACGCCCAGGCCCACGACGCGCTGCTGTGCATCCAGACCGGCTCGAAGATCACCGACCCGGACCGGTTCAAGTTCCAGGGCGAGACCTTCTACGTCAAGACCTCGCGCGAGATGCGTGAGGAGTTCCGTGACTTCCCCGGCGCGCTCGACGCCACGCTCGACATCGCCGAGATGTGCGACACCACGATCGAGTTCGGCCTCGACCTGCTCCCGCGCTTCCCGTGCCCGGACGGCATGAGCGAGTCCGCGTTCTTGCGCCACAAGGTCATGGAGGGCGCCCGGGCCCGGTACGGCGCCTCGCTGCCGACGGAGATCGTGGAGCGGATCGACTACGAGCTGCGGGTCATCGACGACATGGGGTTCCCGGCCTACTTCCTGATCGTCGCGGACCTGTGCGAGCACGCCCGCAAGGAGGGCATCCGCGTCGGTCCGGGTCGTGGGTCCGCGGGCGGATCGGTGGTCGCCTACTGCGCCGACATCACCCGGGTCGACCCGATCAAGCACGGTCTGATCTTCGAGCGGTTCCTGAACCCCGCGCGGGCGACGATGCCGGACATCGACATCGACTTCGACGACCGTCGGCGCGGCGAGATGATCCGCTACGCCGCGGCCCGCTACGGCGACGACCACGTCGCCCAGATCGTCACCTTCGGCACGATCAAGGCGAAGTCGGCCATCCGGGACGCCGCCCGGGTGCTCGACGAGCCGTTCAAGGTCGGTGACGATCTCGCCAAGATGATGCCGCCCGCGGTCCAGGGCAAGGATGCGCCGCTCGCCGAGGCCTACGAGAAGTCGACCGAGCTGCGTGCGGCGCGCGAGGATCCGACCTACAAGGAGGTGCTGGAGACCGCGGAGAAACTCGAGGGCCTGAAACGCCAGCACGGCATCCATGCCGCAGCCGTCGTGATCGGTGCCCGGCCGTTGCACGAGACCCTGCCGTTGATGCGCACCGACAAGGGCGAGATCGTCACCCAGTACGAGATGGGCGCAGCCGAGGACATCGGGCTGCTGAAGATGGACTTCCTCGGCCTGCGCAACCTGACGGTCATCTCCGACGCCGAGCGGCACGTGCGCGACAACCGCGGCGTGGACATCGACCTCGACGATGCGGAACTGCTCGGCGAGATGGACGACCCGACGACCTTCGAGATGCTCGGCACCGGCTACACGATGGGCGTGTTCCAGCTCGACTCCACCGGGATGCAGGCACTGGTCCGCAAGTTGAAGCCGACGCGGTTCGAGGACATCTCCGCGCTGCTCGCGCTGTACCGCCCGGGCCCGTTGTCGATGGACATGCACAACACCTTCGCCAACCGCAAGAACGGTCTGGAGGCCGTCACCTACGACCACGCCGACATGGAACCGATCCTCGGTGAGACCTACGGCGTGATCGTCTACCAAGAGCAGGTCATGAAGATCGCCACGGACATCTCCGGGTTCTCCATGGCCGAGGCGGACGCCCTGCGCAAGGCCGTCGGCAAGAAGAAGCGCGAACTGATGGAGGCGCAGAAGGACCAGATGCTCGCCGGTGGCGTCGAACGCGGCTACGACAAGGGGTTCATGCAGAACCTGTGGGACCTGATCGAGAAGTTCGCCGAGTACGGCTTCAACAAGGCCCACACCGTCGCCTACGGCGTGGTCAGCTACCAGACCGCCTGGCTCAAGGCGCACTACCCGACCGAGTACATGGCGGCGCTGCTGACCAGTGTCAAGAACCACAAGGACAACAAACCGCTCTACCTCAACGAATGCCGTCGCATGGGCATCCCCGTACTGCCGCCCGACGTCAACGAATCCGGGGTCGACTTCACCCCGCGCGACGAACAGATCCTGTTCGGGCTGTCGGCGGTCCGCGGCGTCGGGGAGGGCATCGTCCAGGCGATCGTCGAGGCCCGGAGCGAGCACGGCCGGTTCGAGGACTTCGCCGACTTCTGTGCCAAGGTCGACGGCGGGGTGCTCAACAAACGGACCCTGGAGAACCTGATCCTCGCCGGTGCGTTCGCCCCGATGGGCCACACCCGCAAGGGACTGTTGGCGGTCTACGAGGTCATGGTCGATGCGGCCCTGACCCGCAAGAAGGCGGAGGCGGCCGGGCAGTTCTCCCTGTTCGACGCGATGATGTCGGGCGACGGTACTGGTGGTGCCGATGATGCCGGGGACGCGGTCGGCATCGAGGACAACCCGGTGATCTCCTCGGACGAGTACGACAAGTCCCAGCGGCTGAAGTTCGAACGGGAGATGCTCGGGCTGTACGTCTCCGATCACCCGCTGATGGGTACCGAGCGGGTGATGGAGCGTCACACCGACATCACCTGCGCCGGGCTGCGCGAGAAGTCCGACGGGGCCTCGGTCAACGTCGGTGGGGTCCTCACCGGCCTGCAGAAGAAGTTCACCCGCAAGGGCGACACCTACCTCGTTGCGACCCTGGAGGACCTGACCGGCCAGGTCGAGGTCGTGTTCTGGCCCAACACCTACCGCGCGGCACACGAGGTGCTCGCCGAGGACGCCGTGCTGGTGATCGCCGGTCGACTGGAGGTCCGCGACGAGGCGGTGAAGTTGACCGCCAACCGGGTCTCCGCGCCGGACCTGTCCGAGGCGCTCGGTGCGCCGGTGATCGTGACCTTCGCTGCCGAACAGTGCACCGCCGATGCCGTGGGGCGGCTCAAAGACGTGCTCGCCCAGCACGGCGGGGTCGTCCCGGTGCACCTGCGGGTCCGGGGCGCGGACGGTTCGGCGCGGATCTACCGGTTGGGCGACGACCTGCGGGTCGAGCGACGCCCCGGCCTGTTCGGGGAGATCAAGTCGGCCTTCGGTCCGGACGCCGTCGACGACGAGGTGGGCGACCGCACCTTCGGTGACGAACGTGACGAGCCCGCGTGGCGACGTCGTGGCAACGACTCGGAGCTCGTCTCCAGCCGCTGAGGTGAGCCTGCGCTCGCGGCGGGGCTGATCGCCGTGGGTCGAACGCCCGACCCGATCGGCGTGTGGCCTCCGTCGAACGATCAGCCCGCGGACGGGTCGTGTCCGTAGGTTGGAGGCCTCACCCCGCATAAGGATGCGACGTGGCCTCGGACACCCCCGGTACCGGTCCTCCGCCGGGCGGCAAGCCCTGGGAGAAGGGCTCACCGCCTTCGGGCGCGCAACAGTCCGCCGGTGCACAGCAGCCCCCGGGCGCGATGCCGCCCGAGGAACAGCCGGAGTCGGCAGCCGATCAGCGCACGCCCACCGACCGGGGCGATGAGGTGAAGACTCCCGACGGCGACGCCTGAGACGAGGAGGCCCCAGATGGTTTCGGACGGACCCGGATCGGAACCGGGCGGGCGGTCGTGGCAGCAGGATCCACCGCCGTCGGGGCCCCCAGGGGGCGGTCGCGAGGGAGCGCAACCGCCACCGCCGAACGCGATGCAGCCGGCTCCTCCCGTGCCGCCGAGCGGGGGCGCCCCGGCCCCGGCCCCGGTCGGAGCGGGCCTGGGCGCGCGCATCGGTGCCCGCCTGCTGGACGTGCTCATCGTCGCGATCCCGCTGTCGATCGTGATGTCGCTGGTGGGGTGGGGCGCCGGCGCCGTGCTCGACGTGGGCGGGACCCGTGGGCAGGTCACCTCGTTGTTGCAGTCGCTGCTGTGGTTCGCCTACTTCGTGGGTCTCGAATCGAACCGGGGTGCCACGATCGGCAAGAGCATCGTCGGGATCGAGGTCCAGGGCCCGGATGGGGGTGTGCCGAGCCTGGAGCGCGCCATGAAACGCAACGCCTGGATGTTGCTCGGTCTGATCCCCTGGATCGGTGGCCTGCTGTGGCTCGTGGCGGTCATCGTCATCATGGTCACCATCAACTCGGGGTCCGACCTGCAGGGACTTCACGACGAGTGGGCCACCACCGCGGTGTTGCGTCGTCCGTGAGCACACGACACCGGCTGACGGTCGACCCTCGATCGTCAGTTGCCCCCCGAGGGCGGGGGTTGTGGGTAGCTGTGGGCCCGGATGAGGACGCTCACCGTCCTGCGGCGGTGCAAGACCCCCGGATGCGGGGGGTCGCGTCCGCTGGCGGGGGCGACGCGATGGACGTCTGTCGGCCCGATCGGATGCGCGTGCCCGGGGAGCCCGGAGACCGGACGCGGGTGATGCCTGAGTACGGTCCGTGGCCGTAGGTGCCGTTCGGAGCGAATGACTCCGTGCCGGGAGGCTCGACCGGGAAGCGAGTGGGACATGGTGTGGCGTTCGGTGGCGCTGTTGGGCCTCGCCGGCCTGGCGGAACTCGGTGGGGCGTGGCTGGTCTGGCAGGGTCTTCGCGAACGTTCGTCGGTGCTGTTCGTGGGGCTCGGCGCGATGGTGCTCGTTGCCTACGGGGTGCTGCATGCGCTCCAGCCGGTGCAGGAGTTCGGTCGCGTCATGGCGGCCTACGGTGGGGTGTTCATCATCGGGGCCATGGTCTGGGGCATGGTGATCGATGGCTATCGACCCGACCGGTTCGATCTGCTCGGTGCTGGGTTCTGCCTCCTCGGGGTCGGGGTGATCATGTACGCACCGCGGGTCGCCGCCTGATGCGCCCCGGCCACAGGCCGGGGCGCACGCACCGGGACCAGGGTCCATCGGTACGCTGAGTGATCGAGGGGCGCAGCGGTCGCGGTGGCGCGTTCGCTTCGCCCCCGACCTCCCGACCTCGACGCGTTCCGGTGTCCGCCACGCGTCACCTCGCAGCTGACCTCGAAGGCCACGGCATGGCACGTCTCACCGTCCTCGACCTCCGCGGCGACCGTTCGGACCCGCGCGACCGCATGCCGCGACCCGACATCGATCTGTCCGTCGCGCGCGACGGGGTCGATGCCAGCATCCGTGCGGTCCGGGACCGCGGGGACGACGCGCTGCGCGAACTGACCAAGCGGTTCGACCAGATCGACATCGACGACGTGCTGGTCCCCGACGAGGTCATGCAGCGCGCGGTCGAGGAACTGACCCCCGAACTGCGTCGCGCGATCGAGCGGGCAGCCGACAACGTCCGGTGGTTCCACGAACGCGCGATGCCGCAACCGTGGGAGGACGAGCGCGGGGGCGCCCGCATGGGGGTGTGGTTCAACCCGATCCAACGCGCCGGCGTGTACGTGCCGGGTGGCAAGGCCGCCTATCCCTCGACGGTGATCATGACCGTGGTGCCCGCCCAGGTCGCCGGCGTCGAGGAAATCGTGCTGTGCACGCCGCCGACGGGGGTGGACGAACGCGGCAACCGCACCGGTTGGCCGAACTCGACGATCCTCGCCGCAGCCAAGCTGCTCGGCGTCGAGCGGGTCGTGCGGGTCGGTGGCGCCCAGGCGGTCGCGGCCATGGCCTACGGCACCGCCTCGGTGCCCGTGTGCGACAAGGTCGTCGGTCCCGGCAACACCTACGTGGCGTTGGCCAAGCAGCAGCTGGTGGCCGAGGGGCGCATCGGGACCGAGGGCTACGCCGGGGTCACCGAGGTGGCCATCGTCGCCGACGCGACCGCCAACCCGCGGGTGGTCGCCGCGGACCTGGTCGGTCAGGCCGAACACGACGAACTCGTCACCTCGCTGTTGATCACCCCCGACGCGTCGTTGATCGCCCCGGTCGAGGCCGCCCTCGAGGAGGAGGTCGCGGCCGCACACCACCGCGAACGCATCGAGACCGCGCTCCGCCAGCAGGGCACCGTGGTGATCGTCGACGACATCGACCACGCCGTACAGGTCACCGAGGCGTTCGCGCCCGAGCACCTCGAGATCCACACCGCCGATGCCCGCAAGGTCGCGGAACGCATCCGCTACTCCGGCACGACCTTCATCGGGGAGGCCACCCCGGTCAGCCTGGGTGACTACGCGGCCGGGCCGAACCACACCCTGCCGACGGCCGGCACGGCGAGGTTCTCCGGAGGTCTGACCACCTCGTCGTTCCTGGTCGCGGTGAACTTCCTCGAATGCGACGACGACGCGCTGCGCGGGTTGGCGCCCGACGTCCAGCAGCTGGCCCGGGCGGAGGACCTGCCCGCCCACTGGCGAGCCGTCGAGGTCAGGTTCGACGACGCACCGCCGGCCCCACCCTCGGGCGCCGCCGACGGCGCGGTCTCGTGAGCACGACCGCCGACCGCGCCATGCGGGTGCCGGTGCGCGACGAGCTGTTGGGTGTCTCGCCCTACGGCGCCCCGCAGCTCGATGTGCCCGTGCGTCTCAACACCAACGAGACCGCGGAGCCGCCGCCCGCGGGTTTCCTCGAGGCGGTGGGGGACCGGATCCAGTCGCTGGAGCTCAACCGCTACCCCGACCGGCCCCACCGTCAGCTGCGCGAGGCGTTGGCGGTCCGTGTCGGGCTGACACCCGACCGCGTGTGGGCGGCGAACGGCTCCAACGAGGTGCTCGCCCAGCTGCTCCAGACCTACGGCGGTCCGGGTCGGCTGGCGCTCCACGTGCGCCCCGGGTACTCGATGTACCCGGAGCTGTGCCGGACCACCTCGACCCGCAGCGCCCAGTTCGACCTCGACGAGGACTTCCAGCTCGATGCGGCCAGCGCCGCCGCGGCCGTGACGGCACACGACCCGGACCTGGTGCTCGTCCCGAGTCCCAACAACCCGGTCGGCACGCCGGTCGGTCACGACGCGATCCGCGCGCTGCACGACGGCTCCCGTGCCCTGGTCATCGTCGACGAGGCCTACGTCGAATTCGGGCCGGACGAGGCCAGCGTGCTCGGTCTGCTGGACGAACTGCCCCGACTGGTGATCGTGCGCACGTTCTCCAAGGCGTTCCGCCTGGCGGGCCTACGACTCGGCTACCTGCTGGCCGCCTCCTGGGTCGTCGACGACGTGCAGAAGGTCCGCCTGCCCTACCACCTGGATGCCGTCAAGCAGGTCGCCGGGCTGGTCGCGCTCGAACAGGAGACCGTCTTCCTCGAACACCGCGCACGGGTCGCGGCCGAACGCGAGCGCGTGTCCCGGGCGCTGCGTGAGATCCCCGAGGTCGAGGTGTTCGACTCCGCAGCGAACTTCCTGCTGGTCCGCTCGACCGAGGTCTCGCTGTTCGAGCCGTTGCTCGCTCACGGTGTGCTCGTGCGAGACTTCAGTTCGCAGCCGCGCCTCAGCGGCTGCGTCCGCGTCACCATCGGGACCGCTGCCGAGAACGACGCGTTCCTCGCCGCCCTCCGTGACGTGCTCGACGCCGCTCGCGCGTAGCCTCGCCCCACGCGCCGACGTGACGCCTCGTTCCTCCCCCGCCCCTCGTTCTTCCCCCCGCCCCCTCGGACAGGACCATGACGTGAACACCCGTGTAGGACGTGTCAGCCGCGAGACCAAGGAGACCCGCTTGGAGGTCGTGGTCGACCTCGACGGTTCCGGGACCACGGACGTGGCCACCGGCGTGCCGTTCTTCGACCACATGCTGGATCAGCTCGGGCGTCACGGTCGGCTCGATCTGACCGTGAAGGCGCAGGGCGACACGGAGATCGACGCTCACCACACCGTCGAGGATGCCGGTATCGCGCTCGGCCAGGCTCTGGCCGAAGCGTGGGGCGACCGCACCGGGGTGGAACGGTTCGGTGACGCCACCGTCCCGATCGACGAATCGCTGACGCGCGTGGCGATCGACCTGTCGGGTCGTCCGTACCTCGTGTGGGACTGCGACGTCCCGATCAAGCTCATCGGCACCAACTTCGAGACCAGCCTGGTGCGTCACTTCTTCGAGGCCGTGGTCGCCAACGCGCGGATCACGCTGCACGTGCAGAACCTCGCCGGCGACAACACCCACCACATCTTCGAGTCGGTGTTCAAGTCGGTGGCGGTCGCGCTCCGCCGGGCGGTCGCGGTGACCGGTACGGGCACACCCTCGACCAAGGGCGTCCTGCAGTGAGCCCGGGCTCCGCCCGCCCCGTCGCGGCGGTACTCGATTACGACGCCGGCAACGTCCGCTCGGCCAAGCGCGGCTTCGACGTCGCCGGAGCCGCCGCGGTCGTGACCTCGGATGCGGCGACCGCGAAGCGAGCCGACGTGCTCGTGATCCCGGGGGTCGGCCACTTCAGCTCCTGCCTCGCCCAGTTGCGCCGCTCGGGCCTCGAGGAGGTCGTCGCGGACTTCATCGCCGAGCAGCGTCCCGTCTTCGGGATCTGTGTCGGGATGCAGTTGCTGTACGAAGGCTCGGAGGAAGGTGACGAGCCCGGACTCGGACTGCTGCCGGGACGCGTGGAACGTTTCCCGGTCGGGTCGGTCGTACCCCACATGGGTTGGGACGTCGTGCACGCGTCCGAGGGATCGGATGACGACCCGCTGTTGGAGGGTGTGGCGGGAGAGCGCCTGTACTTCGTGCACTCCTACTACGCCGTGCCGAGCGACGCCTCGCACGTGGTGGGTCGCACCAGCTATGGCGGGGTGGACTTCCCGTGCCTGGTGCGGGAGGGCAGCGTCGTCGGCACCCAGTTCCACCCCGAGAAGTCCGGCCTCGTCGGTGCCCGGCTGCTGACCAACTGGGTCGCGTCGCTCGGGTGAGGCGCACGCCGTCGGCGGGCGTCATCCGAGCGAGCCGGGCGTGCCCTGCGCGTTCAGCGCGCTGCGAGCAGGCCGAAGAGCATCGTGGAGACCTCCGGGGCCCGAACGAGCCGGGTGTGACTGGCGCCGACCGGCAGGATCACGACCTCGCCGCCCTCGCCGATCCGGCGCCGGCGTCCCGCACCCGACGCGGACCCGGATCGCACCAGGGCGTCGCCGAGCACCGCGCGCAGCGGATGGCGCTCGCCCGTGCCCAGGCGACCCACGATCAGGTGGTGGGTGACGTCGTCGAGCCAGGGCCCGTCCGGCACCAGGCCGGTCAGCAGGTCGTCGATCGGGGTCTCGCCCCAGGCGTCTTCGGTGATGGTCCCGAAACGCAGGTCCTTGATGCCGCGTGAGCGCTCGTCGAGCAGGGCGCCGATCGGGGCGCTCCGCGAGTGCCGGCGCAACGCCCAGCTGCCGACGTTCGCGGCCTTCTCGAGCCAGGAGCCGAGATGGGGCGTGCCGAGGTAGACGATGTCGGCCAGTGGCGCGGTCCAGGTGTGGCGACGCGCCGTCGCGACCGCGCAGGCCGAGCGGGCCAGCAGCCCGCCCATCGAGTGACCGACCAGGGTGAGCTCGGTGACGGGCACGGGCCAGTTGGCCACCAACCGGTCGAGGGTCTCGGCGAGGGCGGCGCCGTTGCGACCGACCGCGCGCCCGGTCCCGTAGCGGACCAGCACCGGGGTCACGCCGGCGTCGTCGGCCACGTCGGGCAGGGCGGGTCCGTCCTCGGCTCGGGCGCCCCAGACGGCCTCGGTGTCCACCAGGCCGTGCACGAACACCGCGACGCGGCCCCGAGCATCCGGATAGGCCTCGCGAAGGCCGGAAGCATCGAGCGCGACCGCGCGACCGTCGCGTCGCACCGTGAGCTCGAGGTCGAGCTCCGGGGCGAGTGCGATCAGTTCGTCGCTGACCACCCCGTGGGCGATGGCCCGGGCCTTGAGCGCGGCGGGCGAAGGCTCGGCGCGTTCGGGGTCCCCCTCACCGCCGAAGGTGTCGGCGGCCAGCGCTCCGACCTCGCCGGCCCCGCGGATCGATGCCCGCACCAATCCGTAGACGCCGTCGGTCACCGAATCGTAGGCACGCTTGACGGGCGCTCCCGCCGGTCCCATCCAGCGGAAGGTGCCATCGCTGATGGCGCGATGCATGTCATGCACAGCGCCGGCGATGACCTGGTCGGCGACCCCGGCGATCAGACGCGACCAGCCGCGGACTTCGTCTTTGGGCGGCACGGGGCCTCCGTTCTGGGCAGGGTGGGGCGAGGTGTGTTGCGGCCCCGACCCCTGTCAACGGTATCGGGCACGGGGATGTTCCCGCGTGCACCGCTCGGGCCGAAAGGGCCCACCACGCTCCGTCACGGGGGCATTCAGACCCCGTGAGCCACCGCGACACCATCCGGACCGAACAGGTGGATGTCGCCGGGGTCCACCGCGAGTCGGAGCAGCTCGCCGACCGTCGGACACGGACGATCGATGCTCGCGACCAGTTCCTCGCCGGGTGCCCCCAGCCGTACCTCGATCGCCGCGCCGAGGAAGGCGCACGCCCGCACCGGTTCCTCGATGATCACCCCGCCGCCGGCCCCCGGGTCGGTGCGCCGCAGATCGGTGGGTCGTACCCCCACCGTGCACGGCAGGCCGACCAGGTCGGCGACGGCCGGGGCGAAGCTCCGGACCCGCAGGGCTTCGGCCACGATGCGTACGCCGCTGGAGGCGCGCTCGACCCGTGCGGGCAGCAGGTTCATCGCCGGCGTCCCGAGGAAGCCCGCGACGAAGACGCTGGCGGGTCGGGCGAACAGCTGTTGGGGTCGTCCGACCTGGACGATACGGCCACCGTCGAGCACGGCGCAGCGGTGGGCGAGGCTCATCGCCACCCGCTGGTCGTTGGTCGCGCACAGCAGCGTCACCCCGTAACCCTCCTGCACGGTCATCAGTTCCCGGACCAGCTCGGACCGGCGGGGAGCGTCGTGGTTGGCGAACGGCTCGTCGAGCAGCAGCACACTCACCCGCCGCACCAGCGATCGTGCGAGCGCGACCTCGTGACGCTCGCCCGTGGACAGGGTCTGCGGCCGGCGACGCAACAGCCCGAGCAGAGCGAAACTCCGCGCCTCCGCCTCGACCCGTGCGTCGCGCTCGTCGGGCGCTACCCGGCGCAGCGACAGCGGGAAGCCGATGTTGCGTCGGACATCGAAGTGGGGCTGCAGGCTCGCCTGTTGATCCACCATCGAGGCATCACGTTCCCGTGGGGGCAGATGCGTCACGTCCCGGCCGTCGAGGCGGACCCGGCCACCGTCGTGCTCGTCGGGGGACTCGAGGCCGACGATGGTGCGCAGCAGGGTGCTCTTGCCCGAGCCCGACGGGCCCAACACGACCATGCGCTCGCCGTCGGCGACGGACAGATCGATGGCATCGAGCAGTCGGTTGGCACCGCGGGTCACGGTGAGCGCCTCCAGATCGATCCGGGCCACGCGCGGTTTCCTCCCGTCGTTGTCCCACAGTAGGTCGCCGACATCGGTTCGGCCGGGCAACAGACACCGCCACCACGCGAGGATCGGGCCGAAGACGTTCGCACTAG
>PWLR01000189.1 GCA_003558435.1 Nitriliruptoraceae bacterium | reverse complement strand
GGGTGGGATCGTCGGTTCGAAGTTCCGTCGCATCCGTCCCTCCACGGCGGTGCAATCCAACAGCCTGCCGAGTGGCCGGAACACGAGACAGGACCGCAACCGGGACCGCTGGGGGAGTCTCCTGCGATCGTCAGCGACGGCTCGACGAGCAGTTCGAGCTCGACCTCTGGTTCCCCAACCCGCGAGGCGGGCAGCGTCGGGCTACGTCGGCGGCGCGAGCAGGGTGGCGTCGCTTCCGGCCGCAGGCGTGTCACCTTGCACGACGTCCGACCGGCTGTCCACCGTCGCCGCCGGGTCCGCGTGATCTGGGCTGCGGATCAGAGCTGGAGCTCCTCCTCTTCCTCCTCCTGCATCGACCAGCGCCAGCCACCTCGTACGTCGGCGGCTTCGTCTGTTGCAGGCTCGAGATCCTGGAGTGGTTCCTCCTCGAGTGCGGCGTCGTCGGTCGGGGAACCCCCTGGAGTGCCCTCGCTCGTCATGGTCGGCTCCTTCGCTCGCTGGTCCGCATGTTCGTCCGGTGCCATTGGGCAGGCACAGTGGCCACGGTGCAGGCGGGTCGATCACGCGTCTGTGGTCTGGTTCACACATCCGTGCACCGAGCTTCGATCTCGTCGGCCTCCTCATCGACATTGAGGACCTCGGCCACCACGCGGCGATGTTGTCGAGGGTCTGTTGCTTGGGGCCGTGTGCGTGTTCGTCCGTGCCTACCTCTCCAGCATCGTGGTGGGCGATCGGACGTGATCCGTCGCGCACACCCGGGGGTCGGGTCTTTGGCCCGCCGTCGACCGGAACGCGATCTCCATGCAGCCCTTGGGGCCGAGCCCGAGCATGCTGAACTCCCGAGCGAGCCCGGGTCACCGCACGTGGACAGCTGGAGTGCTCCCGGGGTTGCTCGTCGACACGGGCGCACCCGCTGGTGGAACCTCGAGGATGCGTGGTCGTCGTCGTGCCACAGCGCATCACGGTCCGCCGCCCGGCAGAACCCGAGATCACCTCGCCCCTCCGGCAGCGGTCGACCGTACCGCACGCGACCTGGCGACCGCATCGTGCCCTACTTCACCTCCCGCGATCGGTCAACGAACTCTGTGCTCCCAGGGCCGGCGGTCGCAGCCCGTTGAGCCCGCAAGCCTCGGCGGTGTCGAGGCGACGGAACAACGCGGCAGCGCCATGGCGGGCCCGGAGCACGTCCCCGCGGGACTGCTTCGCATGAGCATCGGCGGCGAGCCCATCGAGGAACTGCGGCCCGTCGGTCAGCTCACCGACCAGCAGCAGCACCGGGTCGCCGGCGCCCTCCCGTCGAACGACGATGTTCGTGCCGTCGTTCGACGGTGACTGTCTCCATGGCTCACTTCCAGCTGCTGGCGTGTGGCGCCGATCCTCTCGCCGTGGGTCCGGTCATGTCCACATGCGGTGCGACGTAGCCAGCGAAGCGCCCGGGTGCACCACGCGCATCCGTGGATCCACTGGTCCTCCCCGGTGAGCAGGTCGCGCTCCCGACGCCCCAGTTAGCACTGTCTCGACGACGTCGCACTCCACCGGATCCGAAACGGGCACGACGGCACCGTCAGCAAACAGTTCCTGGCAAGCCCGACTCTCTATCGCTCAGGCGATCTGGCAGCAGGGGACAAGTCGATCTTCGATCGAAGACCTACGTCAAGAAACGAATCGGAGGCACCAAGGCCGACCTCGACACCCTCCGACGCCTCAGGCGCTACACCGCCCGCGAGGTCCACCCCCTCCTCATCGGAGCACCTACCGAGGCAGAACCCGACCTCATGCCCGCACCCAGACGGTGATAGAAGCATCGCTGCCGAGCGTTGGCCACGGCAGCCGTGAGAGCCACCGAGTCTCACCGGGCGCCGGTTGCGCCGGCGGGAGCCCAGGTAGGTCTGGCGCAGGTCGCTGCCAGCGGATGTGCCGCGGCGATGCAACGCCATCCGCTGTCGGGGCCCAACGATGTGTCGGGCCCCGACAGCGGCCTTCAACTCACGTGGCGCCTGACACCCGCGCGTGAGCTACCCACGGATGTCGTTGCGAATCCGAGTCTCTTGGCTGGCGGAGAGGTTGGCTCGACCCAGCCACACGTCGATCTGGCGGTCGGTGATGGGCACGTTGGGCCGGAACAACCCATCGGCGTAGGGGAAGGCGATACCTGCGTGGTGGACCGCTCCCACCGCGCCGGCTTCGGTACGGACACCGAAGGGGTTGCGACGATCACCCAAGTTCAGTTCATCCGCCACGATCTTGGCGGCCTGGGCGCGGGTGGTCGTGGACGAACCCGGGTTGCTGGTGGAGGCGTTGGAAACCGAACGTGGAGCGCTGGTCTGGCTCACGCCAGGCACACGGCCATAGCCGACCGGGGTGTTGTGCATCGCGCCGAGGGAGTCTTTGCGGATGCCCATGCGTGAGTTGCGGGCGTGAACGATTTCGCCGTCACCGACATACATCGCGACGTGGCTCACACCTGAGCCGTAGCTGTAGAACACCAGATCGCCGGTTTGGAGCTGGCTCCGGCTGATCGATGTCGTGTGCTGGTACATCGCTGCGGAGCTACGTGGCAAGGTGTCGACGCCCGCTTGGGCATACGCCCAAGCGATCAGCCCGGAACAGTCGAACGCGTGCGGGCCGTTACCGCCCCAGGCGTAGGTACCACCGACCTGGGTTTCGGCGGCTTCAGCGGCCGTGTCGGGCTGGGCCGTGGCCGGTATGGCCCCGACACCGAGCATGAACAGCGCGCCTGCGGCGACGCCACAGATTTTGGACAGGGAGAACGACAAGACAGACACTCCAGAGGAAGACGACAGAAGCACGTGCGAGCAACGCTGCCCGGCAACGGCGCGCGGAATGCTAACGAGGCATGTTGGCACCGCTACTTTTCGCTTCGGTCTGCGCGTTGAACGAACCAAAGACAGTGGACAGTGCACGAATAGACATTGCAGGGTGATGTCCGACACCATCCTCGTCGAGAACGACCTCCCCGGTGAGCTGCCCGTGGTCATCCAGACCGAGCTTCGCCGGTCCCAGACCAAGGATCCGCGGCGCCTGCCCGGGACCTACCTCATCCGTGACGGGCGGTTGTGGCGTCGCGAACCGCGTGTGCGCCGCACCGGCGAGCTAGCCCTGTTCGACTACACCGATACCGAACATCCCGGGCCAGATTCCACGTACCGATGCGCATCGCGGAAGCCCAACGGTGACAAGCAAGGAGGCGGCCCTCCTCGACCGCCCGCACTCACGATTCGGCGCGGCGTCGCGGCTCCCCGATCGTGCCGCCGAGGCGGTGCGGTCCTTCCCACCGCGAGTTCCGCGTTCGGTCCGCCGGCCGCCTCTACCCCGCTGGTGCGCCGCGCCACGGCGACAGCAAGGCATCGTTGATGGGCTGCCCGGCGAACTGGATCCCGTGACCGCACCTTCGATGACGGCGCGCGACGCGTCGACCTTCTCGGCGCGATCGTCGCAGATGGCTTCGAAGCCCGGGTCGTGACCTCCCGAGACGACGAGCTTGGGGTAGGTAGCCGCCGCCAGCTCCGCGAGCGGCAAGTCGCCACCCGCCGGCAGCCCTCCCCATCGCCTTACCGACACGAGAGGCAGGTCCGCGTCGAGGGTTCGGGCAGCAGCTCCTTCGGGCGGCTGCCCACCGCTTCCAGGAGACGCTCCATGCACCCACGGTCGGGAAGGTCCAGGTCCCAGACCTCGCGCATCCTCGCCGTCGGGTCTCGTGCCGCTTGATGGTCCTGACCAAGCGTGATCGCCGCGGGCTCATCGTCCATCCTCAAGCGTCACCCCTCGCGTGCCGAGCCACGGACATAGGCAGCCAACCACGGGGTGACATGAACGACGAGTGGCACATCCACATCGACCAGCGCTACAGCAACAACGACGCAGGCGCCGGAGCCCGAGCCAAGGAACAGGAACTCGCCGGTGACAAGGGCACCGCGCGGCGGATCCTCGAGCGACTCCTCGATGTGAAGACCGAGGACCGCAACTGGCGCCGAGGCGCCCAAGGCGAGGAACGGGTCGCTGCCTACCTGGCGTCCCTCGGCCAACAGTGGGCGGTCGTGCACGACCTGACCGTCGGTCGCAAGGGCGCGAACCTCGACCACCTGGTGATCGGCCCACCCGGCGTCTTCGTGCTCAACACCAAGAACCTCACCGGCAAGCTCACGGTCTACGAGCACGCGATCCTGCAGAACGGCCACAAGACCGCCTTCGTCCCCGCTGCGCTGCGCGAAGCACGTACCGTCGAAAAGCGGCTGTCCGCCGCAGCCGGGCGCGAAGTCCAGGCGTGGAGCTGTCTCGTGGTCATGGGCTGCGAGATCTATGTGAAGAAGCCACTCGCCAACCTCACCCTCGTGCCGGCCCGAAGCCTGCCACGATGGCTCGACACGTTGCCGGGCGGTGCGCTCTCCCCCGGTGCGGTGCTCGAACTCGAACGTCTCGCCCGCACACCGGCGACGTGGTTACCCGAGACCTCCACCAAGCGACAACCGTTCCCGACCGCCCTCCCGCCACCGCCGCCACCCCGGCTTGAGGAGCGGGGTCGGAGTTCGCGCATCGACCCGAAGCGGACGAAGCCTCCCACGGCACCGCCGGCGTCGGCTCCACCGGCGAGGGCCCTCGGCCACAGCAGCGCCGGATCCGTCACCGTGCGACGGTGGAAGCGCTACGGCAAGGACCGTCTCTACGCGAACGCCGCCGATGGTCTCCGTCTTGGCTACCTCGACGTAGCCACGGGCGAGATCGTCCTCGAGGTGGCAGATACCGCCGGCACGACCGCGGCGCAGCTGCGGGCCAGTCACCGTGCTCTCGGCTGATCTACCACCGACGCTGACCCGGACGGACAGCTGCGAGTATTCCGATCTGCGCGACGCACTTCGGCGGCCCACCTTCCGAGTTGCGTCGGCCTCCCAGACCCGAGGTGTCAACACCGCGGTGGAAATCTCGTGATCGACGCCCCCGTGATCGAACTCCCGCATTCACTCCGCACGCATCAGCAGCGGATCGCGCACAGTTATGCGCGAAGTTCCGACGGGGCCAGTCACGGATCAAGGGTCAGCGACAGGCGAGCATCCGCTCCACGGAGGCCTGCTTACAGATCTGGATGCGGCAGCCCAGCGCCTCGGCGATCGACATCATCGTGGCGATGGTCGACGCCACAACGAGCTCCCCACGCTCCCTCTCTGCTGGCGGGTTGACGCGCATGATGGGGCCATGGCCTTCGCCCGACTGAAGATCGGCCACCAGATCATGGGCGATCTTCCCGGCATCGCCGGGACGCGCACGCCGGTGGCCATGCTCGTGCGCATGGTCGCGGCAGGCACCCCGACCGACACGATCCCCGAGCAGCACCCACAGCTCCACGAGCAAGACGTTCGGAGGCACCGCGCTCCGCCGCCGCCAACATCGACCAGCGCGTGGTGGCGCTCGATCACGGCGTGAGGCTCCTGATCGAGGAGGCCCTCCAAGACGCCATGGCACATCGCCTGGCCTAGGAGGGCCACGACACCCGCCACGGCCGCCCCCTCGGGCATCGCCGGCAGTACCGACGATGAGGCCATGGCTGCTGCGCTACGCGAGGGACGCGTGCTCGTCACGACCGACACCGACTTCGGAACCAGCCATGATGGCAGGTCCCCGGTCTGCGCCGCACGCGTCATGAGAGTTCCACGGGCACCGGGGCAGATCGGGCCAGGCGCCCGTCGAGGGTCAGCAGCGTTGCGCCGAGCGTCTCGGCGCACGCGATGTAGAGCCCATCACGCAAAGCGATGTTCTCCCTCAACTCCCACGCCCGCTGGACCAACGGCGCGACCGGAAAACGCTCGACAGGAAACCGAACCAGGCGGTGAAGCGCCCGAGTGACGCTGGCAGCTTCTGCTTCGCCGGCCCGGACCAGTCGTCCCAGTGCGAACAGCACCTCGGCATCGAGGTGGGCGGGTGCAGCGAGCGTGGCCCCACGCATCCTGGCTGCCACCGCATCGCCACGGTCCGATCGGCGCAGCACCTCGACCACGGCCGACGCGTCGACCACGAGGCGCTGCTTGCTCACGCGACGTCGCTGTTTCGCCGGCCTTCCTCGACCAAGGTCACGCTGTCCGGGCCTTCGCCCGGTAGTGGCGG
>PWLR01000020.1 GCA_003558435.1 Nitriliruptoraceae bacterium | reverse complement strand
GCGCGGGTGCCGCGCCGGCCGGGGTCCGGAAGACCTGCGTGACCCAGATCTGGCCGCCGCCGTCGACCACCACACCGATGCCGAGCTGGGTCCAGTCGGGGTCGAGGATGTTGCGCTTGTGCCCGGGCGAGGCCATCAGCGCGGCGTGGATCGCGTCGATCGACGGTCCCCGTCCGACGTTCTCGCCGACCTTCTTCCAACCCGACACCGCCCCACCGAGGTTGGGGTTGTGGTGCAGGTTGCTGCCGTTGGCCATCACCTGGCTGTGGGACCGGGCGACCGAGGTCAGCTCGCCGGCCACCGACAGGCCGCCGAGGCCGATCGCGGCGCGCTCGCGGTTGACCGCGGCGACGAACGCCGACTCCATCCCGGAGTCGGCGTGAGCCGTGTCGGTGGTCTGGGGCAGCAGGCCGATCAACAGGGCGAGCACCACCGTCGCGACCAGGGAAGGTCGGCGATGCCGGTCCAGCGTTCCCGTGGTCATGAGGGGCGTCCGTTCGTCTCCGGACGGAGCCCCACGTGAGGTGGAGGGAGGTCCCTGCGGTGGCCCGGCTGCCGTGACCGCGGTTGCGGTGGAAGGCCCGTGGCTTCGCGAGCCGCCCTTTCGAGCGGTGTGCCTTGGTCGGGGAGCGCCGTCGTTGCTCCCCCATCTACGACAGATACCGGAACGTGCTTGAGCGAACGCTTCCAGTCGTCGGCGATCGGGTGCTCGCCGGGCGGAACCAGCCGGCGATCTGGCGACCACCGGTCGGGAGCACCGCGAGCCACGGAGCCGGGTGGGCCGGCCGACTACGATCCCCAACGACGACGAGGGACGCACGCTGTGGCCGCTGACGCCAGTTCACCACCACCCGTCGACGTGGCCGCCCGGCTGCGTCGCACCGCCGCCGACGCTCCGGACCGCACCGCGGTCATCTGGGCCGGCGGTACGAGGACCTATCGCGAGCTCCACGAGCGCGCCGAGGCGGCCTGCGCGGCGCTCGTCACGCTCGGGGTGGAGCCCGGTGACCGGGTCGCGCTGGTGCTCGGCACGACCCCCACCTTCATCGAGGCCGTCGCCGGGGTGCTGCGCGCCGGCGCGACCGTGGTGCCGCTGCTGCCGGGCCTCGCGCCCGACGAGCTCCGGCACGCGCTGGCCGACAGTGGTTCGACCGTCGCGATCGTGGGTCCGGAGCGACTGGACCCCCTCGCCGGGCTGCGTGGCGAACTCCCCGACCTCGTGCACCTGATCGCCGCCGACCGCGGGGATGCGCCGGTCCCGGACGGGGTCCGCCGCTGGGACGAGCTGGTGGACGCCGCGGGCGAGCCCCCGCGGATCGCGCGTGGTCCCGACGACCTCGCCGCGCTCGTCTACACCTCCGGCACCACGGGCCGGCCGCGGGGGGCGATGCTCACGCGCGGCAACCTCGCCGCCAACCAGGACCAGTCGCTGGCCGGTCGGTTCGAGGTGGGGCCCGACGACGTCGTGCTGTTGGTGCTCCCGCTCGCCCACATCTACTCGCTCAACGTCGGGATGGGCGCCTGCGTCACCGCCGGTGCCACGATGGTGCTCGTCGAGCGCTTCGATCCCGAAGCGACCCTGCGGACGGTGGTCGATCACGGGGTCACGGTGATCCTCGGGGCGCCGCCGATGTACGTGGCGTGGCTCGAGGATCCGGAGCTGGCCGCGGCGGATCTCGCGAAGGTCCGGTTGGCCGTCTCCGGGGCGGCGCCGCTGCCGGCGCCGGTGCTGGAACGGTTCCGGGAGGCGACCGGGATCACCATCGAGGAGGGCTACGGGTTGACCGAGGCCAGTCCGAGCGTGACCAGCAACTCGATGGGTCCGCAGGCGCGTCCGGGGTCCGTGGGACTGCCGCTGCCGGGGATCGAGCTGCGGCTGGTCGGCAAGGAAGGCGAGGACGTGGTCCGCGGCGACCCCGGCGAGGTCTGGGTCCGCGGTCCGAACGTCTTCCAGGGCTACTGGAACGATCCGGACGCCACGGCCACGGCCCTGCACCCCGACGGGTGGTTGCGCACCGGCGACGTCGCCACCGAGGACGGGGACGGTTACCTCTACCTCGTCGACCGCAAGCGCGACCTGATCATCGTCAACGGGTTCAACGTCTACCCCCGTGAGGTCGAACGGGTGCTGCAGGACGATCCCGCGGTCGGGCAGGCCGCCGTGGTGGGCGCACCGCACCCCCTGACCGGGGAGACCGTGGTGGCCTTCGTGGTGCCTCGCCCGGGCCAGGAGCTCGACCAGGCCCGGTTGCAGGCCCGCTGTCGGGAGAACCTGGCGCGTTACAAGTGCCCGACACGTATCGAGGTGGCCGAGACGTTGCCCTACACCGCCACCGGCAAGGTGCGCCGGCGGGAGCTACGCGACGACGATCCGGGGGCGTGAGCAGACCGTCGGCCAGCTCCGGTGCATGGCACGGATGAACGGGTCGGTCCCCGTGGCGACCTACCCTGGCTCCGCGCGTCCTCGATGGGAGCCCGTTTTCGTGCCTGCCGACCACGACCCACGCCGCCCGGAGGTCGTGGTCTACACCCGGGCCGGGTGCGGACTGTGTCGCCGGGCCGAGGAACTCGTCGCCCGCGAGGCCGGCCGCGCGGATGTCCGCCACGTCGATGTCGACACCGCCGAGGCGTTGATCGTCGCCTTCGGGGTGCGCGTACCGGTGGTCGTGGTCGACGACGTCGAGGTGGCCGAGTTGCAGCTCGCCCCGGGGACCGTTCGCCGCGCGGTGCGGGCGGCGCGCCGGGCCCGGCGCTCGCGGCCTTTGGGCCCACCACCCCCCGCCACCTAAGGTCATCGGGCCGGATCGAACGCCCGCCGCATCGCACGCCGGCACGGAAGGAGCAGCCCATGCGCGACAAGCCTGTCCCGGAGGCCACGGTCGCCCGCCTGCCGCTGTACCTCCACGTGCTCGTCGAGGCCGCCGACGTCGGCACGGAGACCCTCTCGAGTGACGACCTGGCCCGCGCCGCGGGGCTCAACTCCGCGAAGGTGCGCAAGGACCTGTCGTTCCTCGGTACCTACGGGACCCGCGGGGTCGGCTACCGCGTGGCGGAACTGACCTCGGAGATCTCCCAGGTCCTCGGCCTCACCGGGGACCGGCCGGTGGTCATCACCGGGATCGGCAACCTCGGCCGAGCGCTGGCCAGCTACGACGGCTTCACCCGCCGGGGCTTCCGGGTCGAAGCGCTCGTCGATGCGGACCCGGCCAAGGTGGGCACCACCGTCGGTACGCACCTGATCGAGCCGGTGAGCCGTCTGGGACAACTGGTCCGGGAACGCGGGATCACGATCGCGGTCATCGCCACGCCCTCCGAGCACGCCCAGAGCGTCGCGGACGCCGTGGTGGACGCCGGGGTGACGGCCATCCTCAACTTCGCCCCGACCCGCCTCGAGGTCCCCGGGAGCGTCACCGTGCGGACCGTGGACCTGTCGACCGAACTGCAGATCCTGTCCTTCTACGAGCAACTCGCCACCGATCTCCCCGCTGCGGCGAGCTAGAGGCACCCGCCGGGTGTCGCGCATCGGTCCTGCCGACCGAGCTGACCTTGGGTGCCCTGCTGAGGATGGGTACGCTCATGCCAGGAGCCAGGCGTCTCGTGGTCCGAGACGTACCGTTCACCGACTCTCCACCTGCGGTCACCGCCGGTCGGCCCATCGTCACGCCGCCCCGGAGCGACCCGAAAGCTGCCACGGATGTCCTTGCTCGTCGTCGGTTGCAACCACCACAGTGCGGACCTCGCGCTGCTGGAGCGGTTGGCGGTTCCGGCCGACGAGATGCCCAAGGCGCTGCGGTCGTTGACCGGCATGGAACACGTGGTCGAGGCCGTGGTGCTCTCCACCTGCAACCGGGTGGAGATCTACGCGCACGTGACCCGCTTCCACCCGGGGCTCCAAGAGCTGCGCGGCTGGCTCGCCGAGCGCGGTGACATCCACCCCCAGGACCTCGACGAGCTGCAGTACAGCTACCACGACGACCGGGCCGCGGCCCATCTGTTCGCGGTCATCGGTGGACTCGACTCGATGATCGTCGGTGAGCGCCAGATCGCCGTGCAGGTCAAGCAGGCCATGGAGACCGCGCGCGAGGAGGGCACCGCGCGCCGGATGCTGCAGCGGCTGTTCCGCCAGGCCGTGAGTGTCGGGCGCCGGGTGCGCACCGACACCGCGATCTCGACCGGAGCGTCGTCGATGGTCGACGTCGGGCTGGAGACGGTCGCCTGCCGCCTCGGGGGCACCCTCGTCGACCGACACGTCAGCATCGTCGGTGCCGGGAAGATCGGTGCGCTCACCGCCGAACGGGTCGCGTCACTGGGGGTCTCGCGCGTGGAGGTCTGGAACCGCAGCCACGACAAGGCGCGTCGCCTGGCGGAGCGCGTCGGTGGCCACGTGGTCCCGCCCCTCGGTCTGCTCGACACCCTGGCCGCGGCCGATGTCGTGGTCTGCACCACCGGCGCCCCCGACCCCGTGCTGGACCTCGATCTGGTGACCCGGGCACTCGCTCGACGGTTGGACACCCAGGGTCCGCTGGTCCTGCTCGACCTGGCCGTGCCCCGCAACGTCGACCCGGCCTGTCACGAACTCGACGGCGTGGTCATCGTCGACGTCGAGGACGTGCGTCGCAGCGCCGAGAGCGGCGTCACCGGCGAGGTCATCGCCGAGGCCCGTGCGATCGTCGAGCACGAGGCCCAACGCTTCCTGACCTGGACGCGCACGGCTCAGGTCGAACCGACCATCCGCTCGGTCCGTAGCTTCGCCGAGGAGGTACGCACCTCCGAACTCGAGCGGTTGTCCGGCAAGCTGAGCGGGATGGACGACCGACAGCGTGACGCCGTCGAGGCGCTCACCCGCGGCATCGTCAACACGCTGCTGCACGGCCCGACCGTCCGGCTCAAGCAGCTCGCCGACGGAGGTGGTGCCGAGCATCACGCCGAAGCGCTGCGTGAGCTGTTCGACCTGCCCGAGCACCTGGTCACCGATCCCGTGCCGGGTGAGGCGACCGCCGACCTCGACGCCGACCTCGACCTCGACGACGAGCTCGCGTGAGCATCGGCGACGCTCCCGACGCGGGGCCGTGGCGGATCGCGACGCGCCGCTCCGCCCTGGCCCAGGTCCAGGCCCAGTCGGTCGCCGACGCCCTGACGGCGTCGACCGGCCGCCCGGCCGAGCTGGTGCCGATGGCCACCACGGGTGACGAGCACCCGGACCGTGCCATCGAGGCGTTCGACGTCAAGGGCCTGTTCGTCGACAAGACCCGACGGGCCGTGCTCTCCGGTGACTGCCACATGGTGGTGCACTCCTACAAGGACCTGCCGACGGACCGCGCCGAGGGCCTGTCGATCGGGGCCGTGCCGGCGCGGGCCGACCCGCGAGATGCGTTCATCACCCGAGCCGGTTGGCGGCTCGCGGAGATCCCGCGCAGCCGGACCATCAACATCGGGACCTCCTCGCCCCGACGTCAGGCCCAGCTGCAGCGCCATCGTCGTGACCTGCTGGTGCAACCGCTGCGGGGCAACATCGTGACGCGGCTCGGCAAGGTCGCCTCGGGCGAGCTCGATGGCATCGTGCTGGCGGTGGCGGGGCTGTTGCGTCTGCGCCCGAACGTCGAGGGCCTGACCGCGGTGCCCCTCGAGCACGGCGAGATGCTCCACGCCCCGGCGCAGGGGGCGCTGGCCGTGGAGTGCCGGTCGGACGATGCCGCCACCCGCAAGGCGCTCCGGGCCCTGGACGACCCGACCACCCGGACCGAGGTCGCGGCGGAACGCGAACTGTTGATGCAGCTGCAGGGCGGGTGCACGGCGCCGATCGGCGCCCACGCGGAGTTGCGCACCACCGCCGACGGCGAACGGCGGCTCGTGCTGCTCGGGATGGTCTCCGACCCGTCCGGCACCTCGCTGCACCGCGCCTCCCACGAGACCGGTGCGGAGGATGCCGTGATGCTCGGGCGCGCCATGGCGGCGACCCTGCTCGAGGCCGGCGGCGAGAGGATCCTCCCGCGTGTCCAGGAGCGTGGAGCGTGAACGCGGGACCGCTGGTGGGTCGTCGCGTGCTGGTCCCACGGGCCCGGCAACAGGCCGCCGCGCTGTCGGATCGCATCAGCGCGCTCGGCGGCGAACCGGTCGAGGCGCCGGTGCTGACCATCGAGCCCGGTGACGACGCCGCGCT
>PWLR01000026.1 GCA_003558435.1 Nitriliruptoraceae bacterium | reverse complement strand
TCGACCACAAGCTCTCCAACGGCGACAGCGTCGAGGTGCTGACCTCCAAGGCCGAGGACGCCGGACCGTCACGTGACTGGCTGCAGCTGGCGGCATCCCAGCGGGCCAAGTCCAAGATCCGCGCCTACTTCAACCGCGAGCGCCGCGAGGACGCCATCGGCCGCGGTCGCGACGCGATCAGCCGGGCACTTCGGCGCAAGGGGATCGCCTACGCCCGCGCCATGGCATCGGGCGACCTGGCCGACATCGCCCACGTCCTGAACTACAAGGGTCCGGAGGCGCTGTTCCGCGCCGTCGGCGAGGGCCACGTCGCCGCCGCCACCGTCGCCCAGCACGTGCTCAACGAACTCACCGAGATCGAGGAGGAGGCGTCCGAATCCCCGATCACCGAGGAGATCGCCGACGCCCCGATCCGCATCGGCCGCCCCACCGGCGGCGACGACGTCGAGGTCGAGGGTGACAGCGGCATGCTCGTCAAGCTCGCCCGCTGCTGCACCCCGGTGCCCGGCGACGAGATCATCGGGTTCGTCACGCGCGGGCGCGGGGTGTCGGTGCACCGCGCCGACTGCTCGAACGTCGGCGATCTGGAGAAGGACCCGGGCCGGTTCGTGCCGGTCGACTGGTCGGGCCAGTCGACGGCCTCGTTCCTGGTCCAGATCCAGATCGAGGCGCTCGACCGCAAGCACCTGCTGCGCGACATCACCGCCGTGCTCGGGGACCTGCACATCAACATCACCTCCGCCCAGGTCGGCACGCGCAAGGACCGGGTGGCGCAACTGCGGTTCACCTTCGAACTCGGGGACCCGTCCCACCTCGACTACGCCCTGCGCTCGATCCGCCGGGTCGACGGGGTCTACGACGCCTACCGCGTGGTCCCGCAGGGCGCCTCGAAGTAGGCACGCAAGCACCCGATCACAGGAGTCGTCCGTGTCCGACCGTTTCGTGCTCGGTGCCCCGCTCGGGCGCTGGCAGACCAACTGTTTCGTCATCGGGGACCACGACCGCGGGACCGCGGTGGTCATCGACCCGGGCGAGCACGGCGAGACCCAGGTCCCGGAACTGCTGGATGCCGCCGGGGTGCGCTGCGAGGCGATCCTGCTCACCCACGGCCACCTCGATCACCTCTGGGCGGTCCCGGCGCTGGCGCGCAGCCTGCAGGTCCCCGTCCTGCTCCACCCCGACGACCGGTGGTTGTGGGACGACCCGGCCGCGGCCTTCGGGATGCCCGCCGAACTGCTCGAGCAGCAGTTCGGCCTGCGGTGGGACCCACCGACCGAACACCTGCTGGAGGTCACCCACGCGCAACGCGTCTCCTACGCCGGTGTCGAGTTCGAGGTCGCCCACAACCCCGGCCACACCCCCGGTCACGTCACCTACCTCGGTTCGGACCTCGGCGGGGTGCCGGTGACCTTCGCGCTGGGGGAGCGGGAGGCGGCGACCGATCACGTGCTGTTCTCCGGCGATCTGGTGTTCGCCGGCTCGATCGGCAGGACCGACTTCCCGCGCGGGTCGACCGAGGACATGATGCGTTCGCTGGCCGCCACGGTGCTCACGCTCCAGGACGATGTCCTGATCCTCTCGGGCCACGGCCCCGACACCACCGTGGGCCACGAGCGCGCGACCAACCCGTTCCTGCAGCAGGCCGCGCAGCGCGCCGGCTGAGACCCGCGACCGGTCGTGGTCCGTCGGACGGTCTCGCGAACCGTGACCCGGGCGGCGCTGCGTAGCGTTCTCACACGACCTGCGCCGCGCCCCGTCCAGACGAGGATGTCTTGCTCCAGCCAGCACGCCGCATCGCCCTGGCCGCCGTGGCGGTCCTCGCGCTGAGCGCCTGCGAGGTCGACGACGATCCGGACGCCACCGACGAGCCCGCGCCGACCGAGGAACCGGATCCGCTCCCCGACGACCTGGAGGACTCGGAGGAGCCCGACGTCGCCGAGGACCCGGCTCCGCCGGTCGCCAGTGGCGGCTTCGGGGTGCTCGCCGGCGCCACGGACGCCTCCGTCGAGGAGGCGGCCACGGCCGTCGAGGACGCCATCGCGGGCGGCCCGGCCGAGCCCGCCTTCGACGTCGATCACGCCCAGCAGGCCGCGGAGGCGGGCCTGGAACTGCTCGACACGCGCCTGCTGGTCTTCGGTGATCCGGAGGTCGGGACGCCGCTGATGCAGCAGGAGCCGCTGATGGGCCTGGACCTGCCGGCCAAGGTGCTGATCTGGGAGGCCGAGGACGGCCGGACCCTGCTGGGGGTCAACGATCCCGTCTTCCTCGCCCAACGTCACGGTGTGGACCCGGGCTCCGATCCCCTGGTCGCGCTCGACCAGGCGCAGCGCAACCTGTTGGACGCCGCGGGTGCGACCGGGGTGCCGGCGCGGCTCGACCCGGGCAACGTGGCCCCGGGCATCGAGGTGCGCGACAGCGACGCCGGGTTCGACGAGACACTCGAGCGCGCCCGTGACGCGATCGAGGGCGCAGGGGTGGAACTGGTCGCCGAGATCGACCATGCCGAAGCGGCGCAGGGGGTGGGTATGGAGCTGCCCGACAGCACCCTGCTGGTGTTCGGCAACCCGGAGATCGGCACCCAGCTGATGGGCCTGCACCGCACCGTCGGGATCGACCTGCCGCAGAAGCTGCTCGTCTACGACGACGGCGGCCAGACCCGGGTCGCCTACAACGAGCCGGTCTACCTGCGCAGCCGCCACCTGCTCGCCGGCCTCGAGGAACCGTTGGCGGACATCGGTGACGCCCTGGACGAACTCGCGGGTGCCGCCACGGGCGGGTGAACCGGTCGGGGGCGCCCCGGCTAGCCTTCGCCACGGCGGTCCCGACCGCTTGTCCGCCATCCACCGACCCGGGCCCGGCGTGCGTCCGGGTGCGCCCTCTGCGAGGTCCCATGGCCACCATCGATGCGAACCCGCCGTCGGGGACGCGCGATTTCCTGCCCGCCGAGGTCTCGCGACGCGAACGCGCCTTCGCGGCCATCCGCACGAGTTTCCAGGCCCACGGCTTCGAGCCGCTCGACACCCCCGCCTTCGAACGCCTGGACGTGCTCACCGGCAAGTACGGCGAGGAGGGCGACCAGCTGATCTTCAAGATCCTGCGTCGCGGCGAACACGAGGCCACCGGTGACGCCGACCTGGCGCTCCGCTACGACCTGACCGTACCACTGGCCCGGGTCGCGGCCCGGTACGGCTCCCAGCTGCCCACCCCGTTCAAGCGTTACCACATCGCGCCCGTCTGGCGGGCGGACCGTCCCGGCAAGGGCCGGTTCCGCGAGTTCTTCCAGTGCGACGTCGACACGGTCGGTTCCGACTCGCTGGTGGCCGATGCCGCGACCATCACCGCCGTCGCCGACGTCCTCGATCAGCTGGGACTGTCGGGGTTCCGGGTCCAGCTCAACTCCCGCAGGGCCCTCGCCGGGCTGATCGAGGGCTACGGCATCCCGGAACCGCTCGAGTCGAGCACCCTGACCGCGCTCGACAAGCTCGACAAGATCGGGGTCGACGGGGTCGCCGCCGAGCTCACCGACCGCGGCATCGCGCCCGCGGCCATCGCGGCCCTGACCGCCGACCTCGGCTCCGACGATCTCGCGGGCGCCGTCAGCGACCGGATCACTCGTTCGGAGCGGGGCCGCCAGGGTCTGGCCGAGGTCGACCGGGTGCTGGAGCTGGTCGGGAAGGTCCCCGGGGGCGAGGTCGCGTTCGCGCCGGTGATGGCGCGCGGCCTGTCGTACTACACCGGCCCGGTCTTCGAGGTCGTGCACGACGGGCTGGACGCCACCATCGCCGCAGGGGGACGCTACGACGGCCTGATCGGGATGTTCCAGAGCCTGGACGTGCCCGCCACCGGCGGATCGCTCGGCATCGAACGCATCCTGCTGCTGCTCGAGCAGGCGGAGACCGCTGCCGGTGCGCGCCTGGGCCCCGAGGTGCTGGTCACGCTGATGGACGACGACGGTGCGCCCGACGCGATGGCGCTGGCCGGCCGGCTCCGCGCCCGGGGCTACACGGTGGATCTCTACAGCGGCGGTGGCCGACTCAAGCTCGGCAAGCAGTTGAAGTACGCCGACCGGCGCGGCTGCCGCGTCGCCCTCATCCGCGGGGAGGACGAGCGCGCCGCCGCTACGGTCACGGTCAAGGACCTGAGCTCCGGCGACCAGACCACGGTCGCGGAGGCGGACCTGTCCGCCACGCTCGATGCGATCCTCGGCCGCTGAGTCCGCTCCCCTGCTTCCCCACGAACAAGGCCATGACGTGAGCATCACCTCCTACGGCGCCATGCGAAGCCACGGCGCCGGCACCCTCCGCGCCGAGCACGTCGGCGAGACGGTCACCATCGCCGGATGGGTCGACACCCGCCGCGACCACGGCGGGGGCGCCTTCCTCGACCTGCGCGACCGCTCCGGGCTCGTGCAGGTCGTGGCCGACCCGGACGCTTCCGACGCGCTGGAGGCCGCCCACCGGGTCCGTTCCGAGTGGGTCGTGCTCGTCACCGGCACCGTGCGTGCGCGCCCGGAGGGCATGCGCAACGCCAAGCTGCCCACCGGCGACGTCGAGGTCTCGGCCAGCTCCATCGAGGTCCTCTCGGCGGCCGACACCCCGCCGTTCCCGATCGAAGACGGCATCGAGGTCTCGGAGGAGCTCCGCCTCCGGCACCGTTACGTCGACCTGCGCCGGCCGCGGCTCGCGCGCAACCTCGCCGTGCGGTCCCAGACGGTGTCGATCATCCGGCGGGTGATGGAGTCCAACGGGTTCATCGACGTCGAGACGCCCCAGCTGACCCGCCCGACCCCCGAGGGCGCACGCGACTTCCTGGTCCCCTCACGGCTGCAGCCGGGCGAGAGCTACGCCCTGCCGCAGTCCCCGCAGCTGTTCAAGCAGCTGCTGATGGTCGCCGGCATCGAGCGCTACTACCAGATCGCCCGCTGTTTCCGGGACGAGAACCTGCGCGCCGACCGGCAGCCGGAGTTCACCCAGCTCGACCTCGAGCTGTCCTTCGGTGACGAGGAGGACATCTACGCCCTGATGGAGGCGATGTTCGTCGAGATCTGGCGCGAGGTGCTGGGCGAGGACCTGCCGACCCCGTTCCCGCGCATCCGGTTCGAGGACTCGATGCGCCGCTTCGGCTCCGACAAGCCCGACCTGCGCTTCGCCATGGAGCTCGCCGACCTCGGCGAGGTGTTCGCCGACACCGAGGTGGGCGTGTTCAAGGGCGTGCTCGGCGCCGGCGGCGCGGTCATCGCGCTGGCGCTGCCGGGCGGGGGCAAGCTCACCCGTCGCGAGTTCGACGAGTGGACCGAGTGGGCCAAGCGTCGCGGCGCCAAGGGCCTGGCCTGGGGCGTGGTGGAAGCCCCCGCCGAGGGCGACACCCCGACGCTGCGCAGCCCGCTCACCAAGTTCATGTCGGACGCCGAGGTGGCCGGGGTGCTGGCCACCACCGGCGCGACCGTCGGCGACGCGGTGTTCTTCGGCGCCGGGCCGCTGCGCTTCGCCCGTCAGCTGATGGGCGCGCTGCGGAACGCGCTCGCTGAGGCCAACGACATGATCCCGGACTCGCGCTGGGAGTTCGTCTGGGTGGTCGAGCCGCCGATGTTCGACCCGGCCGCCGACTCCGACGACCCGACGGCCGCGACCGCCGAGGGCTGGGTGCCCAACCACCACCCGTTCACCGCCCCGGCCCCGGAGTTCCTCGACGACTTCGAGCAGCGCCCGGGTGAGGCCACCACCCGCGCCTACGACATCGTGCTCAACGGCACGGAGCTCGCCTCGGGGTCGGTACGTATCCACGACGCCGAGCTGCAGCGCCGCGTGTTCCGCTTCCTCGGCATCTCCGACGAGGCCGCCGAGGAGAAGTTCGGGTTCCTGCTGCGCGGGTTCAACTACGGCGTGCCGCCCCACTGCGGGATCGCGCCGGGGCTCGACCGGCTGGTGATGCTGCTGTGCGGCGAGGACTCGATCCGCGAGGTCATCGCCTTCCCCAAGACCCAGACCGGCTCGGACCTGATGACCGACGCGCCCGCCCCCTACGACGAGATCGCGCTCAAGGACATCGGGCTGCGCCTGGCCCCGAGGCCCGCCAAGGGCTGACCCTCGCGCCCGGAAACCCCCGGAAACGGGGGCTGCCGGCTGCGGTGACGGGCTCGGGGTGTGCGGCGGGGCCTCGGCCGCCCGGAAACCCCCGGAAAC
>PWLR01000007.1 GCA_003558435.1 Nitriliruptoraceae bacterium | reverse complement strand
GCAGCCGACCACGTGGTCGCTCAGGGGTGAGCGCGGGAGGCGCAGCCGACCACGTGGTCGCTCAGGGGTGAGCGCGGGAGGCGCAGCCGACCACGTGGTCGTCCACGATCCCCATCGACTGCATGAAGGCGTAGGCGGTCGTGGGTCCGACGAAGCGGAACCCGTGGCGTTTGAGTTCCGTCGCCATGGCGGTCGACTCGGGCGTGGTCGTGGGGATGTCGGCGAGGGTGTGCGGTGCCGGATGCTCGGCGGGCGCGAAGGACCACACGAACGCGTCCAGCGAGCCCACCTCGGCGACCAGCCGGTGGTAGGCGACGGCGTTGTCGATGGTGGCCTCGATCTTGCCGCGGTGGCGCACGATGCCCGCGTCACCGAGCAACCGGTCGACGTCACGTCGGTCGAAGGCGGCGACGCGCTCGGGATCGAACCCGGCGAACCCGGCGCGGAAGGCTTCGCGCTTGCGCAGGATCGTCAACCACGACAGTCCGGCCTGGAACCCTTCGAGACACAGTTTCTCGAACAGCCGGACCTCGTCGTGCACGGGAACGCCCCATTCGAGGTCGTGGTAGTCGATGTACAGCGGGTCGTCACCGCACCACCAGCACCTTCTGCGACCGTCCTCGTGGTCGCGTAGACCTTCTGGCGGTGGCGCCGATCCCATGGTCGCTCCTGGTTCGCGGCGGAGCCTACGTTGACACCGCCGGTGGCTGCTGACACCCTTGCCGCTCCGGTGCCCGGTGGGCTCGCGCGTACGCGTGTGCCCACGACGCCTTCACCGAGACCTCGCGACGGCCTCGCTTTCGGAGTTCGCGACGATGTCGAGGTGGGGCGAGCCGGCCGACCGTGCCCTCATCCGCTGACCGAAGAGACCCGACCCCGATGCCCGATACCCCCGACACCGCCAGCTCCAACGCCCCCGACGCCCCGGCGTACGAGGCCAACCCGGAGGCGACCGATCCGGTCGTCGTCATGCAGGACCCTGGTGGCACCCTGACCTCAACCGGCGACCAGATCGTCGACAACGACCTCACCGACGCGGAGTTCGAGGCCGCGCTCGAGGGCACCGTCCTCGCGATGGAAGAGGGCAAGATCATCGAAGGGGTGGTCGTCAAGGTCGACCCCGACGAGGTCCTGCTCGACATCGGTTGGAAGTCCGAGGGCGTGATCCCCTCGCGCGAGTTGTCCATCAAGCTCGACGTGGACCCCAACACCATCGTGGCGGTCGGCGACGTCGTCGAAGCGCTGGTCATGAAGAAGGAGGACGAGGAGGGCCGCCTCGTCCTGTCCAAGAAGCGCGCCCAGTACGAGCGCGCCTGGGGCACGATCGAGAAGATCTACACCGACGACAAAACCGTCGAGGGCACCGTCATCGAGGTGGTCAAGGGTGGCCTCATCCTCGACATCGGGCTGCGCGGGTTCCTGCCGGCGTCGCTGGTCGAGATGCGCCGCGTCCGCGACCTCATGCCGTACGTCGGCGAGACGCTCGAGTGCAAGATCATCGAGCTCGACAAGAACCGCAACAACGTGGTGCTGTCGCGCCGCAAGTTCCTGGAAGAGACCCAGAGCGAGTTCCGCAACGAGTTCCTCACCTCCCTGCAGAAGGGCGAGGTCCGCGCGGGTGTCGTCTCGAGCATCGTGAACTTCGGCGCGTTCGTGGACCTCGGCGGTGTCGACGGGCTCGTGCACGTCTCCGAACTGTCCTGGAAGCACATCGACCACCCGTCGGAGGTCGTCGAGGTCGGCGACGAGGTCGAGGTCGAGGTGCTGGACGTCGACCTCGACCGCGAGCGCGTGTCGCTGTCGCTCAAGGCCACCCAGGAAGACCCGTGGCAGAAGTTCGCCCGCGAGCACGCGGTGGGCGAGATCGTCGATGGCGAGGTCACCAAGCTGGTGCCGTTCGGTTCGTTCGTGAAGGTCGCGGACGGCATCGAGGGCCTGGTCCACATCTCGGAGTTGGCCGAGCGCCACGTCGAGGTGCCGGAGGCCGTGGTCAACGTCGGCGACCAGATCGAGGTCAAGGTCATCGACATCGACACCGTCCGTCGTCGCATCAGCCTGTCGCTGAAGCAGGCGCAGGTCGGCGACGAGCCCACCGAGCAGGCGCCGTACGACGCCGCTCCGGTGGTCGAGACGGCCTACTCCTCGGGTGACGACGACGCACCGGTCTCCGGTTCGTTGGCGGCCGCGTTCGCGCAGGCCGGCTTCGGCCGCGACGAGGCGGACCTGAGTCCGGAGGAGATGGCCCTCGCCGAGGCGCAGGTCCCGGCCGAGGCCGAGCAGGCGACGGACGAGCCGGCTTCTGCCGAGCAAGCACCGACCGAGGACGAAGCCTCAGCGGTCGAGACCGACGAGGCCCCGGCCGAGCCGGCGGCTGCCGAGGAGAACGACGAACAGGGCTGAGTCCGGCCCCGCGTAGGTCGACGCCCCGGTGCTCTCGCGCCGGGGCGTCGTCCTGGGCCCGCCCGGGTACGGCTCGGCGCATCCAGCCGCGTGGGGCGATCCATCCGCGGAAGGGGACTAGCCTCGACACCGGACGTCCGGCGGACGTCGGATCGGAGATGACGTGTACCTGGTCGGATTGACGGGCGGGATCGGCAGTGGGAAGTCGACCGTCGCCCAGCGCCTGGCCGCGCTCGGATGTGAAGTGATCGACGCCGACGCCGTGGCGCGCGAGGTCGTGCAGCCGGGAGAGCCGACGCTACGTGACCTCGCGGCCCGGTTCGGCCCGGCGATCGTGCAGGCGGACGGCACCCTGGATCGCCAGGCACTGGCCCACGTCGCGTTCGCCGACGACGACGCGCGCGCCGACCTCGATCGCATCACCCATCCCCGCATCGCGGCACGCATCGCCGAGCGGATCGCCCAGATCGGCGCCGCCGCCGATGCCGCCGCCGACGAGGTGGTCGTGGTCGACCATCCCCTGCTGATCGAGACCGGGCAGACCGGCCGGTTCGACGCCGTGCTGGTGGTGCTCGCCGACGAGGAACTCCGGGTCCGCCGACTGGTCGAGGCACGAGGACTCGACGAGCAGGACGTGCGCGCCAGGATCCGGGTGCAGGCCGACGACGGGCAACGGCGGCAGGAGGCGACCCACATCCTGCACAACGAGGGAAGCCTCGAGGAACTCGTCGGTCAGGTCGACGCGGTCCACGCCGAGTTGGTGGCGGCCGCCGGTCGTGGCCGCGCGGCCGTGGAGCCGGGGCGCACCCCGGAGTACGGATGACCTCGCGCGTTCGTCGGACCACTCGGACCGGAGGTGTCACGTGAGCGACGTCAAGCACCCTGCCGACGGGCACCCCGGAAGCCCCGGCCCGGACACCTCGGCCGCCTACGTCGCCACCCTGGAGCAGCTCACCCGACTGCTGCTCGACGAGGCGCCGCTGGGGGCGTTGCTCACACAGCTGCTCGAACTGACGTCGCGCGCCATCTCGTCCTCCGCCGCGGTGAGCGTGACCGTCGTCGGGGACGAGGGGGAGTACGTCACGGCCGCCTGGACGAGCGACGACGCGCTCGCCGCCGACGAGGCCCAGTACGAACTCGGCCAGGGACCGTGCGTGGACTCGCTGCGCTCGGGGGAGGTGAACCATCTGCGCCTCACCGAGGTCGAGCGTTGGGCGACCTTCCGTGAACGGGCACTCGAGCTCGGTTTCGGCAGCGTGCTGTCGGTGCCGTTGCTCTCGGGTGAGGTCGCGATCGGGGCACTGAACATCTTCGCCGCGGACTCGGAGCTGTTGACCGACGACGACGTGCTGCTCGCCTCTCGCATCGCCGCGCCGGCCGCCGCCACGCTCGCCAATGCCCGTGCGTACCGCCAGGCGATCCGCCTCACCGGCCAGCTGGAGACCGCCCTCGCCAATCGCTCCGTGATCGAACGAGCGAAGGGGGTGCTGATGGTGACCCAGCGGTGCAGTGAGGACGAAGCCTTCGGGCTGATGCGCTCGGCATCCCAGCAGCGCAACATCAAGGTCGTGGACATCGCCGAGCAGATTCTCCGTCGCGCGAGGGAGTGACCGGCGGCGCTCGGCCCATCGTGACCGTTCGGACGGGTGGACGAGGGCTCATCGTTCGTCTAGCGTCTCTCGCAGGTTGAGACAACCAGCCGACGGGACACCCCCGCGGCTGGTGTGTCCGTGGTCCTCGACCGTGTCCCGTCCCGGAGGGCACATGTCGAACGCGATCAAACCGCTCGTCGGTCTCTACATCCACGACCGTCCCGGCCCTCTGGGTCGTGCCCGGGCCATCGTTCCACGCCTCGATTCGCGCGTGACGTTGTTCCGGTCCGGGACGCCGGACCCGCTGCTCGACGAGGTCGGCTCCATCACCGTGCCACCGCCCCCGACACGAGCGGTGCCGTTGGTGGATGGTTCCGGTGACGCGGTCCTCGGGCCCCGCCTGGCTGCGCGTCTGGCCCGCTGGGTCGAGGACGAGGACCCCGCCCTGCTGGTGGTCGACGGCCCGCTCGACGTGGCGCTGCTGGGGCGGCTGATCGGGGTGCCGGTCGTGCCGGTTCGTCGCCCGTTCGCGGGTGTCGGCGCGGCAGCGGGCGCCGTCCACGAACTGGCGACCGCGTGGTTGGCCCCGTTCCCCGCGGCACTGGAGCCTGCGGACACCCCACCGGAGATCCGGCGGCGGACCGTCCACGCGGGGTTCGTGTCCCGCTTCGAGGGACGTCGCCTCGGTCAACGCGCCGCCCGGCGTCGCATCGGGGTGCCCGAAGACGGCCGTCACGTCACCGTCATCTCCGGCAGCGACGGCCTCGACCTCGATGCCGGAGCGATCGAATCGGCGGCTGCGACCGCCGCGGCCTGGACCTTCTCGGTCCTGGGGCCGTGCTCGAACGTGGGGAACTCGTCCTCCCGGGTGCGGTTCGATGGTTGGTGCGAGGACGTGTTCCCGCACCTGGTCGCCGCCGACGTGGTGATCGCCGGCGCCTCGTGCAGTGCGATCGCCGACGTGGCCGCGGCAGGTCGTCCGTTGGCCCTGGTGCCCGGTCCGGAGGCGGAGGGACGCGCGTTGGCCGGGGCGCTGGAGGAACTCGGTGCCGCGGTCGTGCTCGACGGCTGGCCCGCTCCGATCGCCTGGCCGGCGCTGCTCGCCGACCTGCTGGACCTGCCCACACGTCCGTTGCGTTCCCTGGCGGACGGCCGGGCCTCACGCCGCGCCGCCCGCTGGATCGATGCCTGGGCGGCCTCCCCGCCGGCGGATCCGACCGAGGCGCGCGCCATGCTGCGTTCGGCCGGTGGCCGCCACGAGGCACCGGACCGTCCGGCGGTCACGCTCTCCGAACCCCTGGTGGCGGCGCAGGAAGGCTGAGCGGCTCGCCGTGCCCGTCGGTCCGTACGCCTGGGCCGGGGTCGAGTCGTCACAGCCCGCCGGTACCTTCACACCCATGAGCGATCGCGCGCAACTCCACCGTAACCTCCGGTCCGACACCCCCTTCCGGGTGGTCAGCGACTTCACGCCCCAAGGCGACCAGCCGCGTGCCATCGCGGAGATCACCGACGCCTTCGCGCAGGGGGAGAAGGCCGTCACGCTGCTCGGCGCGACCGGGACCGGCAAGACCTTCACGGCCGCCAAGGTGCTCGAGAACCTGCAGCGACCGGCGCTGGTGATGGCGCCCAACAAGACGCTGGCCGCGCAGCTCGCCAACGAGTTCCGCGACTTCCTGCCCGACAACGCGGTCGAGTACTTCGTCTCCTACTACGACTACTACCAGCCCGAGGCCTACATCGCCTCGAGCGACACCTACATCGAGAAGGACTCGTCGGTCAACGACGAGATCGACCGGCTCCGTCACCGCGCGACGATGGGGCTGCTCTCGCGCCGGGACATCGTGGTGGTCGCCTCGGTGTCGTGCATCTACGGGCTCGGCTCGCCGTTCGAGTACGAGGACCACGTGCTCTCGCTGCGCTCGGGGGACGAGGCCGGGCTCGACGCGTCCATGCGCAAACTGGTCGACCTGCAGTACTCGCGCAACGACCTCACGCTGGTCCGAGGGACCTTCCGGGTCCGCGGCGACACCCTGGAGGTGTTCCCGGCCGACGACGAGAAGGCCATCCGCGTCGAGTTCTTCGGTGATGAGGTCGACCGGATCACCCGGGTCGATCCGCTCACCGGTGAGGTCAGCAAACCGATCGGGCAGGCGGCGATCTTCCCGGCCTCGCACTACGTGTCGTCGCGGGAAGCCATCGAGCGGGCGGTCGGCTCCATCGAATCGGAACTCGAGGAGCGTCTCGCCGAGTTCGAACGGGAGGGCAAGCTGCTCGAGGCGCAGCGGCTGAAGATGCGCACCAACTACGACCTCGAGATGATCCGCGAGGTCGGGTTCTGCAACGGCATCGAGAACTACTCGCGCCACTTCGACGGCCGCGCGCCGGGCCAGTCGCCCTACACCCTGCTCGACTACTTCCCGGACGACTTCGTCGTCTTCCTCGACGAGTCGCACGTGACCGTGCCGCAGATCGGCGGCATGTACGAGGGCGACCGGTCGCGCAAGGACAACCTGGTCGAGCACGGGTTCCGTCTGCCCTCGGCGCGGGACAACCGTCCGCTGACCTTCGACGAGTACCTGGAACGCGTCGGGCAACGCCTGTTCATCTCCGCCACCCCGGGGCCGTACGAGCGTCGGGAGTCCGACACCATCGCGGAACAGATCATCCGCCCGACCGGGCTCGTCGACCCGGAGGTGGTGGTCCGTCCGACCGCTGGACAGATCGACGACCTGATGGAGGAGATCCGCCAGCGCACCGAGCGCGACCAGCGGGTGCTCGTGACCACGCTCACCAAGAAGATGTCGGAGGATTTGACCGACTACCTGCTCGAGAACGGCGTCCGGGTCCGCTACCTGCACTCCGACATCGACACCGTCGAGCGGGTGGAGATCCTGCGCTCGTTGCGGCTGGGCGAGTTCGACGTGTTGGTGGGCATCAACCTGCTGCGCGAGGGCCTCGATCTGCCCGAGGTCTCACTGGTCGCGATCCTCGATGCCGACAAGGAGGGCTTCCTGCGTTCGGGGACGGCCCTGATCCAGACCATCGGGCGCGCGGCACGCAACATCGACGGCCAGGTGTTGATGTACGCCGACAACATCACCAAGGCCATGACCCTCGCGCTGAACGAGACCGACCGTCGTCGTGAGAAGCAGCTCGCCCACAACCTGGAACACGGCATCGACCCGCAGACCATCCGCAAGCGCGTCGGAGACATCATCCAGGCGGTCCGCGCCGAGGAGCTCGGTGAGGACTACCGCCCCGACGATTCCCCGGTGTCGATCACCGGTGGCATCGTCGACGCATCCGAACTGCCGCAGGAGGATCTGCAGGCGTTGATCGCCCGGTTGGATCAGGAGATGCAGGAGGCGGCGGCCGAGCTGCGCTTCGAGTACGCCGCCCGGTTGCGCGACGAGCTCTCGGACCTCAAACGGGAACTCGCGTCGATGCGGGCCGCCAACGTCTGACCGGGGAGGCCCGTCCCGTCGCTCCCCGCCCGCGCGCTGGTCTAGGGTGACGTCTCGAGGCCGGTGCGGATCCGGTCATCGACGCTACGGGGTCTCCGAAGCACCCCGGTCTGGGGCTCGTGATGGCGAAGCTGCTGATCGGTACGGCCCCCGTCCTGTCCTGTGAAGGCCTGCAGAAGTCGTACGGTGACCAACCGGCGGTCGTCGAGGTCGGCTTCGACATCGCCCCAGGTGAGACCTTCGGGCTGCTCGGCCCCAACGGGGCGGGCAAGACCACCACGATCTCGATGATCGCCGGTCTGCTGCGTCCCGATGCCGGATCGATCACGGTCGCGGGGGAGCGGATGTCCCCGACGGCGGCCGCCGCCAAGGGTGCCGTCGGGCTCGTGCCGCAGGACCTGGCGATCTACCCCGATCTGTCCGCTCGGGAGAACCTGACCTTCTTCGGGCGGCTGTACGGGCTGGCGAAGCAGCCCTTGCGGACCCGCACCGACGAGGTGCTGGAGGTCATCGGGCTGACCGACCGCGCCGGGGACCGCGCGGGCGAGTTCTCCGGCGGGATGAAACGGCGGCTCAACATCGGCATCGGACTGCTCCACCGACCGCGACTGTTGATCCTCGACGAACCGACGGTCGGGGTCGACCCGCAGTCGCGCAACGCCATCCTCGAATCCGTCGAGCAGCTCTCGGGTGAGGGGCTCGCGGTGCTCTACACGACCCACTACATGGAAGAGGCCGAGCGCCTGTGCCGTCGCATCGCCATCGTCGACCAGGGCCGGCTGATCGCGGAGGGGACCCGGCGCGAACTGGTCGCCACCCTCGGGGAGCAGGACCTCGTGCGGCTCGAGGTCTTCGGGGACGCCGTCGCCGCCGCCGAGGCCTGTGCCGGTGTCGAGGGGGTGCGATCCGCGGATGTGGAGGAGTCGACGGTCGTGTGTCTGATGCACGGTGCCGGTTCGCGACTCGCCAGCCTGTTGGGTGCCGTCGCCGAGCAGGGCGCGACCGTCACCGGGGTCGAGGTCCGCGAGCCCGATCTCGAGGACGTCTTCCTGCACCTCACCGGCAAAGCGCTGAGGCACTGAGATGATCCGCGCGGCCCTGATCATCCTCGGCAAGGACCTGCGTCTGCGGCTGCGTGACCGCAGTGTGCTGCTGTTGGCGGTGGTGGTGCCGCTCGGCCTGACGGCCCTGTTCGCCGCGATCCTCCCCGACGACCAGCCGCGGGGGATCACCGCCGCGGTCGTCGACGCCGACGGCGGCGAGGTGGCGGTCGGGTTCGTCGACGGTGTGCTCCCGGCGCTGGCCGCGGACGAGATCGTGACCCTCGTCGAGGTCGATGACGAGGCCGAGGCGCGACGCGAGGTCGCCGCCGGGGACATCGACGTCGCCTGGCTGATCCCGGCGGGCTTCAGCGACGAGGTCGGCGCGGGCCGCGCCACGGAGATCGCGGTCCTGGTGACGGCGGGCCGGGTCCTGCCGGGCGAGATCGCCCGAGGGGTGGCCGAGGCCTACGCGACCCAGGTCGGGCACGTCGGACTCGCGGTCGTGACCGCCGCCGAGGTGGCCGGATCGGCGCCCGGCCCGGCGGACGTCGCGGCTGCGGCCGAGCAGGCCGCCGCGACCCCGGACGTCGTCCGGATCGTCCAGCAAGCCACCGCGAGCGGCGACCGGCTGGACAGCACGAGCTACCTGGCGGCGGGGATGGCCGCCTTCTTCGTGTTCTTCGTGACCCAGTTCGGCGTCACCGGGCTCCTGGAGGAACGGCAACAGGGCACCATGCCCCGGCTGCTGGCCGCACCGATCCGGCCCGGGGCGATCCACCTCGGCAAGATCGGTGGCGCGTTCGTCCTGGGGCTGACCTCGATGACCGTGCTCGCGGTCGCCTCGTCGGCGCTGCTCGGTGCGGACTGGGGTCCCGCGCCCGGCGTGGCGGTCCTGGTGGTCGCGTTGGTGCTGGCCGCACTGGGCGTGCTCGCGCTGGTCGCGAGCTTCGCCCGGACGGCCGAGCAGGCCGGCAACCTGCAATCGGTGATCGCGATCGTGCTGGGCCTGCTCGGCGGGGTGTTCTTCCCGGTCCCAGGCGACGCCGAGCTGCTGCGCATCGCCTCGCTGCTGTCCCCCCACGGCTGGTTCCTGCGCGGACTGGCCGACCTGCGGGCGACCGGCGACTGGAGCGTGGTCTGGCCGGCGGCCGGCGCGATCGTGGCCTTCGGGATCGTGGCCGCGGTCCCGGCCGTGCTCCGCCAGCGACGGGCGTCGACATGGTGAGGGCGACATGATCAGAGCCTGGGTCATCGCCCGCAACGAGCTCACGCGCACCCTGCGGGACCGGTAGAACCTGTTCTTCGTGTTCCTGCTGCCGTTGCTGCTCGTGGTGTTCATCGGTGCCCAGTTCGGGGGCACGTCCGAGACCCGGCTGGGGGTGGTCGCCCCGCCCGGCGACGCGTCGGCCACGGCCCTCATCGACGAGCTGGACGCCCTGCAGGGGATCGCCGTCGCCCCCTTCGATGATGCGGCGTCGCTGCGTGACGACATCGACCGTGGCCTGCTGAGTGCGGGGGTGGTGGTGCCCGACGGCTACGACGAGGCCCTGCGTTCGGTGGGTCCGATCACCGTGGTCTTCGTCGGCCGGCCGGACGCGACCGCCGCGTCGCTCGAGGCGCTGGTGGCGGGCGCGGTCGGGCGGCAGGCCGCCCCCGGGCAGGCGGCGCTGATCGCCGCGGCCGGCCTGGACGCGGACCCGGCGGAGCTGCGCCGGGTCGCGCTGCAGGTCCAGGATCGCATCGCGGCCATCGAGGTGACCGCGGAGCAGCTCGGATCCGACGAACTACAGCAGGAGTTCGGCGGGCTGGGCCAGTTCGACCTCGGCGCCTCGACGCAGCTGCTGCTGTTCACCTTCCTGACGGCGCTGTTCGGCTCGGCGGCCCTGATCCAGACGCGCCAGTACGGGGTGGCCCGGCGGATGCTGTCGACCTCGACACCGATGTCGGTCATCGTCGTCGGCCAGGGCGGAGGCCGCTTCCTCATCGCCCTGGTGCAGGCGGTCTACATCGTGGTCGCCAGTGCGCTGCTGTTCCGGGTCGACTGGGGCGACCCCCTGGCGACCGGGGTGGTCCTGTTGCTGTTCTGTGCGGTCGCTGCGGCCACCGGGCTGTTGCTCGGGTCCACCCTGCGCAACGACAGCCAGGCCGGTGGCGTGGCGCTCGGTCTCGGCCTGGGCGCGGCCGCGCTCGGTGGTTCGATGGTGCCGCTGGAGCTGTATCCGGACGTGATGCGCACCGTGGCGCGCATCACCCCGCACGCCTGGGCGAACCAGGCGATGGCCGAGATCGTGCGCCGTGACGGCACCCTCGCCGATGTCCTGACGGAGGTCGGGGTGCTGGCCGGGATGGCCGTGACGCTGCTGGCGCTCGGCAGCCTCACCCTGCAGCGCACCCTCACCCGCTGATCGGCCCCGCCACATCGCTCAGGTGACCTCCGCGCGGGTCGCGTCCGCCACGTCGGCCCGTTCGCGGCGCGTGAGTTCCCCTGCGGAGCCCACACCGGTGACGAACAGGGCGATCCGCAACTCGTCCAGGAGCGCCTCGATCCAGGCGACCACCGCGTCCGGTCCCTGAAGGGCGGGTTCGAGCAGCGGTCGCGCGACGGCGGCCGCGCTGGCACCGAGGCTCAGGGCGCGGGCGACGTCGACCCCGGTCCGGATGCCGCCGGAGGCGATGCGCGGTACGTCCGGCAGCTCCGCACCGACCTCGATGAGCGCCCGTGCGGTCGGGACCCCGAGCTCGGCCAGCGCCGGAGCCCGCACCTCGCCGTCCTTCACGAACTGCTCGACCCGCGCCCACGAGGTGCCGCCGGCGCCGGCGACGTCGATCGCGGCGAGGTCGATCCCGCGTAGCTGCCTCGCCGTCGCACGCCCGATGCCGTGACCGACCTCCTTGACCATCACCGGGAACGGCACGGCCTCCACCAGTGCCGCCAGGTGGTCCCGGCCCTGACGCAGATCGGTGTCACCGCCCTGGACCGCCTCCTGCAGCGGGTTGAGGTGGATCGCGAGCGCGTCGGCCCCGACCAGCTCGACGGCCGCGGTCGCCTCGTCGGCGCCGTAGCCGGCGATGAGCTGCCCGATCCCGAGGTTGCCGACCAGCAGCACGTCGGGGGCGAGGTCCCGGACCAGGAAGCTCGGCCGGGTCCGCGGATGTTCGAGCATCACGCGTTGCGAGCCGAGCATGAACCCGACACCGCAGCGTTGCGCCGCCTCGGCCAGCGAGCGGTTGATCCTGGCACCGAGCCGCTCACCGCCGGTCATCGCCCCGATCAGCAGTGGCGCACGGAGCCGGCGACCGAGCACGGTGCACGACAGGTCGATGTCGGCGAGACGGGTCCCGGGAAGCGCGTGGTAGGGCAGCTCGACGTCCTCGAGCCCGGTGGTGCGGGTCTGGAAGTCGACGTCCTCGCCCAGGCAGACCTCGAGGTGCCGGCGCTTGCGGCCGGTGGGGGTGGGGCGCTCGGGGACGTCGGGCTCAGGCATCGAGGCGTTCCGCGACGGTGACCGGTGGGTGGTCACCGGTGATGCGTTCGGTCACCAGGCGTGCGGAGAGCATCACCATCGGCACCCCGGCACCCGGGTGGGTGGAGGAACCGACGTAGTAGAGCCGCTGCAGCTGCGGGTCCCGGTTGTGCGGTCGGAACCATCCGACCTGGCTCACCCCGTGGGACAGCCCGAAGGTCGCGCCGCGGTCGAGCGAGAACTCCTCGGCCCACCGTGGCGGATCGATGACCTCCTCGCACACGATCCGGTCCCGGATGTCCCAGCCCTTGGCCGCGAGGTCGTCCAGCACGTAGCGGCGCACACGGTCGCGCTCGGCGTCCCAGTCGATGTCCGCGTCGGAGTTGGCGTGCGGGACCAGCACGTAGACCACGTGGTGACCATCCGGGGCCAGCGACGGATCGGCCATCGAGGGCACGTGGACGTAGTAGGCCGGGCCGTCGTGCACCTTCCCGGCGAACACGTCGCGGAAGTGGCCCTCGTAGTCGCCGCCGAACACCACGTTGTGGGCGCGCAACCCCTCCAGCCCGCCCCGGACCCCGAGGTAGAGGTTCAGCGCGGACGGGCCGTGACGGAGCGCTCGTCCCGAGGGTGAGCGGGGGGTGCGCCCGAGCAGTTCGCGCTGGGCCCACGGCCAGTCGGCGTTGACGACCACCAGGTCGGCCTCGATGTCCCGGTCATCGAAGCGCGCACCGACCGCGACCCCGTCCCGGTGGAGCACCGCCCGGGCCGGATGGTCGGTGACGATCCGCACGCCGAGGTCGAGACACAACCGTTCGAGCCCCTCGACCAGGGCGTACATGCCGCCGCGGGTGAAGTAGACGCCTTCGACCGTGTCGTTGTAGGGCAGCAGGGCGTAGATCGCCGGTGCGGTGTAGGGGTTCATCCCGATGTACATCGCGTTGAACGTGAACAGCTGCCGCAGGCGCGGGTCCCGGAAGTGGCGGCCCACCAGCCGGTGCATCCGGTCGTGGACCCGGAGCGAGACGAACTGCGGCAGCTGCGAGGGACGCAGCATCGCCCCGAGGCTCGCGAAGTTGCGTTCGACGAAGTGCTTCCGGGCCCCGCGGTAGAGGGTCTCGCCGATCCGGGCGAAGTCATCGAAGCGCTCGCCGGCGCCGGGCTCGATGGCGTCGAGCTCCTCGCGGAACTCGGCCCGGTCGACCTTCGCCTCCAACCCCGAGCCGTCCGGGTAGAAGACCCGGTAGGCCGGATCGAGCCGCTCGATGGTCACGTAGTCGTCCGGATCGGCTCCGACCTCGCGGAACGCGCCTTCGATGATGTCGCGCATCAGCAGGATGCTCGGCCCGGTGTCGAAGCGGAAGCCGTCGCGCTCGATCAGGTTCGCGCGGCCGCCGACCCGGGGGAGCTTCTCGTGCAGCTCCACCTCGTAGCCGGCGTGGGCGAGACGGGCGGCGGTGGACAGCCCACCGAACCCTCCGCCGATGATCAGTGCTCGGGTCATGGTCGGACTCCGGGGTCGGGGCTCGGTGGGGACGGCGAGGTGGGTGCCGCGGCCGGGTGGTGGCCGCGGAGAAGGTGCAGTGGGCCCGTCGGCGCGATGGTGATGCCGGCGTGCGGCGAGGGATCACCGTCGATCGCGCGCAACGGCTCCTGCAGCACCGCATCGAGCGCCTCGTCGATCAGCAAGCGGGCGAGATGGGCGCCGAGGCAGGTGCGCGGCCCGGCACTGAACGGCAGGTAGCTCCAGCCGCGCACGCCCCGCTCGAACCGGCCCGGATCGAACCGGTCGGGTTCGTCCCACAGCTCGGGGAGGCGGTTGGTGAGCAGCGGCGAGGTGAACACGTGCGTGCCCTGGGCGATGACCACTCCCTCGAAGGCGGTGGTGACCGCCGTCTTGCGGGAGCTCAGGAACCCCGGCGGGTGCAGGCGCAGGACCTCGTTGACGGCGGCCCGGCGCCGTTCGACCGGTTGCCAGGCTGCGTGGCTGCCGAGATACCACAGACACCACGCCAGGGTGTGTGCGGTGGTGTCGAACCCGGCGGCGAGCCCGACGCGCAGCTCCTCGACCGCGTCCGGGACGTGGGCGAGCGCCGACGCCAGGTCGCTGCCGCCGTCGGGTCCGGTCCGGTCCTGTCGCGCGCGCAGCTGCACGGCCAGTTCCCGGCGTACCGCCCGGCGGACCAGCGGCCGGGGGATCAGCGCGGACGGCACGCCCTGTTCGAGCGGTCGCAGGTAGTCGTCGAGCAACCCGGCCGGGAACCCCCCGGAGAACATCGCGGCGTTGAGCATCGCCTTCACGGTCTCGATCGACCACCCGAGCGCCTCGAAGTCTCCGGACGGCACCCGCGCGTCGACCGCGGCGCGCACGCGACGCCGGAGGCCCTCGATGTCGCGGAACGGCGGGTCGAGCTGTTGGCGTCGTGAACGGTGCGCCGGCGCGTCGGTGAGGATCACCCCGCCGGCGAGGTGGGGGACCAGGCTCGGCAGGCTGCCGCGCGAGCGGAAGGTCTCGAGGTCGCGCAGCACGAAGCGGTTCCACGCGGGTGAGGTCCCGACGATCGCGGGTCGTCGGGGCAGCCGCAGCTCGAACAGCGGCCCGAGCGAGGCACCTTCGCGCAGCAGTGCCACCGGGTCCTCGGCGAACCGTCCCAGGTGGCCCCAGACCGGGTGCCCTGGCGGGCTCGGGAGCGTCGTGGTGGTGCTCGTCGTGGAGGTCATCGGCCGGCTCCGAGGTCGCGACCCTTCCAGGTGGGCGGGCGCGCCATGGCCCGTGCCGCGACCGGCACGGCCGCCAGCGGCTGCAACGGTGCGAGCAGCGCGTCGGTGACGGGGCGGCCGCAGGTCACGCTCACCACCGCCCGCTGCAGGACGCCGACCAGCAGCGCGATGCGCCAGCGGCGGTCGCGGCCCGCGAGCACCGCCGGCGCGCTGTAGGCCGCCAGGTGCCAGAGGAGGTCGAGCGCGATCAGGGCCCGCGACCCCGCGTGCGCCGAGCGCAGGTTCTTGCCGAAGCCGGCGACGACCTCGCGGTAGCCGCGGTACATGCGCAGGTGGATGACCCCGTTGCCGAGCGCGACGGCGACGCGCGAGCCGTCACGACGGGCGGCCCGTCCGAGCGCCAGGTCCTCGACGATCCGGTCGCGGACCGCGGCGTGCCCCCCGATCCGATCGTAGACCTCCCGGCGGAAGGCCAGCGCACCGCCGCTGACCGCGACCGCGTGGGCCGAGACCTCGGCGTGGACCAGCGGGTGGGGCAGGAACGACAGCAACACGTCGTCGATCAGCGGGACGGTCAGCCGCTCGCCGAAGGTCTCCGTGCGCTGCGAGCCGAACACCGACCCGACCGGGGCGGCGTACCGGTCGAGCTGGTCACGCAGTCCGGCCAACGCCCCCGGTCCCCAGTGCACGTCCGCATCGGTGAACACGAGCCACCGGCCACGCGCCGCGTCGGCCAGCTGCTGGCAGGCCCACGGCTTGCCGAGCCACCCGTGGGGGAGCGGGGCGCCGCTCAGCACCTCGACCCCCGGCACGGCACCCGCCAGCTCGGCGGTCGCGTCGGTCGAGCCGTCGTCGAGCACCAGCACCTCGCCGGCGCCCTGCGCGGTCAGCGTCGGCAGCGTGTCGAGCAGGTGGTGCGCCTCGTCGCGGGCGGGTACCAGCAGCGACACGTCCGCGAGGTCGGGACGACGACCGGGGACCAGCCGGGGGAAGGTCACGAGGTTGACGAGCGCGACCGCGAGCTTGCACCCGAGGAAGGCGAGCACCAGCCGGGCGGTCACGTGCGCACCGCCGATCGGCTGACGCGCTCGTCCCAGTCGCGGCGACCACGGTGCACGACCCGGAAGCCCGGCAGGGCCTCGGCCGGGTCCGAGATGGCGAGCTGGGCGTCCAGGGCGGCCAGTCGCTCGGTGAGCGCCGTGTCGAGCCGCTCGGTCAGCTCGCGCGGGTCGTCGCCGTGGAGCGGCGGACCGAGGTCGATCACGTACTCCGGCACCGCGTGGGCGCGCATCACCGCGCGGGTCGCGACGGGCACCACCGGGGCCCCCGAGCGGACGGCCAACCAGGCGGCCCCGCGATGCAGCGGCCCGGGCCGCCCCGGCGCCCGCAGTTCGCCCTCCGGGAAGACGATCATCACCGTGCCGTCCTGCACGGCCCGGGTGGCGGCGCGCAACTCGCCGGTGCCGAGCACACCGATGCGGCGCAGGAAGGCGAAGCGGTCGAGGTTGGTCGGATCCATGAGCAGGCCCGGACGGCGGTGTTCCTCCCAGATCGTGGCGGCGCCGGCCCACCCGTCCCACCAGGAGTGGTGGTTCGCGGCCCAGACGCAACCGGCGGACGGCAGCGTGCCGCGCACCTGCACGCTGCGCAGTCCGGTCCAGTTCAGGCCGCGGATGGCGCGGGCGATCATCGATCCCACGTCAGCGCTTCGCGTCGCAGCGAGGCGAACAGGATCAGGCCCTGCGCCACCACCAGGTTGGTCACGAGGAAGAACGTCGCTTCCTCGAGGGGGAGCGGTCCGAACCGGATACCGGTGGTGTAGGCCGTGGAGATCGACCAGATCCCATCGGCGATCGCGTAACCGTCGGCGATCCACAGGTAGAGCGTGAGGCCGGCGAGCCAGGGCCAGACGGCGGTGAGGCGCTCGGCCAGCCACCGACCGCCGTACCACCACTGCACCGCGAGCGGAGGGATGATCCACACCAGGATCAGCCCCAGGTAGCGCGTGGTGTCGGCCAGGGTGAGCGCGGCCGCGCCGATCCCGGCCGCCAGCCACCACAGCATCGTGCGGCGTCCCGCCCGCTCGGTCGGCTCGGCCCGGTCGATCAGGCCACGGCGGTCCAGCGCGATCATCGTCACCGCCGAGGCCAGCAGCGTCTGCAGCCCGAAGAACGCGTACTCCTCGACGGGGACGTAGCCGATGGTGGCCAGCACCCGACCCTCGCCGTAGCCCCAGACGTCGGTGGCGACGAGGTAGTTGTCCCACGGGGTGGTCCACAGGTAGGCGAGGATCACCAGCACGCCGGTCCCGACCCCCAGGCGGGGATGCTCGCGCACGAGCCGGCCCGCCGGCAGGGCCGCCAGCGCCAGCGCCGGCAGCAGGAACACCAGGTGGAACTGCAGGTAGCTCACACCACCCTCCGCAGGTGTCGAGGCGGTGGGGTGCGGTGCGCGAGGCGGCGGGAAACGGTCACGGCGCCGCCCAACAGCACCGCGCGCCGGCGGGTCGGTACCGCGGCGCGCGTGCGGAGGTTGTCCCATCCCGATTCGCGTAGCTCGGTGAGGATGTCGCGGTACTGCAGTGCGGCGAACGCCACCGCGGACCGATGGTGGCGCAGGTGGACGAGGCCGTCGAGCCCCTCTTCGTACCCCTGCCACGCGATGGTCGCCAGGTGTTGCATCGCGGCGCGGTAGCCGGCGGTGGGATGGCCGGCCCGCAGATCGTCCTCGGTCACGCCGTGGGCGTCGAGCAGGTCGCGAGGCAGGTAGATCCGATCGCGCTGGAGGTCCTCGCCGACGTCGCGCAGGCAGTTGGTCAGTTGCATCGCCCGTCCCAGTCGGTCGGCGGGGCGACGTGCCGCGGGACCGTCGGCGCCGCACACCGGAGCGATCATCAACCCGACGGTCCCGGCGACGCGGTAGCAGTAGGTCTCCAGGGCGGGGAGGTCCGGGACGCGCACCACCTCGAGGTCGCTGCGGAAGCCGGTCGCGAGGTCGCGGAACGCCGTGCGGGGGATGGGGTAGCGACGCACGGCCCAGGCGAGTGCCCGTTCCCACGGGGCCCGGGGCTGACCGCGGTAGGCAGCCTCGATCCGTTCCTGCCACACGGCGAGCGCCTCTCGCGGGTGCGGATCGAGGTCGACGGCGTCGTCACCGACGCGGCAGGCGGCGTAGACGGCCCGGGTGGCGCGGCGCCGATCACCCGACATGAGTCCGCTGCCGAGCCAGAAGGTCCGTGAGTTGCGCCGCACGACCCGTCCGACGCTGGTCCAGACGTCGGGGGTCATACCGGTTCCGGTTCGGATGCCGGGAAGCGGGCTCCGACCGCCAGCGGTGCGTCCGTCGTGGACGTGGTCACCGCCGATCGGGGCGTGTCCGCGGCTGATGCATGTGGGGTCGGCGAGGTGTTCGCAACCGTGGGGATCACCGACCGGGCCAGCCCCTGTAGCGCGCTACGCTCCGGACCCGGCGGGAGCGCTGCGAGCGCCTCGTCGGCTCCCGCGAGCAGCTCGTCGACCCGTCGGCTCGCGCGCTCGATGGCGCCACACCTGCGGATCAGGGTCAGGACCCGCTCGACCGAGGCCTGCGGATAGGGGCGCGCCCGGGCGAGCAGACGCCGCAGTTCCTCGCCGTCGCGCCCCGACATCGCATCGAGCAGTGGAAGGGTGAACACGCCTTGGCGCAGGTCGTTGCCCGCGGGCTTGCCGGTCTCGGCCGAACTCGCGGTGAGGTCCAACAGATCGTCGGCGACCTGGTAGGCCTGACCGACGGTGCGGCCCCACGCCGTGACCGCGTCCACCTGGGTCCCGGGGGCGTCGGCGCTGATGGCGCCGACCCGGGCGGCTGCGGCGATCAGCGAAGCGGTCTTGCCGTCGATGACCCGCAGGTAGTCGGCGATGTCGTACTCGGTGCATCCCACGAGCAGGGACTCCCGTCGTTCGCCTTCCACCAGTTGCCGGTAGGTCGAGGCGACGATCGGGGGAACGTCGGCTCCAGCGCGGCTCGCCACCTCGAGGGCCGAGGCCGTGAGCCGGTTGCCCGCGAGCACCGCGAGGCGTTCGCCCCAGGCGCGGTTCGCGCTGGACGTGCCTCGTCGCAGATCGGCGCCGTCGATGACATCGTCGTGGTAGAGCGTCGAGAGGTGCAGCAGCTCGCACGAGGCGGCGGCGACGTGGGTCCGGTGGGTGACCTCCCCGACCGCTGCGGCGCTCAACACGCTCACCAGTGGCCGGAAGCCCTTGCCCCCGGCGCGCACGAGATGGGTACACGCGGTGTCGACCACCGGGTCGGTGCTGCGTACCGCGTGCCAGATGATGGCCGTGACCGCGGCCAGGTGGCCACGATAGGTGTCGATCCGGCGGTGGTCGGTGGCCATCTCGAAGGGCCATGGGTGGTCGGATGGGACCACGTCGCCTCCCGGTCAGCGAAGAGCCCAAGGTGACGACTGACGGCCGGGTCACCGAGGACGCGATGGCAGGTCGCTGAGGGTCCTCGACGTGTCCAGCGCGACAGGGTCGAGGCTCGGGGACTCCCCCCACGTCGACCGGGCTGCGTCACGGCAGCGAGGTCGAGGTGCGGGCGGCGGCTAGGCTGCGCTTCGCCCTCCGGCCCGCCACTCCACTCCGATCCGAGGTCTTCGTCGTGACCGAGCTGCTACTTCTGGTGCACCCCTGGCTCGGCTATGCGGTTTCGGCGCTGGTGCTGGTGGCCTCCCTGGCCGCGTTCAAGCGGGCCAAGGACGGCGTGGAGTTCCGCGCAGGTCTCTACCGGGGCGCCTACCTGCTGCTGAGCGTGCAGGTGCTGCTGGGCATCGTGCTCTACGGCCTGGGGGGCTACTGGGACGCGGCACCCCTGATCGCCTACGTCCACCCGGTCCTGGGGGTCCTCGCCCTGGGTGCTGGTCAGGCGCTGCTCGCTCGTGCCCGCAAGACCCAGATGGCCGCGGATGCGCACCGGCTCGCCGGACGCGGGCTGCTGATCACGTTGTTGCTCGTGATCATCTCGATCGGTGTGGCGAGCATCGCGACCACGCTCACGTGATCGCTTGGGGCCGCCCCGGCGGCTGAGCCTGACCGACCGTCCCGGCGCTCACCAGCCGCGTTCGCGCCACTCCGCGAGCTTCGGCCGCTCGGCGCCGAGTGTCGTGTCGGCCCCGTGGCCGGGATAGACCCAGGTCTCGTCCGGGAGACGGTCGAAGACCTTGGCTTCGAGGCCGTCCATGATGCGCGTGTGGTTCTCGCTGCTCCCGAACGTGTTCCCCGGGCCCCCCGGGAACAGGGTGTCCCCCGAGAACAGGTGGGGACGCTCGTCACCCACGACGAGGAAGAGCAGCGAACCCTCGGTGTGCCCGGGAAGGTGGATGACCTCGACCGTGAGGTCGCCGATCGTCAGGGTCTCGCCGTCGCGCAACGTCCGATCGACCGCTCGGGGGAACCGTTGGGCATCGCCCGCGTGACCCCAGACCTCGACGCCGAGCCCGTCGCGGACGCCGTCCCAGGCCCGCACGTGGTCCCAGTGCCCATGGGTCTGGACGGCAGCGACCGGCTCGAACCCTTCCAGGGCCTCGGCCAGGCGCTCGGGTCGCGCCGCGACGTCGACCAGGAGCGCGGACGTGGTGTTCGCGCAGGCCACCACGTAGACGTTGTTGTCGAACGACTCGACCGCGAGCTTGCGGATCCGTAGGCAGCCGTCGTGGCGATCCTGCCAGTCGCCATCGGTCTCGACCTCGCCGGTGTAGTCCGTGGCCATGTCGTGCTCCTGTTCGGCATCGGGATCGGGTGCGCCGGATCTCGTCATCCTCGTCCGCGACGGGTGTCGCGGGGTCCGTCCGGGAGGGTAGGTAGGTGGCCGGGCGACCCCCACCGTTCGGGCGAACGAGCCATCACCGAGCCCGACGCCGCTCGTTAGGTTCATAGTTGTCGGTGCAAGCTCAACCGGTGTGGTTGCAAGCGCGAGGTTCCGGAGTGCCCTTCCTCGGGAGAAGGCGGGCACGTCCCGGCCCCGTGGCACGATCGGCGGCGCCGCGCTCGGTGTCGTCGTCACCGCAAGAGGGAGAGGATGTCAGATGTCGGACAACCGGATCGTCGTATACAAGGGTCCGGGTGAGGTCGCGATCGAGGCGACCGACTACCCGAAGCTCGAACTGCCGGACGACGTGGTCAACGGGATGGGGATCAAGCGCAAGGCGCCCCACGCCGTGATCCTCAAGATCGTCACCACCAACATCTGCGGCAGCGACCAGCACATGGTCCGGGGCCGCACCACCGCGCCCGTGGGCCAGACGCTCGGTCACGAGATCACCGGCGAGGTCGTCGAGGTCGGTGACGACGTGCTGTTCCTCGAGGAGGGGGACATCTGCTCGGTGCCGTTCAACATCGCCTGTGGGCGCTGCCGGATGTGTATGGAGCGCAAGACCGGGGTGTGCCTCAACGTCAACCCCGCTCGCCCCGGAGCCGCCTACGGCTACGTCGACATGGGCGGTTGGATGGGCGGACAGGCCGAGTACGTGATGGTCCCGTTCGCCGACTTCAACCTGCTGAAGTTCCCCGACCGCGACCAGGCGATGGAGAAGATCCTCGACCTGACCATGCTGTCCGACATCTTCCCGACCGGCTACCACGGGGCCTACAGCGCCGGGGTGACCACCGGCTCGACCGTCTACGTCGCCGGCGCGGGCCCGGTCGGTCTCGCGGCGGCCCACGCGGCCCAGCTGCTCGGTGCCTCGGTCGTGATCGTCGGTGACATGGTGGGCGAGCGGCTCGACCAGGCCCGCAGCTTCGGGTGTGAGACGGTCAACCTCGCCGAGAGCGACGACCTCCCCGGGATGATCGAGGACATCCTCGGTGAGCCGGAGGTCGATGCGGCCGTCGACGCCGTGGGCTTCGAGGCGCGGGGGCACGGCAAGGACGCCGGTGAGCAACCGGCCCGGGTGCTCAACGACGTCATGGAGGTCACCCGCGTCGGTGCCTCGCTCGGCATCCCCGGGCTCTACGTCACGGGTGACCCCGGCGGCGTCGACGAGGAGGCCAAGGTCGGCTCCCTGCGGGTCCGGCTCGGTCTCGGGTGGGCGAAGTCCCACACGTTCACCACGGGCCAGTGCCCGGTGAAGCGCTACAACCGGGGTCTGATGATGTCGATCCTGCACGACAAGGCGCAGATCGCCAAGGCCGTGAACGCCACGGTCATCTCGCTCGACGAAGCGCCCGAGGGCTACCAGAAGTTCGACCAGGGCGCGGCGACCAAGTACGTCATCGACCCCCACAACGTGACCGGCCAGGCCGCCTGACACGTCCGGCACGGATCCGCAGGTCGAACGTGCCCCGTCGGTTCCCGGCGGGGCGCGCTCGGTGATCGCCGGCGGTCGGCAGCGACACCGGCGTCCGAGGTCAGAGCGGCGGGACGGTCACCGGTCGCCGCGGACCTCCTCGGGCGTGAGTTCGTTGCCGGACCGCTCACCACGTTCGAACATCGCCGCGTTGCCCAGGGTCGTCTCCGCGATGTTGGTGAGCGCCTCCTCGGTGAAGAAGGCCTGGTGCGCGGTGATGAACACGTTGGGGAAGGTGAGCAGGCGGGAGAACACGTCGTCCTGGATGACCCGGTCGGACAGATCCTCGAAGAACAGGTCCGCTTCCTCCTCGTAGACGTCCAGTCCGAGGTGGCCGACGTGGCCGCTCTTGAGCCCCTCGATCACCGCTGGCGTATCGATCAGGGCGCCCCGGGAGGTGTTGATGATCATCACGCCCGGTCGCATCTTGGCCAGCGCCGCCTCGTCGATCATGTGATGGGTGTCGGGCGTCAGTGGTGCGTGCAGGGTGATCACGTCGCAGTCGGAGAACAGCGTGTCCAGATCGACGTAGCGGACGCCGACGTCGCGGACGTTGTCGTTGGGGAACGGGTCGTAGGCACGGAGCGAACACCCGAAGCCGCGCATGATGCGGGCGACGATCTGGCCGATCTGGCCGGTCCCGACGATGCCGATGCGCTTGTTGCGCAGATCGAAACCGAGCAGTCCGTCGAGTGCGAAGTTGCCGTCGCGGACCCGGTTGTAGGCGCGTCCGAGTCGCCGTTGGGTCGCCAGCATCAGCGCCACCGTGTGTTCCGCGACGGCGTAGGGGGAGTAGGCCGGCACCCGGGCCACGGTGATGTGCCGGGCGGCGGCCGCTTCGAGATCCACGTTGTTGAACCCCGCGGACCGCAGGGTGATCATCCGCACGCCCTGCTCATCCAACAGGTCGACGATGTTCGCGTCGATCTGGTCGTTGACGAAGCCGCAGATCGCGTCGTGGTCGCTGGCGAGCGAGACCGTCGAGGCATCCAGGCGCGCCTCCAGGAAGGTGATGTCGTGGCCGTACTGCTCGTTGGCCGCCTCGAAGAAGCGCTGGTCGTAGGGTCGGGTGCTGAACACGGCGATGCGCATGAGGATGTCCTGGTGCTGGTCGGGGCGAGAAGACGAGGTCGGGGCGAGAGGACGAGCTCGGGGTCCGGTCACCGACGGGGGCTTGCCGGCCCTCGACGAGCTTAGGTGGACGACCGCCCCGGCGGCGAGGGCGGAGGGGTTCACGGCACCCCCCATGGCGCGTGAGCAACGGCGACGAAGAACAGGTGTTCGACGCCGGGCCCGTCCGCCGGTACGGTCCTCATCGGTACCCTCCGAGGTGTGGCGACCGTCGGTCGTGGTTCGGTGTGCACGTGATCGACGGACCGGGCCACGAGCCGGTGGCGGATCGGTCAGCACCTGGCCCCCGTCAGCGGTTGGCCCCGTAACGCTCGACATGCGCTGTTCCGCCTCGCGCACGGGCGCCGGGGTGACGGTCGATCGTGCCTCGCGCAGGACATCCGTCCCTCCAGACCGAACCATCCCGGGCCAGGGATCTCTCCGGTGGCCCCTCGCGAACCCCAAGGGTGACCCGTGGCTTCTCCTCGTCCGTCCCACCGCGACTCCATCACGGTCAAGGGCGCCCGCGAACACAACCTCAAGGACATCGACCTCGAGTTGCCTCGCGATGCACTGATCGTGTTCACGGGGCTGTCGGGGTCCGGCAAGTCGAGCCTCGCGTTCGACACGATCTACGCCGAGGGTCAGCGCCGGTACGTCGAGTCGCTGTCCGCCTATGCGCGCCAGTTCCTCGGCCAGATGGACAAGCCGGACGTCGACTTCATCGACGGCCTCTCCCCGGCCATCTCCATCGACCAGAAGTCGACCTCGCGCAACCCGCGCTCGACGGTCGGCACGATCACGGAGATCTACGACTACCTGCGGCTGCTGTACGCGCGTATCGGTCAGCCGCACTGCCCAAACTGCCAACGGCCCATCGCCCGCCAGACCGCGGAACAGATCGTCGACCAGGTTCACGAACTGCCGAGCGGTACCCGGTTCCAGGTGCTCGCCCCGATCGTGCAGGGTCGCAAGGGCGAGTACGCCGCCGTCTTCCAGCAGCTCTCGACGGAGGGCTACTCGCGCGTGCGGGTCGACGGCGAGGTGCACGGGATCGACGAGGTGCCGAAGCTCGCCAAGACCAAGAAGCACGACATCGAGGTCGTCGTCGATCGGCTGGTGCAGAAGCAGGACATCCGCCGCCGGTTGTCCGATTCGATCGAGACGGCGCTGCAGCTCGCCGACGGGGTCGCGATGATCGACGTGCTGCCCTCCCGGGAGGCCGTCGAGGCCGCGCGCGAAGCGGGGGACCCGGAACCACGAGCCGAGGAGCTCGTCTTCTCGGAGCACCTCGCCTGCGCCCATTGCCAGCTCAGCTTCGATCAGCTGGCGCCACGCAACTTCTCGTTCAACTCCCCGTACGGCGCGTGTGAGGCGTGCTCGGGTCTGGGGACCCAGCTGACCGTCGATCCGGAGTTGGTCCTCGGTGATCCGGACCTGTCGGTCGAGGACGGCGTGATCCTGCCCTGGGGCACCGGGATGCAGCAGAACTACTACCGCCAGCTGCTGCGCGCGACGGTCAACCACCTCGGTGGCAAGCCCGCGACGCCGTGGAACGAGCTCGCCGAAGAGGTCCGGGACGGTGTCATGTACGGCATCGCCGACCGCGTGCACGTCTCCTACACCAACCGCTACGGGCGCAAGCGGTCCTACCGCGCCAACGTGGAGGGGGTGATCCCGTCGCTGCTGCGGCGGCATGCGGAGACCGAATCCGACCACGTCCGGCAACAGGTCGAGCAGTACATGCGCGAGGTCGCCTGTCCCACCTGCGGGGGCCGGCGTCTCAAGCCCATCGTGCTGGGCGTGACCATCGGCGGTACCAACATCGCGGAGCTGACCTCGCTGTCGGTGTCCGAAGCCGACGCCTTCGTGCAGTCGCTGACGTTGAGCGACCGCGAGGCACTGATCGGTGAGCGCGTCCTCAAGGAGATCCGCGCACGACTCACATTCCTGCTCGACGTCGGGCTCGAGTACCTCACCCTCGATCGCGCGGCCGGGTCGCTGTCCGGCGGGGAGGCGCAGCGGATCCGACTGGCCACCCAGATCGGGGCCGGCCTGGTCGGGGTGCTCTACGTGCTGGACGAGCCGTCCATCGGACTCCACCAGCGTGACAACGAACGTCTCATCGACACCCTCATCCGGCTGCGTGACCTCGGGAACACGCTGATCGTCGTCGAGCACGACGAGGCGACCATCCACGCTGCCGATCACGTGGTCGACATCGGGCCGGGGGCGGGGGAGCACGGGGGCCACATCGTGCACTCCGGGTCGGTCGAGGGGCTCAAGCGGCTGACGAAGAAGTCGCTCACCGGTGCCTACCTGTCGGGTGAGCGGTCCATCCCCGTGCCGGGTGCACGCCGAGGTGGCAGCGGACTGAGCATCGACGTCGTCGACGCCTCGGCGAACAACCTGCGGGGCGTCGACGTGTCGTTCCCCCTGGCCACCTTCACGTGCGTCACCGGGGTGTCCGGCTCGGGCAAGTCGACGCTGGTCAACGACATCCTGTCGAAGACCCTCATGCGCCAGGTGTACGGCTCACGTCAACTGCCCGGCCAGCACAAGCGTGTCGACGGCCTGGAGCAGGTCGACAAGGCCGTGGTCGTGGATCAGTCGCCCATCGGACGCACCCCACGGTCCAACCCCGCGACCTACACCGGGGTCTTCGACCACATCCGCAAGCTGTTCGCTGCCACGAGCGAGGCCAAGGTGCGCGGCTACCAGCCGGGCCGGTTCTCGTTCAACGTCAAGGGCGGACGGTGCGAGGCCTGCAGTGGCGATGGGACCCTGCGCATCGAGATGCACTTCCTGCCCGACGTCTACGTTCCCTGCGAGGTCTGCAAGGGGCGCCGGTACAACCGTGAGACCTTGGAGGTCCACTACAAGGGCCGCACGATCTCCGAGGTGCTCGACATGCCGGTGGAGGAGGCGCTGGGGTTCTTCTCCAACGTCCCCGCCATCGCCGGTCACCTGCAGACCCTGCACGACGTCGGCCTGAGCTACGTGCGGCTCGGTCAGCCGGCGACCACGTTGTCGGGTGGTGAGGCGCAACGGGTCAAGCTCGCGAGCGAACTGAAGAAGCGTGCCACCGGCCAGACCGTCTACATCCTCGACGAGCCGACGACGGGCCTGCACTTCGAGGACATCCGCCGATTGCTCGAGGTGCTCCATCGGCTCGTCGACAAGGGCAACACGGTCATCGTCATCGAGCACAACCTCGATGTCATCAAGACCGCCGATCATCTCATCGACCTGGGACCCGAGGGTGGCACCGGTGGAGGCGCCGTGGTGTCCGAGGGCACGCCGGAGCACGTCGCCAAAGCGCCCAACAGCTACACGGGGAAGTTCCTGCGCGAGCTGCTCTGACCGAAGGTCCAGGTCCGTCCGGGCCTGGTCCGGTGATGGCTCGCGTGGCACGGTGAGGATCCCAACGATCCGGCCCGATCCGGCGAGTGTTGCAAGCGATGGCCGTAGCGACGTCGCACGAACTCATGGAACGCGGGGACGAGCTCCGCGAGCTGCGCGAGGCGCTCGCGGACGCCGCCAGCGGCCACGGGTCGGTCGCCCTGGTCGCCGGCGAGCCCGGTATCGGCAAGACGGCGCTCGTCACCCGGTTCGCCGAGCAGCATGTCCGCCGCGCCCGGGTGCTATGGGGCATCTGCGACGATCTCTCGACACCTCGGCCGCTCGGCGCGTTCCGGGACCTCGCCGAGGCGCTGCCGGACGCCCTGGCGGCCGCCGTCCGCGACGGACCGGAGCCGACCACCTTCCCCGGCCTGCTGTTGGACGAGTTGCGCTCCGGGCCGGCGCCGACGGTGCTCGTGCTCGAAGACGTCCACTGGGCCGACCAGGCCACCATCGATGTCATCACCGTCATCGGGCGGCGTCTCACGGGACTGCCGATCGTGCTCGTCCTCACGTACCGCTCGGGTGAGCTCGAACTGGGCCATCCGCTGCAGACCGCGATCGATGCGGTGCAGCGCACCACCACGCGGTCGGTGGAGTTGGCGCCGCTGTCGAGGGAGGCGGTGGGCACGTTGGCCGGCGAGGACGGGGATCAGATCTTCTCGCTGACCGGTGGCAACCCGTTCTTCGTGATCGAGATGCTCGCGCGGTCCGACGAGGGTCCGCCCCCGTCGCTGTCCAACGCCGTGCTCGGTCGTGTGGGTCGGCTCCACGTCGCATCGCGTGAGCTCCTGCAGCTGATCGCGATGGTGCCGGGACGCATCTCCACGCGCGTACTGGACGTCCTCGAGCCCGGGTGGCCCCGCGCGGCGGAGCAGCCTGAGCGCCGGCAGCTGATCGCCAGCGACCTGGACCACGTCCGGTTCCGTCACGAACTCACGCGGGCGGCGGTCCGTTCGAGCGTGCCCGCCGGTCGCCGGCGGCTGCTGCACGGGCGGATCCTCGCGGCGTTGCAGCAGATCGAGGCGGATCCGGCCGACCTGGTCCACCACGCCGAAGCAGCCGGCGCGACCGACGTCGTCGGCGGGTACGCGCTCCTGGCCGGGCAACAGGCACAGGCGGTGGGCGCCAACCGGGAGGCCTTCGCCCACTACCGGAGGGCCGTGGCGTTCGCGGACCGGCTCGAGGCGACGCAGGCAGCCCGCCTGTGGGAAGACCTCGCCCGCAGCGCGTATCTGATCGGGCACATCGACGAGGCCCTGGAGGCGGCCGGGCGGGCGTTACGGATCTCGGAGGGGAGCGGTGGCTCCGAGTCGCGCAGTCGGCTCCACAGCTTCCGGGCCCACCTCTACTGGTACGCGGGCGACGGCGAGGCGGCGTGGAGGGAGGCGTGTGCCGCGGTCAGGAACCTCGAACCGGAGGCGACGTCGCTCGCACTCGCGCGGGCCTACGCACGGTCGTCCGAACTGGCGATGCTGGCAAGCCGCGCGGACGAGGCGGTGCTCTGGGCCCGGCGCGCCATGCAGCTCTCCGGCGATCACCCCGAGATCCGGGCCCGAGCGGCGACCAGTTCGGGTGCGGTGCGCCTGCAGGTCGATCCCGACGACGCGCGTGGACTGCTGGACGCGATGGAGATCGCGCACGGCTCGGCACAGCATCACCTCGCCGTGCTCGTGTCGACCGCGCTCGCCTTCATCAACCTGCAGTGGGTCCGACCGCGGACGGCCAGGATCCATGCCGAACAGGGCCGGGCCTACGCCCGCAGCCACGAGGTCGACACGATGGCCGCGTACCTCGAGGCGATCGCCGCCTGGCTGCTCGCGCGGGGCGGAGCGCAGCATCAGGCCGCGCAGCTGGCGGATCGACTGGCGGGCGACCGCAGGCGCCCACCACACACGGTCGTCGACCTGCAGGCGCGAACCGTGCTCACCGAGCTGGCGGTCCGACAGGGTGCCCCGGATGCCGACGAGCAGCTGGGGGAGTTGGCCCGGGCCGTGGACCGCACCGGTGAGCTGAAGCGGATCGGGCCGGTGCTCGAGCTGCAGGTCGAGCGGGCGATCACCTGCGGTCGGGCGCTCCCGGTGGACCGGTTCGATCAGATCACGGCGATCGTCGGCGAACAGGCGCTGCGGCAGGGGTGCGGTGGCGGACGTGTCGCGGGATGGGCCAGGTTGTGCGGGGTCCCGACCACCTTCCAGGGCCGTGCGCCACGACCCCACGCGGCGATGCTCGCCGGCGATTGGCGGCGCGCCGCCGATGCCTTCGGCGCGGTCGGATGGTCGCATGACAAGGCGCTGATGCTCTCGCTTCTCGACGCCGGGGATGCGCTGACCGAGGCGCTCGAGATCGCGCGGTCACTGCGCGCGCGACCACTCGAGCAGCGGCTGGTGTCGAAGATGCGTGCGCTCGAGCTGACTGTGCCCCGTGGACCGCTCGCCTCGACCCGATCGAACCCGGCCCTGCTCACCGATCGCCAGATCGAGGTCCTGTCGTTGTTGTGCGAGGGGCATGGCAACGCCGAGATCGCCCGGCGGCTGCACATCTCGGCTCGGACCGCGGAGCACCACGTCGCCGGCATCTTCGCGAAGCTCGGGGTGTCCTCACGGGTGGAGGCCATGGCCTACTGCATCGATCATGGGATGGTGTAGTCGGGCTCCCGGCAACCGTTGTCGCGTCCGGCGGCACGGCCACCGAGGAGCCGCGGGTGGCTCAGTCCGGCCGGGGTTGGGAGCCCTGCTCGAGGCGGAGTTCGGCGGTCACATCCCGCGGGATCCCTGCCGCGGTGGTCCCATGGTCGCCCGGGGTGGGCGCGACCGACCCCGGATCGGCGGGCACGGTGTCGCGTCGTCGGATCTCCCGGCCGGGTTCGGCGGCGGGACGGTCCTTGGTGAGCACGGCGTAGCCCGAGCGCATCCCGCCGAGGTCGACCTGCTGGGCCGGCATCCGGATCCCGCGCGCGTCGAAGGCGAGCTTCAGCCGCTCGCGCAACTGTCGGGTGATCTCGAAGTTGACCATCGGCTTGGTCGGGAGCACCACCCGGATACGGATGCCATCGGGTCCGAGCTCCTGGACCCCCCAGATCTCCGGAGGTCCGATGATGTCGGGACCCCAGATGGGGTCGAGGGCCAGATCGGTCGCGACCTCATGGATCAGGGTCTTGGCCGCCAGCAGATCGGCATCGAGCGACACCGGGACGTCGAAGGTCGCGCGTGCCCACTCCTGCGAGAGGTTGCCGACCCGTTGGATGTAGCCGTTGAGTACGTGGTGCACCGTCCCGTCGACGTCACGGAACGCCGTGGACCGCAGACCGACGCGTTCCACGAGACCGATCTTCTCCTCCACCTCGATCCAGTCACCGACGCCGTACTGGTCCTCGATCAGCATCGCGATACCGGCCAGGATGTCGCGCACCAGCTGTTGCGCACCGAAGCCCAACACGATCCCGGCGAGCCCCGCCCCGGCGAGCAGCGGCTGCAGCGGGAACCCGAGGGTCGCGATGATCATCAGGATCGCGGTCAGCCAGACCGTCACGCCGACCGCTCCGCGCATGACCCCGGCGATGGCCTGGAGTCGCTGGTGACGGCGGGTGCGGAACCGTTGCGTGTCCGACAGGGAGCCGCGTTCCTGCGCCCGGTCGAGCCGCTCCGAGATCTTCTCCTCCATCCGTCCGCTGAACCGGGTCACCAGCCCGCGGAGGAACCTGGAGACGAGGAACGCCACGATCGCGATGAGCGCGACCCGGAAGAGGGTCGTGCCGTAGGCGCTCACCCGGGCGAGCAGTTCGTTGCCGGTGCGGTCGAGGACCAGCTCGCACAGCCAATTGGCGGCCATCCCCTCACCGCCGCCGCACACGCCGGCGGAGCCCTCCTGTGCCAGCACCGCGATGGACGTTGGTTCGATCACGCCCGGACCTCCTCGTCGTCGTCGCGGGCACCCTACGGGGGCACGGGCGGGGCTCGAACCACGTCGGGCGGTTCACGACCGCCGGAGGAGGTGGAGCCGGAGCACGGGTGGGCGCCAGTACCCTGACACGGTGCGAAACCCTGCCCTCGACTTCCGTCCCGACCCCGGCGCGATCCCGGATGCGCCGGGGTGTTACCAGTTCAAGGACGGCACCGGCCGCGTGGTGTACGTCGGCAAGGCGAAGTCGCTGCGGTCGCGGGTGTCGAGCTACTTCCAGGCCTGGGGCGGGATCGCGCCGCGTACGCGCGCGATGCTGGAAGCCGCACGGTCGATCGAGTGGATCGTGGTCGATGCCGAGGTGGAGGCGCTCCACCTGGAGTACACGCTGATCCAGAAGCACCGACCGCGCTACAACGTGAAGTACCGCGACGACAAGTCCTACCCCTACCTGGTGCTCACCACCTCTGAGGACGTCCCGCGCGCCAGGGTCGCGCGCACCACGGCCAAGAAGGGCGATCGCCGGTTCGGGCCGTACGCCCACGCCTACGCCATCCGCGAGACACTGGATCTGTTGCTCCGGGTCTTTCCCGTCCGGACCTGTTCCCAGGGGGTCTACGACCGTGCGGAGCGCAGCGGTCGGCCCTGCCTGCTGCATCACATCGACCGCTGTGCGGCGCCCTGCACCGGCGAGGTGTCCCACGACGAGCATCGGGAACTCGTCGACGGCCTGGCGGCGTTCCTCGACGGTGAGACGGGCCCGGTCGTCGAGCAGCTGGAATCGAGCATGGCGTCGGCGTCGGCGGAACTGAACTTCGAGGCCGCGGCACGGCTACGCGATCAGCTCTTCGCCGCCCGGCGTGCGATGGAGAAACAGCAGGTCGTCGCGGAGAAGGAGGAGGATTTCGACGCCATCGCGGTACACGAGGACGAACTCGAAGCCTCCGTCCAGGCCTTCTTCGTGCGCCGCGGGCGCTTGGTGGGGCGCAAGGGATGGAGCGTCGACAAGGTCGAACCGCTGAGCACCGAGGCCCTGCTCACCTCGTTCGTGGTCCAGCTGTACGCCGAGCGGGGGGACGATGTCCCCCCGCAGGTCCTCGTGCCGGTGCTACCCGACGACGTCGACGCGTTGTCCACGCTGCTCGCCGAACAACGTCGGACCACACGTGAGGGCGAGCGTGGCCGCCCCATCCAACGGGTGCGGTTCCACGTGCCCCAGAGGGGCGACAAGCTGGCGTTCATGGCGACCGTGGAGCACAACGCCAAGGAGGCGTTCCAGCGCGGTCGCATGAAACGGGCCAGCGACTTCGACGCGCGCAGCCGTGCCCTGAAAGAGCTGCAGGACGCGCTCGATCTCGACGAGGCCCCGCTGCGCATCGAGTGCTACGACATCTCCCACCTCGGTGGCACGGAGGTCGTCGGGTCGATGGTCGTCTTCGAGGACGGGCTGCCGCGCAAGAGCGACTACCGCCGCTTCAAGCTGTCGGTCGACACCAACGACGACTTCGCGGCCATGCGCGAGGTCCTGCACCGCCGGTTCAAGCGCCTGGCCGAGGAACGCGCCCGCCCGATCGTCGACGACGACGGCGAGGCGCGCAAGTTCGCCTATCCGCCCAACCTGGTGATCGTCGATGGTGGGGTCGGGCAGCTCAACGCGGCCCTCGACGGGGTGGCGGACCTCCCGACCGACGACATCGCGTTCGTCGGCCTGGCGAAGAAGTTCGAGGAGCTGTGGCGCCCGGACCATGCGCGACCCGTGGTGCTGCCGCGAGGCAGCGACGCGTTGTTCCTCGTGCAACGTGTTCGCGACGAGGCCCACCGGTTCGCGATCCAGTACCAACGCAGCCGGCGCACCAAGACCGTGTCGCACTCGGAACTCGACGAGGTGCCCGGGATCGGCCCGGCCCGGCGCAAGGCGCTGCTGCAGCGGTTCGGCTCGGTCGCCGCCCTCCGAGCGGCGAGTGTGGACGAGCTGGCCGCCGTGCCGGGGGTCTCCTCTACGCTCGCCGCCACGGTGCGCGACCACTTCACCGCACCCACCTCCGAGGAGCCCTCGACCGCCGCTTCCCCCGCCAGCGCCGACACACCTGCCGAGCTGGGCACCGACCCGCCGCACGGCCCATGACGATCAGCGAAATGGACACCGGGTGACCGATCCGACCCCGTCCGACCCTGCCCTGTCCGACCCTGCCCTGTCCGACCCTGCCCCGTCCGGCCCGACCGGTCCGGCCCCGTCCGGCCCGCCGGGTCACGCGTCCCTCGGCCAGACCGTCAGTGAGGTCGAAGCACGTCGTCCCCGCATCCTGATCATCACCGGACTCTCCGGAGCGGGCCGGTCCACCGCCTCGAACGCGGTGGAGGATCTCGGTTGGTTCGTCATCGACAACCTGCCCCCGACGCTGATCGAGCGCGTCACCGAGCTCGCCTTCGCACCCGGCTCCTCGGTCACCAAGCTCGGGGTCGTCGCCGACCTGCGAGGGCGCGAGTTCTTCGGGGCCCTGGTCGACACGATCCGCGATCTGCGGCGCAGTGAGGCCGATGTCCGCGTGCTGTTCCTCGAGGCCGACGACGAGATGCTGGTGCGCCGTTTCGAGGAGACCCGCCGACGCCACCCCGCTGCGGAGGACACGGGCGTGCTGGCCGGCATCCGTGCCGAACGCGAGCAGCTGGAGGAACTCCGGGGACTCGCCGATCTGATCATCGATACCACCGAGCTCAACGTCCATGAGCTGAGAGACCGCGTACTGACCGCGGTCGACGACCCCGGGGCCGCACAACTGCGCATCGATGTGGTCTCGTTCGGCTTCAAGCGTGGTGCACCGCGCGAAGCGGACCTGCTGTTCGACGTGCGGTTCCTGCCCAACCCCCACTGGGTCGAGGAACTGCGTCCCTACACCGGCAAGGACGGGCCGGTGCGCGACTACGTCTTCGGCCAGCCCTCCACCGAGCCGTTCGTGGCGGCCATGGAGCACCTGCTGGACATCGCGGTCCCGGGGTACGTCACCGAGGGCAAGCGGTATCTGACCATCGCGATCGGTTGCACCGGCGGCAAGCACCGGTCGGTCGCGATCAGTGACCGGATCGGTGCCCACCTGGCCGCGACCTTCGACCTGCCCGTCGAGGTGAACCACCGCGACCTGGGTGCGGAGTGAACCCGGCGCTGGACGGGGCAGCGCGACGGATGGCGACGCCGGGTCCCGTGGCCGTCGGCCCCGGCGACGGCACCCGAGCGGTGGCGCTCGGGGGCGGCCATGGCATGGCGCGCACGCTTGCCGCCCTGCCGGCCGTGGTCGACCATGTCACCGCGGTCGTCACCGTGGCCGACGACGGTGGATCGTCGGGCCGTCTGCGTCGCGATCTCGACGTACTGCCCCCCGGGGATCTGCGGATGGCGTTGACCTCGATGTCGCCGCACCCGGACCTCGCCGAGATGATCGGCTACCGGTTCGCCCGGGGCGAGTTGGCCGGCCACAGCCTCGGCAACCTCGTACTGGTGGCGCTGCAGGACCTCAGTGACGGGGACGTCGTGGTGGCCCTCGACCGCCTGGCGGCCCTGCTGGCGGTCCCGGGTCGGGTGCTGCCCTGCACGACGCAGGCCGTGACCTTGTTGGCCGCCACGCCCGATGGCGGGGTGACCGGCCAGGCGGCGGTGGCGGCGACCCCGCGCCTCGAGCGGGTCTGGCTGGACCCCGCGGATGCACCAGGGACGCCCGATGCGGTCGCGGCGATCGAACGGGCCGACCTGATCGTGCTCGGTCCGGGGTCCGTCTACACCAGCCTGCTGCCGAACCTGCTGGTGCGCGACATCGGGGACGCCGTCATCGAGGCGCGGGCCCCGGTGGTGTTCGTCGCCAACCTCCGAGAGCAACCGGGGGAGACCGAGGGCATGACGCTCGCGGACCACCTCGACGCGGTGCGGGCCCACATCCCGGAACTGCGGATCGACGTGGTGGTCGCCCACGAGGGTCCGCGACCGACCGGGGGAGGGGCGCCGTTGCACCTCGATCGTGAGGCGCTGGAACAGCGGGCCGGGCAGGTCCTGACGGCGGATCTGCTCGACGGCGCGGACGGGCATGCCCCGATCGCGCTGGGCCGGATCTTCGACCGTCTGCTGCGCGACTGATGGAACACGGCAGCTTCACCGAGGCGGTACGCCAGGAACTCTCGCGTACGCCCGTGGAGGGTGACGCCCGCCCCCGTGCGGAGCTGTCCGGGATCGTCCGACTGGCGGGTTCCATCGCCGTTCGCGGCGGCGAGCACGGCGGCATGCGACTCGAGGTGGCGACCACCTCGGGCGCCGTGGCCCGGCGGACCTTCGTGCTCCTGCAGCACCGCTACGGGGTGCGTCCGGAACTGATGGTCCGTGCCCCGGGCGGGGTGCGCCGGCGGACGGTCTACGGGGTGCACGTGGGGGACGCCGCACGTCGGATCGCGGAGGACCTGCAGGTGGTCGACGCGGGGGGCCGGCCGCGCGACACCTTGCCCTCGGGCCTGGAGGGCAAGGTCGCGGTGGCCTATCTGCGTGGCGCCGTCCTGGCCTCGGCGACGGTTTCGCATCCGAGCCGCGCACCCCATCTGGAACTCGCCGTTGCCAGCGACCTGGTCGCGGAGGGGTTGGCCGAGCTCATCCGTGGGGTGGTCGGCGGCACCGTCTCGGTGGTGGACGGACCGCAGCGGCGGGTCGTGATGAAGTCCGGGGAACGCATCGGCGAGCTGCTCGCGGCCCTGGGAGCGACGGGCGCGTTCCTCGAATGGGACGATCGCCGACTTCGCCGACAGCTACGCGGCGAGGCCAACCGCATGGCCAACGCCGACGGTGCCAACCTGCGACGCACGATCGACGCCAGTGGCGAGCAGGTACGTGCGGTCGAGACGGCGATCGCCGCTCTGGGTTGGGACCAGCTGGACGACGATCTGCGGGTGGTCGCCCTCGCGCGGCTGGCCAACCCGGAGGCCTCGCTGGCGGAACTCGGCGAGCTGGTGGACCCCCCGGTCGGCAAGTCCGCCGTCCACCGTCGGCTCCGTCGTCTGGCCTTGCTCGCGGCACGGGCCGAGGCGAACGCGGCCCCGGCCGATGGGTCCCCGGAAGGGGCCTGACCGCGGCCGATCCCCGGTGGTAGTGTCGCCATCGAGCGCGAGGCGCACGACCGATATGCGCCCGTCTATGGCGGCCGTGCCGCCATGAGTAGATGACCAGAACTCGACCTAGAACTCGACCTAGAACTAGACCTTGAACCCGATCTTGAACTCGAATGGAACTCGACCAGAACTCGCTTAGGTCGACCTGATCGCACCCGCCCCACGTGTCCATCTGCACCTCCGACGAGGAGTTCGACCATGACCACCCGCGTTGCCATCAACGGCTTCGGTCGCATCGGGCGCAACCTGTTGCGTTCGGCGTACAAGCACGACATCGATCTCGAGTTCGTCGCCGTCAACGACCTCACCGACACCGCGGCCCTCGCGATGCTGTTGAAGTACGACAGCGTGCACGGCCGGTTCGACGGCACCGTCGAGACCGATGGCGATGACCTCGTGGTCAACGGCAAGACCATCAAGGTCTTCTCCGAGCGTGATCCCGCCGCGTTGCCTTGGGCCGACCTGGGTATCGATGTGGTCGTCGAATCGACCGGTTTCTTCACCAAGCGGGACGACGCGGCCAAGCACCTCGACGCCGGGGCCAAGAAGGTCGTCATCTCGGCCCCCGCCAAGGGCGAGGACAAGACCATCGTCATGGGCGCCAACGAGGACGAGTACGACCCGGACACCCAGCACGTGCTCTCGATGGCGTCGTGCACCACCGGTTCGGTGGTCCCGATGGCCAAGGTGATGCACGAGACCTTCGGCATCGAGAAGGGCTTGATGACGACCATCCACGCCTACACCGGTGACCAGAACATCCACGACGCACCGCACAAGGACCCGCGCCGTGCCCGCGCCGCGGCCCTGTCCGTGGTCCCGACGACCACCGGTGCCGCCGCGGCCGCGTCGCTCGCCCTGCCCGCGATGGAGGGCCGGCTCGACGGTATGGCGATGCGTGTGCCGATCCCGTCCGGTTCGATCACCGACCTCACGCTGATCCTCGAGCGCGAGGTCACCAAGGACGAGATCAACGAGGCCTTCAAGAAAGCAGCCGACGGCCCGCTCAACGGGGTCCTCGAGTACACCGAGGAACCGATCGTCTCCGTCGACATCGTCGGCAACCCGCACTCGTGCATCGTCGACGGGCTGGCGACCATCGCCACCGGCAATCTCGTCAAGGTGTTCGGCTGGTACGACAACGAGTGGGGCTACTCCACGCGCCTCGCCGACTTCACGAAGTTCGTGGGGGACAAGCTGTGAGTTCCCCGCTGCTCGACGGCGTCCGCACCCTTGCGGATCTGGACGCCTCCGGTCGGCGCGTGTTCGTGCGCGCCGACCTGAACGTCCCGATCCGGGACGGGGTCATCACCGACGACCTGCGCGTCCAGTCCTCGGTTCCGACCCTGGCCCACCTGCTCGACCAGGGCGCCAGGGTCGTGGTCGCCTCCCACCTCGGTCGGCCGAAGGGCCAACCGGACCCGGCATCGTCCATGGCGCCGGTGGGGGAGCGTCTGCAGGAGTTGCTCGGCCGGGAGGTCGTCGTCGCCAACGACGTGGTCGGGGACGACGCCCGTGCCAAGGCCGAGGCGCTGCAGGACGGCCAGGTCCTCCTACTCGAGAACCTGCGCTGGGACCCGGGCGAGACGGCCAACGACGACGCGTTCGCGGATGCCCTGGCTGGTCTCGCCGAGATCTACGTCGACGATGCGTTCGGTGCATCACACCGGGCGCATGCGTCGATCTCGGGGATCCCGGCCCGTCTACCGGGCTACGCAGGGTTGCTGCTCGAACGCGAACTCGCGGTGCTCGGGGGGTTGCACGCCGAACCGAGGCACCCCTACATCGCGGTGCTCGGCGGAGCCAAGGTCAGCGACAAGCTGACCGTGTTGGAGAACCTGCTGACCCGGGTCGACGCGATCGCGGTCGGAGGCGCGATGGCCTTCACCTTCCTGGTCGCCGAGGGCATCGACGTGGGCAGTTCGCGGATCGAGAGCGACCAGGTCGACACCGTGCGTGACCTGGTCGCCGCCGCGCGGGACCGCGGGGTGGAGGTGCTGCTGCCCTCCGACGTGGTGGTCGCCGCGGAGTTCGCCGAGGATGCTGCAGCGACCACCGTCGCCGCCACCGAGATCCCGTCCGATCAGATGGGACTCGACATCGGCCCCGAGACCGCCTCTCGTTACGCCGAGACGCTCAGCAGCGCCGGCAGCGTGTTCTGGAACGGCCCGATGGGGGTGTTCGAGTGGGCGTCGTTCGCTGCCGGCACACGCACGGTGGCACAGGCCATGGCCGCATCGGCCGGGTTCACCGTGGTCGGTGGCGGCGACTCCGCCGCAGCCATCCGCGAGTTCGGCCTGGACGACCGGGTGGACCACGTGTCGACCGGCGGCGGTGCGTCACTGGAGCTGCTCGAGGGCAAGGAACTCCCGGGCGTTGTCGCCCTACGACACTGAGCCGACGGGGTGGGTGGCCGGCGCGCACACGGCCCCGGCCGCTGCGCTCGTCGGTCGAGCTCCTCGCTCAGCTGAGCACCTGACGCAGCTCGGCGAAATGGCAGGCGCTCGGGTGACCGTGTTCGAAGCGATCGATCAGTTCCGGTGGGTCGGTGGCGCAGACGTCCTCGGCCTTCCAGCAACGGGTCCGGAAGCGGCAGCCCGACGGGGGGTCCGCCGGGTTCGGGACATCGCCCTCCAGAACCATCCGCTCGCGCTTGCCGCGTTCGCGCGGGTCGCTGATCGGGACCGACGACAGCAACGCCTGGGTGTAGGGGTGGGTGGGGTTGTTGAAGATCTCGTGCTTGGAGCCGAATTCGACGATCTTCCCGAGGTACATCACGGCGACCCGGTCGCTGAGGTGACGCACCACCGACAGGTCGTGGGCGATGAAGAGGTACGCGAGCCCGAACTCCTTCTGGAGTTCCTGTAGCAGGTTGATCACCTGCGCCTGGATGGAGACGTCCAGGGCACTGACCGGCTCGTCGAGGATGAGCAGCTGGGGGTTCAGGGCCAGCGCCCGCGCGATACCGATGCGTTGCCGCTGGCCACCACTGAACTCGTGCGGGAACCGGTTGCCGTGTTCCGGCTTCAGCCCCACGATCTGCATCAGTTCGCTGACCCGTGCGGCTCCGTCGTGCTCCCCGCGGTAGCGCTTGTAGATCCGCAGCGGCTCCGCGATGATCTCGTGGACGCTGATCCGCGGGTTGAGGCTCGCGAACGGGTCCTGGAAGACCATCTGGATCTCGCGCCGCATACTGCGCATCTGGCGCCGGCCCATCTTGGCGAGATCGTGGCCCTTGAAGAAGACGTGACCCGCGGTCGGGTCGAGCAGACGCACGATGGTGCGGCCCGTGGTCGACTTACCGCATCCGGACTCGCCCACCAGGCCGACGGTCTCGCCGGCGCGCAACGAGAAGTCGAGCCCGTCGACGGCCTGGACCGCTCCGAGTTGGCGGTTGAAGACCCCGCCCTTGATGGGGAAGTGTTTGACGAGCGACTCGACCCGCAGGATCTCCTCGCCGAGGGGGGCTCGGGTGTGCAACTCCTCGAGGGGAACGGGTTGCCAGGTGCCGGCCTCGGACAGCGCGTGCGTTCCCGTGCTCATGGGTTCTCGCCTTCGATGGTCGTGCCGGTCTCGCGTTCGACCCGGGCGGCCTCCTCTGACATCTCGTCGTGGTAGTGGCAGGCCGAGTGTCGACCGTCCCCGAGTTGGTGCAGGGGTGGGATCTCGGTGCGACAGCTCGAGCGCCCCTCACCCAGGTGGCAGCGGGGATGGAACGCACAGCCGCTCGGCAGGTTGATCAAACTCGGGGGGTTGCCGGGGATGGGCAGCAGGCGTTCCATGTCCACGTTCGGTCGCGGGAGGCTGGAGAGCAACCCGAGCGTGTAGGGGTGCTTGGGAGAGTGGAAGATCTCGTCGACGCTGCCGGTTTCCACCACACGGCCGCCGTACATGACCACGACCCGATCGGCCATCTCCGCGATGACCCCGAGGTCGTGGGTGATGAGGATCGTGCCGGCGTTGGTCTCGCGCTGCGCGGCGGCGAGGACCTCGAGGACCTGCGCCTGGATGGTGACGTCCAGGGCCGTGGTGGGCTCGTCGGCGATCAGGATCTTCGGCTGGTTCGCGATCGCCATGGCGATCATGGCCCGTTGCCGCATCCCGCCGGAGGATTCGTGCGGGTACTGGTCGAAGCGGTCGCTTGGGTTGGGCACCCCGACCAGTTCGAGCAACGCGACGCAACGACGGCGGACCTCGTCCTTGCCGACCTGTGCGTGGGAGGTGATGGCTTCGGCGATCTGGTCGCCGACGGTGAGCACCGGGTTCAGCGAGGTCATCGGGTCCTGGAAGATCATCGCGATCTCTTTGCCGCGGACCTTCCGCAGTTCCTTTGGATCCAGTTTCAGTAGATCGCGTCCCTCGAGCAGGACCTCGCCGCCGGCGATCCTGCCCGGCGGCTGGGGGATGAGGCCGAGCAGGCTCATCACGGTGACCGACTTGCCCGACCCGGACTCGCCCACCACCCCGACGGTCTCGCCGGGGTAGACGTCGTAGCTCACGCCGTCGACCGCATGGACCACGCCGTCCGCGGTCGCGAACTCGGTCACCAGTCCGCGGATGGAGAGCAGGGGTTCGCCCACGCCGATCGGCTGGGTGCTGGGCGCGGTCTTCTCGCGGGCCATCAAGACTCCTGCTGGGTCGGGTCGAGCGCGTCGCGAAGCCCATCCCCGATGAAGTTGATCGCCAGGGCGATGGAGACCAGCACGATTCCGGGGAGGATGATCAGCCACCACGACGTCAACATCGAGCTGCGTCCGTCGTCCATGAGGCGCCCGAGCGCGGGAAGCGGCGGGTTCACCCCGAGACCGAGGAACGACAGGGTCGCCTCGATCAGGATCGCGGCGGCCAGGACCAGGGTGAGGTTGACCACGATCGGGCCGATCGTGTTGGGCAGCATGTGGCGCACGATGATCCGCAGGTCGCTGGCACCGCAGGCACGGGCGGCCTGGACGTACTCCTTCTCGCGTAGCGACAGGAACACCCCGCGCACGATCCGGGCGAGTGAGGTCCACAAGAACAGCGCCAGGAGGATCGCGATCCGCACGGGGTCACCGCCGCCGAACAGCGCCGAGGCCACGAGCAGGACCGCGAGCAGCGGGATGACCAGCACCAGGTCGGTGATGCGCATCAGCAGCGAGTCGATCCAGCCCCGGTAGAACCCGGCGAGCGCACCGACGGTCACGCCGATGGCGGTCGAGAGCACGGCGACGATGGCGGCCAGGCGCAACGAGATCTGGGCGCCCAGCAGGACCCGGGTGAGGTAGTCCCGACCGATCTGGTCGGTTCCGAACAGGTGCCAGTCCTCGAACGTGGGCGCGGTCTGGCGCATGAGGATGTTGGGTTCGTCGAACGCGTGGGGCGTGATCTGTTCGACGAAGAAGGCCAGGACCGTGACGATGAACAGGAAGACGATGCTGCCCATGGCGAGCTTGTGGCGCAGGAACTTGCGACGGAACAGCAGCCACTGGCTCCGGGCCTCGACCTCGGTGCCATCGCTGTAGACGTCCGCGCCGGTGAGGTCCTCGCGGCTGGTGTCGCCCGGCAGGTCCTCCGGGGTCGGGAAGCCGTGTTGGTGGGGGCGGGGGCGGATCTCGTCAGTCAAACCGGATCCTTGGGTCGAGGTAGCCGTACACCAGGTCGGCGATGAGGTTGAACACGACGGTCACCACCGCGGTGATCACCAGGAAGGCCATGATCGGATAGGGGTCGCGGCGGTTGAGCTGGAGGATGAAGTAGCGGCCCATGCCGTCGAGTCCGAACACGGTCTCGATCACGATGGCCCCGGACAACAGGGCCCCGAAGGACAGCGCGGCGACCGTCACGGTCGGGATCATGGCGTTGCGCATCGCGTGCCGGGTCGTGATCTTGCGTTCCGGCACGCCCTTCGCGCGCGCGGTCCGGACGTAGTCCGAGTTGATCACCTCGAGCATCGAGGCACGCATGTAACGGCTGTAGCTCGCGATCGAGAAGATCGCGAGCGATGCCATCGGCAGGATGAGGTGGTGGACCCGGTCAACGAAGAAGGCGAAACCGGTCCCCGGGTTCGGCGAGGAGAGGTTCGCCAAGGGGAACAGGCGGATGCCGGTCACCTGCCAGATCGTCACGACCGAGACCTGCAGGATCAGTGCGAACCAGAACGCCGGCATCGAGTAGCCGACGAAGCTGATCGTGGTCGTGGTGTAGTCGAACACGCTGTACTGGCGCTTCGCCGACGCCACGCCGAGCGCGACGGCGATGCCGAACGCGATCACCTCGGCGCCGATGACCAGTTGCAACGTGTGGGTCGCCACGCGCCGAAGGTCGGGCCAGATCTCCCGGGGGGAGATCATGTACTCGCCGAAGCCCCCCTGCGGGATCTGTTCCACCCACCGGATGTACTGCACGTAGGCCGGTTGATCGAGGCCGCGGTCGGCCCGGACCCGGTCGATCTGTCCCTGGGTGATGTTGGGCTGCTGACGCAGATCGGCGAGCGGATCGCCGGACATCGAGATGGCGACGAAGATCAACAGCGTCGCAGCGATGATGACCGGGATGGAGATGAGCAAGCGACGGAGCGCGTAGGTCAGCACGTGGTGGGATCTCCCGGTCACCAAGCTCGGTCAGGGCTGGTGCCCGCCCCGATGGGCGGGCACCGACGAGCAGCGTGGAACTGCTGCTCGACCCTGCGATCGAACGGCCTTACTGGGTGCGTGCCCATTCGCCGGAGTTCCAGAACTGGGTCTGGTTCGTGGCGTTGAGCTGCGGACCGGTGATCGTGTTCTCCCAGGCGAGCAGCTGCGGCTGCTGGAAGAGCGGCACGATCGGGACCCCCTCGGCGATGACCGCGGCTGCTTCGTTCCACAGCGCGGCGTTCTCATCGAGGTCGACGGTCTGGTTCGCCTGGTCCATCAGCGCGGTCAGCTCGTCGTCGCAGAACGCGGTCCAGTTCTGGGGACGGGGCTGTCCGTCGTCACAGCCGTAGATGTTGGCATTCCCCGACGGGTCGGGGGAGCCGACCCAGGCGAACAGGGCGATGTCGTAGTCGCAGACACCGTCACAGTTTTCGGGGGTGTTGAGACGTTCGAAGAACGCCGCACCCTCGTCGTTCTCGATCGTGAGCTCGATGCCCACGCTGCTCAGGTCCGCCTGCATCAACTGCTGCGCGAGTTCGCGACGTTCGTTGCCGCCGGTGGTGCCGATGCGGAACGAGAGTTCGACACCGTCGCACTCGAAGTTGGCGTTGTCGCCATCCCGGGTGCAGCCGTTGTCCTCGAGCAGCGCGATCGCGGCCTCGGGGTCGTGGTTCCACTGGTCGAAGGTCTCTTCGTAGTAGTCGCTGTTGGCCATCCAGAAGGGCTGCTGCAGGACGACCGCGTCCGGGTCGACCGGCTGGATAAGCGCTTCGACGATCTGCTCGCGGTTGATGCCGAGCGCGATGGCCTGACGGACGTGCGCCTGGTCGAGACCCTCGACCTGCGTGTTGAAGTCGATGTGCTCCCAGACCGGGCCCAGACCGACCTCGTAGTCGATGCGGTCGTCCGCGCCGTCGAGCTGGTCGAGCAGTTCGATCTGCGGCTGCGGGTCGTACATGTCGAGCTCGCCACCGATCATCTGCTGGGTCAGGGTCGTGGTGTCCGGCACGTAGCGGAACACGATCTCCTCGAGCGCGACCTCGTTGCCCCAGTACTCGTCGTTGCGGACCATGCGCAGCTGGGTGCCACGGTCCCACTGGTCGAAGACGTAGGGGCCACCGGAAACCTCCGGGAGCTCGTCGTTCAGGAAGGTCTCGAAGTCCTCACCATCGAGCACGTGCGCCGGCAGCAGGTTGGCGAACAACAGCTGCCAGGGGGCATAGGGCTCGTTGAAGTTGAACGTGATGGTCTTGTCGCCATCGACCTCGAAGTCCGAGACGTCCTCGTAGCCGGCGCGCGACGTGATCTGGTCGGCGTGCGGGGCGTCCTCGTCGGAGATCGTCTCGTAGAGGAAGATGAAGTCGTCGACGCTGATCGGGGTGCCGTCGGACCAGTCGGCGTCGTCACGGATCGTGTAGGTGACCGAGAAGGGGTCCTCGGTGATCTCCGCCTCGCCCTCGATGACCCATGGCTCCAGGGTGAAGTCCGGCTGGATCACGTACGCGCCGGGGAACTGGTTGTTGAAGACCTTGGAGGTCACCAGCGAGTTGCCGTCGATCAGGAAACCGTTGAGGATCGTCGGCTCCTGCTCGTCGCCGAACAGCACGGTGCCACCAGCCACGGTCTCGACGTCGGCGGCTTCCTCGCCCTCGCCCTCGTCCTCGTCCTCGTCCACGTCCGACTCGATGTCGTCGGGCTCGGACTCGGGCAGTTCTGGCGCCTCATCGGTGCCGCCGCAGGCGGCCAACACCAACGCTGCCGCGGAACACATCACCATCAAACGTCTCGACCTACTCAAGAATGGCTGCATGCCTTGCCTCCCTGGTTGCCGGAGATGGCGCCGATGCCGACGACCCTCCGGGACTTCTCTCCTGGATGGACCCGCGCTGAGAGCTCGGCACGAGATGATCACGACCGTGCTGGGCCTCCCTACTCGCCCTGCTCGCTCCGAACGCAACCTACTACGACTGTCGTTCGATTCTGACTAGCCCTCCCGGAGGGCTGCGAGCCGTGAGCAGCCGCAACCCCGAGCGGGACGGATCGCAGCCATCCGCGATGCCGGGGTGCGGCGAAGCTCATGTGGTCGCGCCACCACGGTCCGCTTGCGGATGCGTGCGGTGGGGAGCCGGTGCCCGAAAACCCCGAGGAACCGTTGCTCAGTGCCCCTCGCCTCGTCTTCGAGGGTTCGTCGATCATCGCGGTGAGGGCTGAACTGGTTCGCATCCGAACGGTACGACACCCGAGGCAGCAGGCCGGCAGCACCGCTCGTGCTCCGAGGTTCGCGATGGCGACCCAGAGTCCCTGCGCACCTGTCGCACCTCGTGCGTCTCGCGCGCGATACGCGCGGTACCGGTGAGATGCCGCCGCCCAGCCGGGAGTCGAGGCGTCGGGGTCGTGGCCGTTCGAGCTCGGTTGCGGGCCGAGCGTTCGAGGTGTCGGTGCCGCTCGACCGGGGCTCTATCCTGTGGCGATGGATCGGTCCCCCCCGCAAGTACAGCCGGTCGTCGTCTATGCCTCGGTACGGGGTCTGTTGGCCGCGATCGGCACGCCTCTGATCCTCGGTCTGTTGAGTTGGCGAGCGATGGCGGTCGGGGGACCGACCACGCCCGTGCTGCTGTTCGCGGGGCTGACGTTCGCCATCACTCTCGCGGTGTTCACCCAGATCCCCCGTCACGCCGTGTTCGACGAGACCGGCATCACGCGGGTGTGTCTCGGTCGACGTCAGCGCCTGCCGTGGGCCCGACTCGCCGCCATCGAACGAACCCGACCCAGTGGGTCGGCCACCCTGCGCAACCTCTCGGGCGATGAGCGTGAGTTCCTCGTCTCCGGCGGGCTGCTGGCCCGAGGCCGCGGCCGCCGCAGGTGGATGCTCACCGACCAGGTCGAGAGCCGAGACGAGTACGAACGCATCGAAGCCCTGGTACGCGCCTGCGGGGACCCGGTCGAGGTCCGTGCGGCGAAACCTCACCAGGGCGCGTTGCCCACCGATCTGTACCGCCCGCGCGCCCATTGACCCCCTGCCCGGGCAGGGCGTGCCAGCTCCCAGCTCCCCGGCCGTATGCGACGACCAACGCCGGCCCGAGGTGGCGGCCCACCGGCTACTACGCTGAGTGATGAGTCCATTCGAGGCGTCCGCGACCCCTTACGCCTCTCCATCCAGCGTCAGGAGCATGTCGTGAGCGACCGCACCCCGATCATCGCGGGCAACTGGAAGATGCACCGCGACCACCTCGAGGCCATCCAGCTGGTCCAGAAGTTGGCCTACCACCTCCAGGCCGATGACTACGAGGGTCAGGAGGTCGTGGTCTGTCCACCGTTCGTGTCGTTGCGCTCGGTGCAGACCTTGCTCCAGTCGGACAAGCTGCCGATCGCCCTTGGCGCGCAGACCTGTCACGCCGAGGACGAGGGGGCCTTCACCGGTGAGACCTCGGCGCCGATGCTGGCCCGCCTGGACGTCAAGTACGTCATCGCCGGCCACTCGGAGCGTCGGGCGTTGTTCGGCGAGACCGACGACGTGGTCAACGCGAAGCTCAAGGCGATCCAACGCCACGGGATGCGTCCCATCCTGTGCGTGGGCGAGACCCTCGAGGAGCGTGAGGCGGGCCGCGCGGTGGAGGTGGTCGTCGAGCAGTTGCGCGGCAGCCTGGCTGGTGTGACCTTGAAGGATGCGGCCGACCTGGTCGTCGCCTACGAGCCCGTCTGGGCCATCGGTACCGGGCGCACCGCGACCTCGGACGATGCCCAGGAACTCTGCTCGGCGGTGCGCGGCGAACTCGGCGAACTCTTCGGTCAAGCCATCGCCGCCGGTACCCGCATCCAGTACGGGGGCAGCGTCAAGCCGGGCAATATCCGCGAACTGATGGGCCAACCGGACGTGGACGGCGCGCTCGTGGGCGGGGCCAGTCTGTCTTCCGAGGACTTCGCGCTGATCGTCGCCCACCGGCGCTGAGAGGTACCCACCGGCGTTGAGGGGTGCCCACCGGCGTTGAGGGGTGCCCACCGGCACTGACCTGGTAGGTCGGGGTTGGTGGCCGAGCGTTCGAGGGATGTCGCCGAGGGGACGCCCGGGAGCCAGGTTGAGATGGGTGGGGACAGGGGCCGAATGGGCCCGGTCTTCCTGTCCGAACGGCGGGGGAGCGCGAACGGCGAACGGCCGTGGTCGCCTGGTCGGGTGCGCTCGGTGCGCGAAGGCAATGAGGTAGACCACACACTCCGAGTCCGGTAGTAGCGTCGCGCGGGTCAGGAGGGGTCTCCGGTCGCGTGTCAGCACCCGACCAACCTCAGGCCCCTTCGACCACCGGACGACAAAAGGAGCCACGGTGGCGAGGGACAAGCGATATGGGTGGCGGCTCGTGGCCGCAGTGAGCGTGCTTGCGATGGTGGCAACCGCCTGCGGTGATGGGGACGACACCGCGACCGACGACACGGGCGATGAGGCCGTCGACGACGCCAACGGTGACGACGGGGCCGAGGACGACGAGGCTGCGGCTCCCGACGGTGACGCGTACTGCGAGGAGGGTGGCGACGCCCGGCTGCGATGGACACACGAGCAGGAGCCGCCGGACCTGCACCACCAGGACCCCGCCAACAACCTGACGATCACCTCGTGGGTACGTCGGGCGCTCCTCGAGTCGCCCTACGGCGTCTCCGCCGAGACCACCTTCATCCCTCAGCTCATCGAGTCGGACGACTTCGCCGAAGATGGTGACGTCTGGCGCTACGAGTTCACGCTCCGTGACGACCTCATGTGGTCGGATGGCACCCCGCTGACCGCGGAGGATGTCAAGGGCACCTTCGACATCCTCATGGAGGGCTACGACTACGACACCGGGGAGGGTGGCGAGTTCCTCTACGGTTCTCGTGACGCCGACGGGTACACGCTCATCGATCCCGACAGCTGGGAGGTCGACGGCCAGACCTACGCCTTCACCACCGAGGAGTTCTTCTCGGGCGTGGAAGGGTTGTTCAACCCGGTCTACCCGGCCCACGTGCTCACCGACGCGGCCACCGCGAACGAGGCGCTGACCGAGTGGATGGTCGACGGTGAGCCGATCCCCTCGTCGGGTCCGATGGTCTTCACCAACTGGGACCGTGGTGTGAACCTCACCATGGACCGCAACGAGGACTATCACGGTGCCAACCCGGAGAACCCGGATGTCGTCAACCGGGGCGTCGCGTGCGTCTCCGGGGTCGACGTCGCCTGGGTCGCCGACACCGACGCCCAGATCAACTCGCTGCTCGCGGCCGAGGCCGACGTCATCATGACCCAGCCGCAGGTTGCCTTCGGTGAGCGGATCGCCGAGGACGACAACTTCACGGTCGCATCCGAAGCCGGTCCGGTCTGGGAGCACTGGGGCTTCAACCTCAACAACGAGCACCTCGCCGACGTGGCCGTGCGTGAGGGCATGGCGTACGCCATGAACAAGCCCGAGGTCATGACCGCGCTGTACACGCCGCTGTTCGACGACCTGCTACCGGAGGCCGGGCTCGGCAACGTCTACTGGATGTCCAACCAGCCCGACTACGTCGATCACCAGACCGAGGCCGGCTACGGCCAGGGTGACGCCGAAGCTGCGGCCGAGCGGTTCGAGAGCGCTGGCTACGAGCTGAACGCCGAGGGCACCTGGGAGCACCCGGAGCGCGGCCCGCTGAGCTTGCGGGTCGGCACCACCGGCGGCAACCAGCTGCGCGAGCTGCAGATCCAGATCATGCAGGAGAGCTACCGCGAGGCCGGGGTCGACATCCAGATCGACAACGTGCCGGGTGCCGCGTACTTCGGTGAGCGGCCATTCGCGCCGGAGGCCACGGAATGCGCGCTCTCCGGCGGCGAAGCCGGTGACTGCGGGATCTGGGATCTCACCCAGTTCGCCTGGGTCGGCGGTCCTTGGCCGGGCGCCGGTCACGTGGCCTTCCTGAGCGACTCCGGGAACAACGCCTACGGCTACCAGAACGAGGAGTTCGACGCCCTGGCCGCAGAGTGCGACTCCACGTTCGACGACGCGGAGCGTGCCGATTGCTACAACACGCTCAGCTCCTACGTGACCACGCTCGACGAGGACCCTGAAGGGTTGGTCGTCCTGCCGATCACGCAGAAGCCGTCGTTCTACGCCTACAGCAATCAGACGTTGGCGCGAGGCGCGGTCGCGCCGGACGCCGACTCGGCCGGTCCGCTCGTGAACGTCGTGGACTTCCTGCCGGCTCCGTGAGGCGGGTGAGGTGACACGACGCGAGGGGGCCCGATCCGGGCCCCCTCGCTCATCCACCGATCGGTAGGTCCGCGATCGTCGACGCGGTCGAACTCACCGCCGCACACCGCCACAGGACGTATCGGGGCCCGTGTAGGATTCGGGGCACCAGCGACGGCACCGACCGCGGTCGAGAGTAGAAGGGTCGCCAACGCATGTTCGCCTACGTGGTCAGGCGGATCCTCTCCACGATCCCCCTGCTGTTGGTCGGCACGTTCATCGTCTTCACCCTCACGGCCATCTCCGGCGACCCGCTCTCGCGACTGGCGACGGCGGACGTCGGCGAGGAGGCCTACGAACGCATCATCGAGCTCTACGGCCTGGATCAACCCATCCCCATCCGGTACGTGAACTGGATGAGCAGCGCGATCCAGGGCGACATGGGGCCAGCCCCATCACAGGGCAGCCAGCCGACGTTCAACATCGTCATGGACCGGGCCGGCAACACCGCTCGTCTGGCCATCCCGGCGTTCTTCTTCATCGCCATCACGGCGATCACGCTGGGGGTCTACTCGGCGGTCAAGCAGTACTCGAAACTCGACTACTTCGTCACGGGGTTCTCGTTCCTCGGCATCTCCCTACCCACGTTCGTCTTCGGCTTGCTGTTGCAGGTGATCTTCGGGCTGTGGTTCTTCGACTGGTTCGGCGTCCGGCCCTTCTACGTGCTCGGGATGCGAACCGTCGCCTCCCACGGCTGGCTCGACATGGTCCGTTCGCACGTCCTGCCGATCGTCACCCTGTGGTTGGTCATCACCGCCTCGGAGAGCCGCTTCCAACGCGCGGCCATGTTGGAGGTCATCAACTCGGACTACATCCGCACGGCGCGGGCGAAGGGCCTGCCGCGGCGCAAGGTCATCCTCAAGCACGGGTTGCGCAACGCCCTGATCCCGCTGGTCACCATCTGGGCGATCGACCTCGGCCTGTTGCTGGGCGGCTCGGTGGTGACCGAGACCATCTTCGCCTGGCCGGGACTCGGGCGTCTGCTGCTCGACGGCATCTTCCAGCAGGATCTGAACCTCACCATGGGGGTGATCATGGTCGTCTCCTTGCTGGTCGTGGCCTTCAACCTGCTCGCGGATCTTCTCTACGGCGTGCTCGACCCCAGGATCCGTTATGAGTGAAACCCCGTCCGGCATGAGCCCGGAGGACGTCGTCGACGACGCACCGCCGGGTTCGATCGCGGCGGACGTGCCCAGCGACGCGGCGGTGCTCGCCGAGCGCGAGGGCATGAACATCACCTCGCGAAGCTTCGGTCGCCAGACCTGGGACCGGTTCCGTCGACACCGACTGGCCCTCATCGCCGCGATCGTGCTCGCGCTGCTCGCGACCGCGTTCATCGTCGGGCCGTGGTTGTCTCCCTACGGCTTCTCCGAACGCGACGTGCTCAACATGCGCTCCGGCCCGACCGCCGAGCACCCCTTCGGCACCGACACGATCGGCCGCGACCTGATGGTCCGGACGTTCCTGGGCGGTCGCTTCTCGCTGCGCATCGCCCTGATCGTGGCGCTGCTCACCACGTTGATCGGCACCGTGATCGGGGCCATCGGCGGGTACTTCGGTGGAACGGTCGACACCATCGTCAACCAGACGATCAACCTCTTCCTGATCATCCCGGCGCTCGTCGTGTTGCTGGTCGTGGGTGTGCGGTTCGCTGCGAGCCCCAATTCCATCGCGTTCCTGCTGGCGATCCTGCTCTGGCCGACGATCGCCCGCGTGGTCCGAGGCCTGTTCCTGCAGTACAAGGAGCAGGAGTTCGTCCTCGCCGCCAAGGCCGCCGGCGCACGGGCTCCACGGATCATGTTCCGACACATCCTGCCCAACACCTTCGGCCCGATCGTGGTCAACGCGACCTTGTTGATCGGCGTCGCGATCATCCTCGAGTCGACGTTGTCGTTCCTCGGCGTCGGTGTCCAACCTCCGACCCCGACCCTCGGCAACCTCATCGAGGAGTCGAAGGGCCAGCTCGACTCCAAGCCCTCGGCGGTGCTGATCCCCGGCGGGTTCATCGTCGCCATCACCCTGTGCGTGAACTTCCTGGGCGATGGATTGCGCGATGCCCTCGACCCGACCTCCCGGAAGGGCTGAGACCGGTGAGTTCCCCTCTGCTGTCCGTGCGCGACCTGTCGGTCGCGTTCCACACCGACGACGGGGTCGTCAACGCCGTCAACGACATCTCCTTCGAGGTGCACCCGGGGGAGACCCTCGCGGTGGTGGGGGAATCGGGTTCGGGGAAATCTGTCTCGGCGATGGCGCTGATGCGCCTGCTCCCGAGCTCGGCCAGGATCCAGGGGACCATCGAGTTCGACGGCCGGGACCTGCTCGGCCTGAGCCCACGCGACATGCGTCGGTTGCAGGGCAACGAGATCGCGATGATCTTCCAGGACCCGATGACGGCGCTGAACCCGGTGTTCACCGTCGGCAACCAACTCGTGGAGGCCATCCGGATCCACAACCCCAAGGTCTCCAAGCGCGCGGCCCGGGAGCGGGCCGCCAGCATGCTCGCGCTCGTGGGCATCCCCGATGCCGACGAACGGTTGGACAACTATCCCCACGAGTTCTCCGGTGGGATGCGGCAACGGGCGATGATCGCGATGGGGATCTCCAACGAACCCAAGCTGTTGATCGCCGACGAGCCGACCACGGCACTCGACGTGACCATCCAGGCGCAGGTCATCGAGGTGATCAAGCGCGCCCAGGAGGCCACGGGCGCCGCCATGATCCTCATCACCCACGATCTCGGGTTGGTCGCCGGGGTCGCGGAACGTGTTCAGGTGATGTACGGGGGACGACTGTTCGAGACCGGTCCGACCGAGACCATCTACTACCGGTCACGCAACCCCTACACCCGCGGCCTGATCAGTTCCATCCCGTCCGCGACGGCCCGCACCGAGCGACGGCTGGCACCGATCCCGGGGGCGCCGCCCTCGGCGATCAATCCGCCCAAGGGTTGTGTGTTCCGGCCGCGCTGTCAGCATGCGACCGACGAGTGCTTCACCGAGCCTGGGTTGCGGCGGCTCGACGAAGCCGCCCTGCACCAGAGCCGGTGTCACTACGCCGAGCAACTCGGTGAGATGGACACCGCCGCCAGCGGGAGCCGAACGTGAGCGACCACGAGCCGACCACACCCTCCGAGCCGGCCGAACGCGCGATCGTGCTCGATGTGCAGGATCTCGTCAAGCACTTCCCGATCCGGGCCGGACTGCTCAGACGCGAGATCGGGCGTGTCCAGGCCGTCGATGGGGTGAGCCTCAGCGTCCGTCGCCAGGAGACCCTCGGCATCGTCGGTGAGTCGGGTTGCGGGAAGACGACGTTCGGACGCACGTTGCTGAGGCTGATCGAGCCGACCAGCGGCACCGTGCTGTTCAACGGTGAAGATGTCACCGCCGCCGAGGCCCCCCGGCTCCGGGAACTGCGACGCAACATGCAGATGGTCTTCCAGGACCCGTTCGCGTCACTCAACCCGCGGATGCCGGTCCGCGACACCGTCGCGGAACCCATGCTGGTGCACGGCACGCCCAAGACCGAGGCGCGCGCCCGGGTGGGAGAACTCCTCGAAGCCGTGGGGCTCTCGCCCGAGCACGGCAACCGCTACCCGCACGAGTTCTCGGGTGGTCAGCGCCAGCGGATCGGCATCGCCCGTGCCCTCGCGCTGCAGCCGGAGGTGATCATCCTCGACGAGCCGGTCTCGGCCCTGGACGTCAGCGTCCAGGCGCAGGTGATCAACCTCCTCGAGGACCTGCAGGAAGAGTTCGACCTCACCTACATGTTCATCGCCCACGACCTGTCGGTGGTGCGCCACATCTCCGATCGCATCGCCGTGATGTATCTGGGGCATGTCGCTGAACTGACGACCGCCGATCGCCTCTACGACGCTCCGGCTCACCCCTACACCCATGCGTTGCTGTCCGCGGTCCCCATCGCCGATCCCCGGGTCGAGCTGAGTCGCGAGCGCATCATCTTGCAGGGTGACCTGCCGTCACCGTCGAATCCGCCGTCCGGGTGTCGGTTCCACACGCGTTGTCCGATCGCCCAGGAGCGCTGCCGGGAGGAGGTGCCCGCGCTGCGTGAACTCGTCCCGGGCCACTTCGCTGCCTGTCACTACGCCCTGGAGCCTGGTGAGACCATCATCCAGCGCGTCGAGGATCTGGGCCGAGAGGTGGAGATCGCCGGACAGGGAGGGTCGGAGATGGTGATCCCACCGGTCCCGTTCGGTGCGGGCGATGCCAAGGGCGCCACCGGATCGGGCTAATCGTCCTTCCCGAGGTCGACTACTGGCCTCGCCCCGGCCTACCGGCCTACATGGGATGTCGAATCGTCGGTCATCGCGTCGCCTCGGCCCGCGCACGGTCGAGTTCCGCCGAGGTGATGGTGCGCACGCCCACCACGAGCGCGCAGGCCATGATCGCCGCCGCGACCAGGAACGGGGCCCGGAGCCCAACGAGACTCGCGATCCCGCCGCCGATCAGCGAGCCGATCGGCATCGCCCCCCACCCGAGGAACCGGTAGACGCTGTTGACCCGACCGAGCAGCTCGTCGGGGATGATCGCCTGGCGTAGGGAGACCGTGACCACGTTCCAGACGACCGACCCGAAGCCGAACATCACTTGGGCGATCACCACGACCCAGACCCTCGAGGTCAGGCCGATGGTCAGGGGCACGACCACGGCGGTGAGTAGCGTCAGCCACAACGCCGGGCCACGTCCCACCCGCGGAACGAGACGCTCGGCCGCGACGCCCCCGAGCAGGCTGCCGGCTGCTGCGGAGAGCAGCAAGAAGCCGTAGCCGATCGGGTCGAGCCCCAGGATGGACCCCTCGCCGTAGACGTACAGGGTGAAGATCGACATGCCGATCATGGTCGTGCCGTTCATGGCCGCGAGCAGGATCGCCAGGGTTCGCAGCAGCCGATGCTGCCAGAGCCAGGCGAGCCCCTCGCGGATGTCGGCCCACATGCGCGGTCGCGGTGGTTGGGGCGCCGGTACCGGGGGCGGGCCGGCCGCCGGACCCGGACTCGTGGTGGGGTTGACCACCAGTTCGTCGGCCACGGGCCCGTGCCCGATCGGGTCGACGGTGTGATCGATCCGGACCTGACCGCTGCGGTAGGAACCGGTCATGGCGGCGATGAGACCCGCCGACACCAGGAACGTGCCGGCATCGAGCAGGATGGGCAGGGCCGCGGTGATCCCGAACAGGAACGCCCCCAGAGGCGGTCCGGCGAACTGGTTGGTGACGATCTCTCCCGCGAACAGGCGGCCGTTGCCACGCTCCAGTTGATCGCGCTCGACCACCGCCGGCATGATCGTCTGCGCGGCGTTGTCGAACAAGACCTCGAAGCTGCCGAGGCCGAGCGCGACCACGTAGAGCAGCCAGATGCTCGCGGTACCGGTCACCACGGCGGTACCCAGCATGCCCATCAGGACGAAGCGAGCGAGGTTCGACACGATCATCAGACGACGGCGATCGACACGGTCAGCGATGGCACCGGCGTGAAGCGAGAGCAGCAGCCACGGCAGTCGGTTGGCCACCGCGATGCCGGCGAACAGCAGCGGATCGCGCGTCAAGGCTTCAGCCAGCAGTGGCAGCGCGGCGTTGTCGATGCCATCACCGAGGTTGGATACCACAGACGCCGTCCACAACCTCGCGTAGTTGCGCCCCAATCGCCTCTTCGGGTCGATCACCGTGAGGTCGGGCCGACGTCACGGCGCCGGTAGAGGAAGGTGGGGGGAGCCTCGGCGTGGGGCCGGACCGCACGCAACTCCACGGGCTCACCCAGCGTCCGGAGGAGCGCGACGAGTCGGTCGTGTTCCATCCGGCTCTCGACCCGGTCGGTGAGCAACCAACGTCGGCGGCCCCGCCCGCGCGCCACCAGACCACCGGAGATCTGAGGATCAGCTTGCCGGTCGGTGAGGTTGCGCATCACCGCGGAGGTCGCCGGCCGGGTCCGTTCCAATGCCACCAGTGCCTCCCAGGGCAGGGTCTGTGTTCTCAACACGCTGTGCCGGGTGATGCCTCCGTGGCTGACCGTCACGGTGTAGGGGTAGTCCAACAAGGCGACGAGCAGCAGACCGAGCCCGGCCAGCACCAGCAGCGACGGCAGGAGCCGGAGTCCACCGTCCCCCAGCGCGAGGGCGCCGAGCCCCAGTAGCGCGATCGGGGTGAGGGCCGCACCCAGCAGCCCTCGCCACGAGGTGTAGAGCCGAAGGTCGGGCTCGGGCGGCAACGAGGGAGTCGGGGGAGACATCCCCGGCAGGCTAGCGCGCAGCAGGTTCGAGGCGGTCCTAGTCCACTCGGACCGGTGTCCTACCGATGTCGTCGGAACCCTGTCGTAGGACGAGACAGGAGGCTAGGCTCACCAACAGGCGGGACAGAGGGCCCGCCCATCAACATCGAGCAGCATCGAGGGTGACGTGGCGAGACGAAACGAGCCGATGGAGAACCTGCTCGGACCACTCGAGCAGGAGGTGATGGACGTCGTGTGGCAATTGGGTGACGCCACCGTGCGCGACGTCCATGGGGAACTCGCCGCACGCCGGACCATCGCCTACACCACGGTGATGACCACCATGAGCCGGTTGGCGGTCAAGGGTCTGCTCAGCCGGGATACCGCCGGACTCGCCCACCGCTATCGTCCAGCTGTCACCCGCGACCTCTACGCACGCTCCGCAGTGGAGGACGTCATGTCCTGGCTGCTCGAGCGCTACCCGGAACCGGCGGCGGCGTATCTGGCCGACGTCGTCGACGAGGTCGACGACCTCACCCTCGACGAGCTGAAGGCTGCGGTCTCCCGGCGTCGCCTCGAGGAGCGCTGACACCAGTGGACTTCGGAGTCCTCGTCGCGGTACCGCTCGAGTCCATCGTGATCCGAGCGGTCTTGGCGACGCTGGGTGTGGTGCTGATCGTTCGGTTGTTGCTCTTCCTCGGACTGCGCTCGTCGCACGCGCGTGTCGCCACGGCACTCGCCCCCGCTGCGGCGTTGGTGGTCGTGGTGCTGCTGACCGGCACGAGCATGAGGCCTCCGCTGTTGATGTTCCCCGCCGAGGGTGCGCGGGCCATCCCGATCCCGGTTCGCGACGGGTCGCTCAACTTCGCTCCCATCGCGGTTCCGTTGCTCGTCGGCATCTGGGCCTCGGTCGCCGGGTTCCGGTTGACCCGCCGGACAGGTGCGTTGCTCCGCGTCCGCCGCGAAGCCCTCTCCGCCTCGGGCCAGCATCCGGGGGATCACGAGTTGCAATCGCTCGCGGCGCGCGTCGCGACCACCTTGCAGGTTCCCGCACCCCAGGTGATGGTTCGTGAGCGTTGTCCCGGTGGCGCGTTCGTCGTCGGGTCGAGGCGTCCGGTCATCGTGCTCGGCGCGGATCTGCTCGCGTCACTCGACGATGAGGAACTCGAGGGTGTGCTCGCCCACGAACTCGCCCACGTCCGGCGACGCGACACGCTCGTGGCCACCGGACTCGGCGCCCTGAGGGATCTGACCTTCTTCGTCCCCGGCGGAGGCTGGGCGGTCCGTCAACTGCATCGGGAGCGGGAGTTGGCCGCCGACCAGGTCGCGGTCCACGCCACCAACCGACCCGGAGCCTTGGCGAGCGGCCTGTTGAAGGTGATCGAGGTCAACCCGGCTCGCGACTACGAGTGTGCGGCATTGGTGCCCAGCGGCAACCTCGTGGACCGGGTGCGGGTGCTGGTCGACGACGCGGCCCCTCCGACCCGTCTGCGTCGGGCCTCGGAGACAGCCGCCGTGGTGATGGTCGTGATGACCGCCACGACGGCGGCCCTGGCGCTGCCCTCGGCGATCGCCGGTCCCGAACAGCAGCGGGACGCACTCGCTTTCGTCTGGTCGTCGACGCCGGCGGTCACGGCCGCCGAGGTCCCCACCGGCGAGGCGCGCGCCTTCGAGGTCTACCGACGCGGCTCGACCGTCGAGGTCGGCGCCGCCAGCACCATCGCGGGCCCCCGTCTGGACGAACGTACCCAGGAGAACCGCCGCGGGACGCTCCACGCCTGTGCCGCCGGGTCGTGCCCGATCCCGGAGCGAACGCTGGGTCTTCGCCTCGAACCCACGGCGCAGCCACTCGACGAGGCCCGCTCGGCCCGGTGGAACGCGACGCAGGTGGGCCGCTCGGACACCGCGGACGGCTTCCGGTTGTTCTGGCTGGCTCCCATCTAGCGTCGCGGGCTACCCGGATAGGACGGCCGGGCCCTCCTGCCTGGTACGCTCCGCCTCCGTCCGACCGCCCGCCCGAACCGGAGTTCCATCTTGCTCGTCGGGACCCTCGTCACCCTGCACCTGCTGCTCTCGTTGCTCCTGATCCTCTTCGTGCTCCTGCACCGGGGTCAGGGAGGAGGGCTGTCCGACATGTTCGGGGGCGGGGGTGGTGGCGGCGCGATGAAGGGCTCGGCCGTCGTGGAACGGAACCTGGACCGGTTCACCGTGATCGCCGGGCTACTGTTCGCGACCACGAACTGTCTGCTGGTGATCTACCTCTGATCGCCACATGCTGAGCAGATCGACTCGAGCGGCCGCGATTGCGGTCGCTCTGTCGTTGGTAGCGATGGCCTGCACCGACGCGGAGGTGGCCTCGCCACCCGAGCCCGAGGGCGCGGTCGCCGAGCCGGTCGAACCTCAGGAGACGGAGGGGCCCCATGCCGGGGGCACCTTGCGTATCGGTCTGTCCACAGACCCAGCGACCCTCGATCCCAGGTTCCTCAGTGACGACCCCGGTGAACTGATCGTCGACGCCCTGTTCGATCCACTCGTACGGTCCGACACCTCAGGCAACGTCCGGCCTGCTGCCGCGGAGCGGTGGGAGATGGACGACGAGGGCTCGGAGTTCGTCTTCCACCTCCGTGAGGCGAGCTTCCACGATGGCTCCCCGGTGACGGCCGAAGCGTTCGTGCGCAGTTTCAACCGGATCGCCGACGGGACTGCAGATCCGAGCTCCTTCCTGGCCTACCTGCTGGCTCCGATCGAGGGTGCCGCCGAGGCGCAGACGGACGGAACAGCCCTTGCCGGGATCGAGGCGATCGACGCCTCGACCTTGCGGATCCGGCTATCGGAGCCAGATACGGGGTTCCTCGTGGCACTGAGCGACCCGAGCCTGGTACCGATGCCCGAGGTCGCTGACGACGATCTCGAAGCGTTCGCGAACCAGCCGGTGGGCAACGGACCCTTCGCGATGGCAGGACCCCGTGAGCCGGGCGCGTTCGTGCGTCTCAGCCGGTTCGGTGATCACCCGCAGCCGCCGCTGCTCGACGAGGTCGTGTTGACCATCTACAGCGAGGCGCGGGGCCAGGAGCGACAGTGGTCCGATCTGGTCGACGGGCAGTTGCATGTCGCCGACCTGGATCCGCAACGGCGTGAGGAGGCCGTCGAGCTGTTCGGCGAGTCACCCGACGGCTACGCGGGGCCGGGACTGCTCGACGGCATCACCTCGACGGTCTACCTGTATGGCTTCGACACGACCGTCGCCCCCTTCGACGACGTGCGTATCCGGCGCGCCCTGTCACTGGCGATCGACCGTGATGCGCTTGCAGAGGACGTGCTGCGCGATACCCGGGCAGCAGCGAGCTCCATCGTTCCGCCCCCGCTGCCCGGTTCGAACGAGGATGCCTGTCGAGACTGCCGCCACGACCCCGCGGCGGCCGCGGAACTTCTGGCCGAGGTTCGCGCCGACGCTGCCGGAGCGGGTGAGGTGTCGGAAGGCGCCGAGCCGAACAGTCCCGCCGCGCAGCCCGGCCCGGTGCTCGATCGGCTGACCCTGGCCCACACCCGCGGCGACACGCATGCCGCGATCGCCGAGCGCATGGCCGCCGACATCTCCTCCGCGTTGGACATCGAGGTCGACTTCCAGGCTCGCGACCTGCAGACGTTCATCCAGGCCGTTCGCGCCGGAGAGCTTCCGGTCTTCCGCCTCGGATGGGAGGTCACGGTCCCCGACCCAGGTGCCTACCTGCATCCGCTGTTCGACTCTTCGCAGGTGGGACTCGACAATCTCAGTCAGTACTCAGAGCCTGAGGTCGACCAGCTGCTCGACGTCGCGCGACAGGCGGCCGGCAATCGTCAACGCCTGGCCGGTTACCGCGAGGCTGAAGCGCGCATCCTCGAAGACATGCCGGTGCTTCCGCTGCTGTGGTACCGCCACAGCGCGGTAGTCGATCCTGAGGTCCAGGACCTGGTGTATTCGCCCTTCGGCCATATGAACCTCGATCAGGTGTGGCTCGATCCCGACGCCGAGTGAGCTGTGTCGAGGAGGCGGGTCCGTGGTGATCGATCGCCTAGCGGCTGCATTGGCGGGTACTGCTGCGCGCGGCTACGCTTCGCGGCTCGCGGGCTTCGGGTCCGCGGGTCACGCGCGAGTGGCGGAAATGGCAGACGCGCACGGTTGAGGGCCGTGTGTCCTTTAGGACATGGGGGTTCAAGTCCCCCCTCGCGCACTTGGTAGCTAGACCGGCCTACGAGGCCGAAAACTGCAGAATCGACGAAGCGCCCCCGACCCGTGTCGGGGGCGTTTTCTCGGCTCGTGACACCATTTTGACACCATACGGGTCGTGACACCGCGTGTGCGGCGGTGTCGTGGGGTGTCGGTGGGTGTTCATCGG
>PWLR01000225.1 GCA_003558435.1 Nitriliruptoraceae bacterium | reverse complement strand
CGTCAGGTTCGACGAGTTCAACGCCCAGGCACAGCCGGCCATCACGTGGGAGCCCAGCTTCGCGCTGGTGCGTGCCTACCGCGACCAGGCCGTCCGCGCAGGTCTGGACGGCAAGGCGTTGGCCGATCTGGACCGGTTCGTCGACCGTGCGGAACGGTTCTCCGCCGGTCCGCAGGCACGTGCCGCCGTGGCGCAGCTCGGCGCGGTCGGGAACCGTCTCGAGGGCGACTACCCGGTGCTCGGGGCGTCGCTACGTGACCTGGCAGCTGAGCTCGGCTGACCCGGGACACCGCGATGGCGAGCCGGTGGGTGCGGGAGCTCGCACCCACCGGCAGCCGACCTCGTGCGGACCTCGGCGGCGAACAGGCCGATCCGGCCGTTCCGGTCGGCAACCGTCGGCGCCGGGGCGTTCTACTGCTGCAGGACGCCCATCGCGCTGGCTTCGTCGATCACGTCCGCGTACTTCGCGTCGAGGTCGAACAGGTTGGCCTCGTGCACGCGCGCGTCGCGGTCACCGACCGCGTCGCGGACCACGAGCGGGATGAAGCCGTGCTGGATCGCATCGGTCGCGGTCGCGCGCACGCACCCGCTGGTGGAGAAGCCGACGATCAGCACGGTGTCGATGCCGCGCGCCTGCAGCGTCGAGGCGAGCGACGTGCCGAAGAACGCGCTCGCGTACTGCTTGGTGATCACCACCTCACCGTCGAGCGGTCGGGGGTCGTCGGGGAAGTCGGTGAGCGGGTCGTCGGGATCGGCGTAGAGCAGCAGCGAGGGCACCTTGCGCACGAAGTGCCCACCGTCGCTGCCGTCGGTCGTGTGGTAGCGCACACGGGTGAACAGCACCGGCCGGTCCGTGGCCCGGGCCGCGGCGACCAGTCTGGCCGCCGACGCCCGTGCGTCCTCGACATCGGCGTGGAAGGGGGAGTCCACGTCGAGGTAGGCGCGCAGGATGTCGACGACCAGGACCGCGCACGACCGCCCCGCGCCGAGGCGGGCGGCGAAGCCCGCCTCGGCGTAGCTGTCGAGCAGGAGCTCGTCGGTCGCGGAGCCGTCGGTCGGGTCGCTCACGACCGGGCGAACACCGGGGCGATCGGGGCCGGCAACCCCGTCTCTTCCTGGCAGGTGGCGCGCAGGGTGTCGATGTCCGGGCCGAAGTCGAACACGCCGGCCTCCCCGCGTGCGGCGAGGAGTTCCGCGCGCAACGCGGTGGTGGCATCGGCATCGACCGCGCCGTCGTCGGTGAGCACCACCCCGTAGCGACGCGCCCCCTCGACGGTGACCAGACCTCGGAGCACCTCCTTGGCGACCAGGTCGGGGTCGCGGGTGAAGGGATCGCCCCACCCGCCGCCACCCCAGGTCACGTAGTGCAGGACGTCGCCGGCGGCCACCTCGACGTTGTCGCACTTGGAGGGCAGGACCTCGCGCGTGCCGTCGGTGCGGAGCAGATACTTGGTGCTGCGGGCGCCCGGCACGCCACCGTTGACGCCCCACGGGTAGGTGAACCAGCGGTCGTCGTGGATCGAGATCTGTCCGGGCTCGAGGAACCGGTAGCCGACGTCGACACCGTTCCCTCCGCGGAAGAAGCCCGGGCCACCGGAATCCGCCACGGTCTCGTAGGTCTCGATGACCAGCGGGAAGTAGCTCTCCAGGAACTCGTTGGGGACGTTGGTGAACGAGGGCCACAGCGAGTGCCCGTCGGGCCCGTCACCGAAGGGCCGGCCGGGGATACCGCCGAAGCCGATCTGGTAGAGCTGGAACCATTCGTCGTCCTGGTCGTAGCCGGAGTACATCAGGTGCGGCGACGACGAGAACCCGGCGGCACACAGGAAGTCGGGCTGGCGTTGACCGAGCAGCCCTCCGAGGATGTCGAAGATGCGGCCGAGGCCGTGGGTGCGACACGACAGCGCGGCCGGGTATCTGGGCTTGAGCAGCGAACCCTCAGGGATCCGCACATCGACCAGGGGGTAGAAGCCGTCGTTCCACAGGATCTGCGGGTCGAACACCATGATCATGTAGATGCCGAAGAACATCTTGAACATGTTCTCGTTGAGGTAGAAGTTGATCGACCCGTCGGCCTGCGGGTCGGTGCCCTCGAAGTCGAGGATGACCTTCTCGCCCTCCCGCCACATCGTGCAGTGGATGCGGTAGGGACCGTTGCCGCGGCCATCGTCGTCGATGTAGTCGGTGAAGGTGAGCTTGTCCTCCGAGATGGTGGTCTGGATCAGCTGGCGCATCGCGCGAAGGTTGCGGTCCAGCAGCGCGTCCAGCACCGCGAGGTAGACGTCGGTGCCGAACCGGCCGCACAGCTCGTCGAGCCGTTTCGCCGCTGTGCGACACGCCGCGACGATCGCGTTGAGGTCCGAGCGGTTCCACTCCTTCATGCGAACCTGGTTGAGCACCAGGGCGAGCGCTTCGGACTGCAACTCACCGCCCTTGTAGAGCTTCATCGGGGGGATGATGACGCCCTCCTCGAAGATCGAGGTGGCGTCGGTCGGCAGGCTGCCGGGCACCTTTCCCCCCACATCCGTCATGTGGCCGAACATCGCCGACCAGCCGATCACCGCGCCTTCGCGGAACACCGGTAGCAGTACCAGCCAGTCGTTGGCGTGACTGACCGCGCCGTCGCAGCTGTAGGGGTCCGAGGTGAGGAACACGTCGCCCTCCTCGATGGTTCCGTGGTAGTTGTCGAGGAAGCCGCCGATGAACGAACCGAATTGGCCGACCACCATGCGGCCCTGCGGGTCGGCGATGAGCGGGAACTCGTCGTGCTGCTCGCGGATGCCGGGGGACATCGCGGTGCGGAACAGCACCGCGTCCATCTCGTAGCGGGCGTTGCGCAGCGCGTTCTCGATGATGTCGATGGTGACGACGTCGATGTCGGTGGCCGGTGCGGGGCGTTGACCGGTCTCGATGATCCGTGCCATGGGGGATTCCTTCGCGTTGGTCGCGGCGGTCAGGCCTGTGCGGGCCGGATGAGGATGTTGCCGAACCGATCGATCTCGCCGAGGTGGCCGGGCAGGATCAGGGTGGTGGAGTCCATCTCCGTGATGATCGCCGGCCCGGTGATGCGGTCGTCGGCCCACAGCTGCGGGCGGGCGTAGGCGGTCGCGCCGACGGAGGCGCCGTCGACCCAGATCGGGTGGGTGCCGGTCGCTGCGTGGGCCGGGTCGCCTCCACCGCCTTCGATCTCCTCGGCGGGGACGGTGGTGCGCCTGCCTTGCACCACGGCCCGGAGGTTGACCAGTTCGTGCTCCGCGTCCAGCGCGAAGGTGAACAGCCGCGTGTGTTCCGCGTCGAAGCGTTCGCTGACGGACGCCAGCGTGAACTCCTCGACCTCGACGTCGACCGGGACCTCGAAACCCTGGCCGTGGTAGCGGACGTCGACCTGGAACGACAGCGTCCGTCCCTCCTGCGGCTCACCCTCGTCGTCGAGCGCTGCCGATGCCTCCTCGGCGAGCGACCGGAGGGTGTCGCGAACCTCTTCGTCGGAGGTGTGCGGGAAGCGGCGGATGAAGCTGCGGGCGGCTTCGTTGCGCAGTCGGGTGGTGGCGTCGCCGTAGGCGCACAACACACCAGGTGACGGCGGGATGATCACCGGCCACGAGCCCATCAACGACCCCAGCGCGTTGGCATGGAGCGGGCCGGCGCCACCGAAGCCGACCAGGGCGAAGTCGCGTGGGTCGTAGCCCTGTTCGATCGAGACCAGGCGCAGCGCACCGAACATGTTCTCGTTCACGATGTCGATGATCCCGGCCGCGGCGCGTTCCAGACTGACGCCCATCGCGTCGGCGATGGTCTGTACGGCCGCGCGCGCGGCGTCCACGTCCAGGCCCATCTCGCCACCCAGCAACCCTGCTGGGAGGTAGCCGAGCACGACGTTGGCGTCGGTCACCGTCGGCTGCTCACCACCACGTCCGTAGGCGGCGGGACCAGGGTCGGCACCGGCGGATTCCGGACCGACCCGTAGCGCCGAGGTGAGCTCGGGCACGTGGGCGATGGAGCCGCCGCCGGCCCCGACCGTGCGCACATCCACCGACGACGCACGGACGTTGAGATCACCGACCTGGGTCTCGCGTCCGATCCGGGGCGTGCCCGCCTCGACCAGGGCGACATCCGTCGAGGTGCCGCCCATGTCGAGGGTCAGCAGGTCCTCGTACCCGGCTTGCCGCGCGATCCAGGTCGCCCCGGCGACGCCACCCGCCGGGCCGGACATGAGCATGTTGACCGGCTCGGTCTTGGCCTGCTCGGTGCCCATCAGCCCGCCGTCGGAACGCAGGATGTGCAGACGTGCATCGACGCCGCGTTCGACCAGTTCCTTCTCCAGGTTGCCGATGTAGCGCGCCACGGTGGGTCGCACGTAGGAGTTGGCGACCGTGGTCAGGGTGCGCTCGTACTCGCGGATCTCCGGCAGGATCGCGCTGGACAGGGAGATGGGCAGTTCGCCCAGGACCTCCGCGGCGATGGCGCCGGCGCGGCGTTCGTGCGCGCCGTCCACGTAGGCGTTGACGAACGAGATGGTGAGTGCCTCGACGCCCAGCGCCTTCAGATCTTCGGCTGCGGCACGGACAGCTTGTTCGTCGAGTTCGGTCAGCACCTCGCCCCTGGCGCTCAGACGCTCGGGGATCTCACGGGTGAGCTCCAACGCGGCGAGCGGTTCGGGCTTGGGCCACACGATCCAGCCGGCCAGCCCGCCCGGGACGAAGGACCGTGCGACCTGCAGCACCTGGCCGTAGCCCTTGGTCGTCAGGAGACCGACCTTCGCGCCCTTCTTCTCCAGCACCGCGTTGGTTGCCACGGTGGTGCCGTGCATGACGTGGCGGAAGTCGGCGAGTTCGATCCCGGCGACGTCGCACACCTTGGTGATGCCGTCGAGCACGCCGATCGACGGATCGGTGGGGGTGGTCGGCGTCTTCGCGCGATGCGTCTCGCCCGTCTCCTCCTCGATCAGCAACAGATCGGTGAACGTGCCTCCTACGTCGACCCCGAGTCGATAGGCCATGTTCCGCTCCTCCTCCCGCGAGACGGCTCGTGGCCGCCGCGATAGCTCCCGTGCCGGTCAGGCGCGAGTGCGCCCCGGTGGCCCGCTCTCCCAAGCGGGCCGGTCATCACGCAGCGACCGGGCTTCAGATGTGCCCGTCTGCGCGCAAGGCGTCGATCTCCGATCCGTCGAGTCCGAGCAGGCCCGCCAGGACCTCGTGGTTGTGTTCGCCGAGCCGGGGTCCGACGTGCCGGACCTCACCGGGGGTCGACGACAGGCGGGGCGCGACGTTGTGCATCGCGATCTCGCCGAAGTCTGGGTGGGGGAGGGTGACGATGTTCTCCCGGGCCGCGAAGTGCGGGTCGCTCAACATGTCCTTGGCACGAAAGATCCGCCCGGCCGGGATGCCGCCCACCTCCAAGGTGGTGAGCAGTTCGTCCGCTCCCTGGGGCGCGGTCCAGGCGGCGATGAGCGCGTCCAGTTCGTCCTGGTGCTCGCCGCGCGCGGAGTGGGTGGCATAGCGGTGGTCGTCGCCGAGGTCCGGACGCCCCATCACCTCGGCGAGACGCTTGAACACCGTGTCCTGGTTCGCGGCGATCAGCACGCTCTCGCCGTCCTTGCACGGATAGACGTTGCTGGGCGCGACATTGGGCAGGATCGGTCCGGTGCGCTCCCGGGCGTAGCCGGCCACGGTGAACTCCGGGATCAGCGATTCCATCATCGCCAGTACCGCCTCGTAGATCGCCGAGTCGACGACCTGGCCCCGCCCGGTGCGTTCGCGGGCGTGCAATGCGATCATCGCGCCGAGCGCCGCGTAGGTCCCGGCGAGCGAGTCACCGATCGAGATGCCGGTGCGGCTGGGGGCCCGGTCCGGATCACCGGTGACGTACCGCAAGCCACCCATGGCCTCACCGATCGAGCCGTAGCCGGCGCGGGGGGCGTAGGGACCGGTCTGCCCGAAACCGGTGACCCGCACCATCACCAGGCGCGGGTTGAGCTCCGCGAGTTCGTCGTAGCCGAGGTTCCAGCGTTCCATCGTGCCGGGGCGGAAGTTCTCCACCAGCACATCGGCCTCGGCGATCAACCTGCGGACCACGTCCTGACCCGCCGCCGTGCGGAGGTTGACCGTGACCGACTTCTTGTTGCGTGCGACCACCGGCCACCACAGCGACTGCCCGTGGGGCTTCTCGCGTCCCCACTGGCGCATCGGGTCGCCGGATCCGGGCTGCTCCACCTTGATGACCTCGGCGCCGAAATCG
>PWLR01000185.1 GCA_003558435.1 Nitriliruptoraceae bacterium | reverse complement strand
CCGTCGCTCGTGGTCGCCGGGCCCGGCGAGGGCCGGCCGATCGCGGCCGTGCCTGCTCAGTCCGGTAGGAGCGCCAGGTCGCGGCCGTCGGGGGCCTTGAGCTGCAGCTCGTCGAACCGTGCGAACAGGTGCAGCGTCAGGTCCTCGTGGGCCAGTGCGAGGGTCACGGTCCGGCGCGTGCCGTCGGGCGCGCTGGAGCGGCCTTCCAGGCTGAAGCGGGGTCCCCAGGTTCCCGGCCGCGGTTCCGGTCGGCCGAACAGCGGTGCGGCCACGATGGCCCCGTCGAAGGCGGCGACCACATCCACCAGTTGCGCCTCGGTGAACGACAACAGCTCGGTCTCCATCGGCAGGTTGCGACGGAACGAACCCAGGATCGTCGACACGGGGAAGCACAGCAGCTGGATGCGCCGGTCGTCGGTCTCACCCCACGGGTAGCGCTCCGCCGTCGGCTCGAGTGTGGCGGCCAGGACCCGGAACCTCGGATCGAGCTCGAGGCCCCACAGGGCCGCACCGTCGAGCGCGGCCTCGAGTGCCGGGATGTCCACGGGCGCCCCGCCCGAGCCGTCGCCCGGGCCACCGGCGAGCCCGCCGAACACGTCCTCCACCGCTACCTCGACGTCGCTGGAACAGCACCGGAACCTCTCACCGACGGTAGCGGGCGGAGAGCACCCCTTCGACTCACCCACCGACCCATGGCAGGCCGGCCATCCCGGCGAGTCGGCCGGCTGAACCGATCCGGCCGGCGCGAGATGGTGCCTGATGGGCCGTGACCATGACCGGGACGGCCACGGGATCTGCCTGTCACGGATCGGCTGATCCGGACATCTCCTAGGTACGCGCGGCGTACTGAGGAGCGAGGCGACGGTGCGGGACTCTGCCGGGTTCGAGGCGTTGTACGTGGCACATCGTGGCCACGTCGTCGCCTACTGCCTACGCCGCGCGCGTCGCCCCGACGCCTACGAGGCAGCGGACGAGACGTTACTCATCGCCTGACGGCGTTTCGATGAGATCCCAGCAGGTCAGGAGCGAGCGTGGCTGTACGGCGTGGCGCGTCGGGTACTCAGCAACCAGCACCGCGGCGACCATCGCCGGGGACGGCTGAACAGCCGCTTGGCCCAGAGCCGGCCGGAGGCCTTCCCGACTCCCGAGGCGCAGGCGTTGCAGTCCGAGGAGCAACAGGTGTTGTGGTGCGCCTACCGGCGACTGTCGCCAGATGATCAGGAAGTACTCCGGCTCGCCGCGTGGGAAGAGCTGCCGCACGAGCAGATGGGTGTCGCGTTGGGATGTGACCCCGGCGCCGCACGCCAGCGACTGCACCGGGCACGGGCACGGCTCGCCAAGCAGCCGCAGCGGGCGGAACGTCCCCTCGCTGTGGCCCGAAGGCACGACGATGAATGACGAGCTGTTGCGCCGGTTCCGCGAGCTCAACCCGGTTCCCGACCCCGACCGGTTCGTGACTCTCGGAGCGCCCGACTGGCCCACGGACCCCGCGCTGCGCGCCGTGCTGGACCAGGTATCCGACCACCAGTACCGCCCGGGGGCCCCACATCTCGGGCCCGAACGCGACGTCGCGCCCAAGGAGCGACCCATGTCCACCCTCACCCCTCCCCGCAACGACGACAACGCCCGTCCCGAGCCCCGCTCCAGGCGCGGATGGCTGCTCAGCGCCGCAGCCGTCCCCGCCGTGGTCCTGGTGGGTGGCCTGATCGCCACGTTCGGCCCCCTCGACGACGCCGCGATCGCTCCACTGGCGACCGAACCCGAGATCGACGCCGAGCAGGCCACCAACGACCAGGCCATCGAGACCGCCGAGGCCTACATCGACGCACGCAACAGCTACGACGCCGACCGGGCACTGGAGCTGGTCTCCGACACCTTCACGACGTCCGAGGTCCCGGACGCATACACCCTCGACACGATGGAACTGGCCTTCGACTTCCACGAGGCCTACGGCAACCACTATTCCGGCGGCGACTGTGAGGTCCCTGGGCCCGGCTCGGGGTACGCCGAGGTCGACGGGCGGGTGGTGGTGTCGTGTGACTACCTCTGGACCGATGAACTGCAGCGGATCACGGGCCACCCCGGGGTGCCCGTGGGCTTCGTCTTCCGGATCGAGGACGCTTCGATCGCCAGTATCGGACACGACTGGAACCCGAACGAATACCTTCCAAAGGTCTACGACCCCTGGCTCGGCTTCCTCTTCAGGAACCACCGCGAGTTCCACGGGATCGCCGTGGCCACCCACGACCTCCACCCGGAGCGAACCCGGACGTTCATCGAGCAGGCACCCGAGTACTTCGCCCGCTACGAGGAATGGGTCCAGGAGCAGGCGGACTGAACCGCGTCAGGCGTGTGTTCCCGCCCCGGCGCGGCCCTCGCTCGCCACGCCGGACGGTCTCGAGGGTCGGGTGTGCGCTCGCTCATGCCGCCCGGCGTCTGCCTGACATCGGTGATCCGACCCGGGTCAGCGCTCCCGGTCCTGGCGCGACTCCTCGAGACCCGCGAGGTCGATCTCCTCCTTGGCCACATCGGCCTCGACGGTCTCGTGTTCGGTCTCGACCTGCTTGGCGAGGCGGACCCGCTCCTTCGGAACGACCCGCTTCTCGACGACCAACTCCTCCTCGTAGAGCGTCACCTCATGCTCACCCTCGGAGATGTCGGGTCCCTCGGATGCTCGATCGACGTCGGACTCGTCGACCGGCTCGCGTTCGACGGTGACCACCTCGCGCTGGACCGGGAAGGTCTTGGTCACGTGCTCGGTGACCACGTGCTTGCGCAGCCGCGCCTTGCCGACCGTCTTCTTGCGGATACCGACGCGTAGTTCCTCCTCCGAGAGGGTCATGGCGTCGTCGTCGGCCTCTGCGGAGGTGTCGTCACCCCCCGATCCGCGCGTGGCGCCCGTCGACCCGCCGGTGGAGATGGGCCCGACCGCGGCCTGCTCGCTCTGGCTCGCGGTTTCGGTCCGGCTCGTGGCGGCCTGCGATCCCGAGGGGCTGGTCAGGTCGTAGTAGCGGTAGAGCTCGTCTTCCTCGTCCGGACTGAGGTAGCCGTCGTCTTCCACGCCCGGGGCGTCCTTGACCGCATCCTTGGTCGTCGCGACCCGCAGGCCGTCGTCGATGATCTCGGCCCGGTCGAGCGGCACGAACGAGGACGTGAGCCCGAGCATGCCGGTGTCGACCAGCACGAAGCTCGGTTCACCGGAGGCGTCATCGACGTAGACCTCGTCGACGCGGCCGATCCCCTCACCCTCGGCACCGATCACATGCATGCCGGGCAAGCGATCGAGCTGTTGGCGGTCGATCATGGTGTCTCCGTCTCCTCGGGCGTGCGAGTCGGGCTCCGCTGCCGGCTGTCCGGAGATCGGCGGGACCGCTTCGTCGGTCGGCGAACTGAAGCGCGTTGGCCGCTGAGGCGCATCGCTCCCTCGGGTTCGTCGCCCGGGAACCTGGTCCGGCTGGCCTGGATGGCCTCGTGAGTACGTCCGACCGGACCGACGGACCCTTCCCGGTCCCGGGTCGATACCGGGAAGCCGAACGCGGCCGCAGGTGTCTAGGGTCGGTTGATCGGTGTCAATGGGGACCGGTCGTTCCGTGTGAGAGGGAGATCCATGGTGGACAGGCAGACTGGCACGACGCTCGACGGTTCCCGACTCGGCCGATGGTGGCGGGTCCTGACCCTGGCACTGGTGGTGCTGTTGACGGTCGCGGCGACCGGTGCCGCCGACGCGTCCCCGGGCAAGGCCGCGGCCGGCAAGACCGGGGCGGGCACCGCGGCGGCGCAAGGCGGGCCGCCGGTGACGGTGATGACCCGCAACCTCTACCTCGGCTCGGAGCTGGGATCGCTGTTCGCGGCGCAGAGCGAGCAACAGCTCGTCGGGGCCACGACCCAGATCTGGGCGAACATGATCGCCTCGGACTTCCCGAAGCGCGCGGACGTGCTCGCGGCCGAGGTGGCCGAGCACCGGCCGCTGCTGATCGGCCTGCAGGAGGTCAGCCGGTGGGACGCGGTCAGTCCAGCCGGCACGCTCACCGTGGACTTCCTTCCCATCCTGCTCGACGCGTTGGCTGCCCGCGGCCAACACTACGAGGCGGTGTCGATCTCCGACGCCTTCGAGGGGACGTTGCCGGCGATCGTCCCGGATCTCGGCTTCGCGCAGGTGACCCTGCTCGACCGCGACGTGATCCTGGCACGCTCGGACGTGCCGCCGGCGCAGCTGACGGTCCTGCACGAGGAGACCGGGTTGTTCGACGCGGCACTGGAGCTGCCGGTCCTCACCCAGCAGCTACGCATCGAGCGTGGTTGGAACCTGGTGGATGTGCGGGTGCGCAACCGAACGTTCCGGTTCGTCAACAGCCACCTCGAGGCGTTCGACCCGGGCGAGGTGATCCGCATCCAGCAGGCACAGGAGCTGGTGGACGGGCCGCTCGCTACCGACCTGCCGGTCGTGCTGCTCGGCGACTTCAACTCCGACGCCGAGACCAACGGGCTGGCCTACGAGATCCTGACCGACGAGGGTGGGTTCGAGGACGCCTGGCGCACCGCCAACCCCGGCGACCCGGGCCTGACCTGCTGCCATGAAGCGGACCTCCGCAACGAGGTCGTCGATCTGCGCAGCCGCATCGATCTGATCCTCGTGCGCGACGGGGTTCGGGTACGCGAGCTGGAACGGGTCGGCGTCGACCCGGCGATGCGCACACCCTCGGGCCTGTGGCCCTCCGACCACGCCGGGGTCGTCGGGAGGCTGATGATCACCGCCCGCTGAACGTAGCGGTGCCCCGGCCACGTATGGCCGGGGCACCGCTACGTCGTTGACCGTGCCGAGGTGCGCAGCCGGGGCGTTACAGCAGCCCGTTGGCCTCGAGCCATTCGGTGGCCACGTCGTCGGACTCACGGAACTCGAGGTCGGTCTCGGTGTTCCAGGCGAGCAGGTCCTCGGTGGTGATCATGGCCGACAGCTCGTTGAGGTCGGCCGCGAGCTGATCGCCGTAGGCCTCCAGGACCTCGGTCAGCACGATCGGAGCGATGTTCTGCGCCGGGTGCAGGCCCAGGTCGTCCTCGAGCACCTTGAAGCCGAGCTCGTCGATCTGCGGTGCGGTGTCGTTCCACACGACCGCATCGACCTCGCCCGCCGACAGGGCCTCGCCGAGCAGCGGACCGAACTCGATGGTGGTGGTGTCGGCGAACTCGATGCCGTAGATGTCCGGGTCGGTGTAGCCGAGGAAGCACTGCGGCCGCTCGAAGCACTGGGCGGAAGCGCCGAAGACCAGGTCGAGGTCGGCGACGTCGGAGATGGTCTCCGCGTCCTCGTCACCACGGACCACGAACGCGTCACCATCGATCGCCGGGGTGTAGTCGAGGATGGTGCCGCCGATGTCGGCGAACTCCGGCTCGATGATCTCCATGACCTGGTCGGGGTCGCCGGACGGCTCGCTGTCGGGAGCCAGTTCCGTCTGGGAGCCACCGATGTAGTCGACGATCAGACCGAGCTCACCGTTGCGGATCCCGTCGATGGCCTCCACGCGGAAACCGGCCGGGGTCTGGATGTCGACGTCGTAGCCGAGCCCCTCGAGGTACTGGCCGTAGACCTCGGCGAGGGTCGCGGCCTCGGAGAAGTCCTGGCCGCGAACCACGATGGTGGGCCCGTCGGGCGCGGCGGTCGCCTCCTCGGCGTCATCATCGGTCGCGTCGTCGTCGGGCGCGTCGTCATCGCCGGCCTCGACGTCATCGACGTCGGGGGCCTCGGCGCCGTCGTCGTCGCCCCCACACGCGGCGAGCAGGAGCGCCGATGCGGTGAAGGCGGCCAGGAACTTCACGGTGCTTCGCTGTCTCATACGGTCTCTCCACGGTCTGGGGGCTGCGCGGGGTGTTCGGTCGTTCGGGAACGGCGCGTGCGATGTGCGAGCAGGACGAAGGGGTCGTCTACGACGACGCTAGTGGGATACCGGGGCTGCCCCCGGGTCTGGGTCGCCCGCGGCGGGGACCGTGCTGTCAGCGCGCGCCGGGCATGGGATCGGTCGGCGGCGTGATCAGCGCCGATCGGCGGCGGCGACGACGGGGTCACGGTCGGCGGAGCCGGCGGTGCCCTCGGTGCCTTCACCGGCCAGGCCGAGGGGGTCCGCCGACTGCAGCCGTCCGGCGCGCTTGGGTCGTCCCAGGCGGCGGACCCCGACCGGCTTGACGAGTCGCTCGATGGCGGTGAACAGCAACCCGGTCCCGCCCGCGAGCAGCGCGATCAGGATGGCGCCGGCGATCACCAGGTTCTGGTTGCGCTGGCCGAGCCCGTCCCGCACGTAGCGACCGAGCCCGTCGCCGCCGAGGAAGGCGCGGATCGGTTCGGTCGCCACCACCTGCACGGACGCGACCCGGATGCCGGTGAAGATGACCGTCATCGCGAGCGGCAGCTCCACCTTGGTGAGCACGTCGCGTTCGGTGTAGCCCACGGCCCGAGCCGCATCGACCGCGCCGGGCGAGACCTGTTTGACCGCCACGTAGGTGGACAGGAACATCGGGGGCACGGTCAGCAGGGTCAGCGCGATGAAGATCGGCCACGGCTCGAACCCGTACCCGCCGCGCAACGACACCGGCACCAACAGCCCGGCGATCGCGAACGTCGGGATGGCGCGGCCGATGTTGACCACCCACGCCGAGGCCAGCTGGGCCTTGCGTTCGTGGGCGAGGTAGGCGGCCAGCGGCACCGCCAACACGATCGACAACGCGATCACCGCCGCGCATAGCAGCACCGTGTCCAGCAGATCACCGAGGATGCCGGGGCTGCCCGTCCACCGTTGGCCGTCGAGGAGGAACTCGAACACGCCGGTGTCGCGCGGCACGGCGGCCTGGGCGAGCGGGGCCAGCACGGTGGCGGCACTCATGTGCGTTTCCTCCGCGTCCACGGCGTGACGGCGTTGCCGAGCCAGTAGAACATCAGGTCGAGCAGCAGGGCGAGCAGGATCGACAACCCGGCGCCGATGGTCAGCGGGGTCCAGAAGGCCCGGCGCAACCCGTCGAGGATGAGCCGGCCGAGCCCGCCGTAGCCGATGATCGCGGCGACCGTCACGAGCCCGACGGTGGTGACCGTGGCGATGCGCAACCCGTTGATGATGTAGGGCATCGCGATCGGCAGCTCGACGGTCAGTACGCGACGAGAGGTCCCGAGGCCCATCCCGTCGGCGGCGTCCTTGACCGCCACCGGGACCGCCCGGAAGCCGTCGAGGATGTTGGTGACCAGGATCAGCAGCGTGAAGCACACCAGGGGGATGATCGCGGTGATGGCGCTGTTGCCGGTGTAGGGCACCAGCACGCCGAAGAACGCCACCGACGGGATCGTGTACAGGAACGCGGTGGTGCCGGTGATCGGACCGACCGTCCACTGGTACTTCATCGCGATCGCGGCCAGCGCTCCGGAGATGATCAGCCCGATGCCGACCGCCGACAGGGTCAGCTGCAGGTGCTGGACCAGCGCCTCAACGATGCTCTCGGTCTGTTCGGTGAAGTACGACCACCGCAGGATCGGGTTGCGGTTGGTCACCGCGGTGCCGATCACCCCGGCACCGATGCCGATGGCACCGGTCACGCGCCGGCCGAGCGCGCGGGCGCGCGGGTTTCGGGCGCGCGGGTGGGCGTCGGCGTCACGCCGCCTGCTCCGCGAGATCGCCGGCGAGTCCCGCCCGGATCTGCTCCAGGGTCACCACCCCACGGAACCGACCGGCGTCGTTGATGACCGCCACCGAGGTGCGCGAGGTCATGATGACCTCGAGCGCGGCGCGCAGCGACTGCGCGGGCGTGACCTGCGCCGCCGGCATGAACCTCGGCAGCTCGTTCAGCGTCCGTCCGCTGCCGAGCTCGTGACCGTCGATCCACCCGAGGAACGTCTCCCCCTCGGTCAGACCGACCCAGTCGGAACGGTGGGCGGCCATGATCTTCTGGGCCTCGAGGTCGTTGGCGGCCACATCGACCACCGGTCCGCGTTCGAAGGGCAGGTCGCCGACGGTCGCGAGGGTGAGCCTGCGCATGCTGCGGTCGTCACCGACGAACTCGGCCACGAAGTCGTTGGCGGGGGCACGCAGCAGCTCATCGGGGCTGGCGTACTGCTCGATCACCCCACCGACGTTGAGCAGCGCGATGCGATCCGACAGACGGATCGCCTCGTCGAGGTCGTGGGTGACCAGCACGATGGTCTTCTTGACCCGCTCCTGCAGGTCGAGCAACTCGCTCTGCAGCCGGGTGCGCACGATCGGGTCGACGGCCCCGAACGGCTCGTCCATCAGCAGCACCGGCGGGTCAGCGGCCAGGGCGCGCGCGACCCCGACGCGTTGTTGCTGGCCGCCGGAGAGCTCGTCGGGATAGCGATCGAGCATGACGCGTTCGAGGCCGACCAGGTCGGAGAGCTCCTCGGTTCGCTCGGCGATGCGGGCCTTGGCCCACCCGAGCGCCCGTGGGACGGTGCCGATGTTCGCACCGATGGTCCGGTGCGGAAAGAGTCCCACCTGCTGGATGACGTAGCCGATGCCGCGACGGAGTTCGGTGGCGGGCACGTCGCTGACGTCGGTGCCCTCCAGCTCGATCCGGCCGCCGGTCGGCTCGATCAGCCGGTTGATCATCCGCAGCGTCGTGGTCTTGCCGCAGCCCGACGGCCCGATCAGCGACACGATCGATCCGCGGGGGACGTCGAGGTCGAGCGCCTGGACCGCATCGGCCTCCGAGCCCGGGAAGCGCTTACGCACCGCGCGCAGGCGCAGCGCCGGAAGAGCATCCGTGTCCATACGCCTGCCCGCCTTGTCCGAGTGCGTGGGATCCGTTCGAACCGCAGTCAGGCTACTCCGCGGTCCCCTCGGGGTCGCCGGTGCGGCCTCGACAGGCGCACATCGGCGCCCGGAGTGGGCGCACGGCGGCCACCGCGCGCTGCCGACCCATCCGGACCCGGGTTCGGTGACGGCCGCACCCGGTCAGCGGAACGGCGGCAGCGCGGTGTCGCCGCCAGCCGGCATGGAGCAGCCGACGCGTTTCACCAGCTCGGCCCGACACAACCCGGGGCTCACCACGGCAAGCGTCACGAGCCGGTGCAGCCGCCCCGTTCACCCGGTCGGCCCGACAGAACCCGGGGCCCACCACGGCAAGCGTCACGAGCCGGCGTCCGGCCCGGCATCCGAGCAAGCCTCCGGCCCGGCGCCGGGCGACCGCGGGCCCGTCAGCCGTCGACCGATCCCGCACCGGTCTCGGTCAGGTGCCACCGCCCGCGTCCGTCGTGCTCGACCATCCCGAGGGTGCGCAGCGTCCGCAGGTCTCCCTTGACCGCGGAGGCGCTCATCTGCGTTCGCTCGGCGAGCTGTCCCGGTGTCGAGCCGGGCACCTCCACGAGGGCCCGCGCGACCGGGTTGGTCCGTGCCGCCTCCTCGGGAGCCGGTACGGAATGCTCACCGTCGTCGCCGGGGTCGTAGACGAAGAACACCAGGAGCGCGACGAGTGCGAGCACCGGGACCGCCAAGCCGATGACCAGCCACACGACCCCGTTCTGCCCGCGGTTCTGGGCGACCGAGCCGGTCAGGGCACCCAGTCCCAGCCACATCACGAACATGAAGGTCGCCACCGATGCCCCCAACAACATCCCCTGCCCCCTTGCCCTGGCCCCTTGCCCTGGCCCCTTGCGGCGTCCACCGATCGGTGGCACCGGCGCGCGCCCCTTCGGACATCTTCGCACGGCGAGTGTGGTCCGTGAGGGACAGCTCGTACAGGAACGCACACGACGCCGCTCGCCGGTCGTGGCCGGCGTGGAGGCGGACCTCGCGGGGCCGCGCGTCTACGCTGCGCGGACCCTGTTCGCCGAACCCGCCGGAGCCCCCTGTGGCCAGTCTCCCCGCCGTGCACGTCACCACCGACGCGCTCAGCTCCCTCGACGTCGACGTGTTGATCGTCCCGGTGTTCCGGGGCGGCATCGAGGGCCCCGGCGCGGACACGGCGCTCAGCGCGCTCGGCCTGGCCGACGTACCCCGTGACGCGGGCTTCCGTGGCAAGCCCGGCGAGGTGCTGCACCTCGCCGCCCCGGGCCAGCCCTGGGGTCAGGTCACGCTCGTCGGGCTCGGGCGGTTGGATCAGCTGAGCGACGAGATGGTGCGTCGCGCGGCGGGATCCGCGATCCGGTCGGTGGCCAGCCACGCGGCCACCGTCGCGACCACCCTGCCGCTGGCCAACGTGTCGCTGGCCACGATCCGCGCCGCCGCGGAAGGCGCACTGCTCGGCGCCTACCGCTACGACGACGCACGGTCGGAGCCGAGGCCCCTGACCATCACCGACATCAGTCTGGTCATCCCCTCGTCGTTGGCCGCCGACGCCGACGAGGCCGTGCGACGCGCCGGTGTGCACGCCGCGGCCCAGTGCGTGGCCCGCGAACTCGTCACCGCACCCCCCAACCTCATGGGGCCCGTCGAGGTGGCCGAACGGGCTCTGGATCTGGCCGGCGACGACGTCGACGTCGAGGTGTGGGACACCGACCGGTTGATCGAGGAGGGCTGCGGCGGACTGCTTGCGGTGGCCCGGGGCTCGGCCCGCCCGCCCCGGCTGGTGCACCTGCGCTACTCCCCCGCCGACCCGATCGCCTCGATCGCGCTGGTCGGCAAGGGCATCACCTTCGACACCGGCGGCATCTCGCTGAAGCGGCCCTCGTCGATCATGGAATCGATGAAGGGCGATATGGGCGGGGCGGCGGCCGTGCTGGCGGTGTTCACCGCTCTGGCGCAGCTGCAGGTCCCGATCGCGGTGCACGGCATGTTGTGCCTGGCGGAGAACATGCCCGGCGCCGACGCGCAGCGCCCCTCCGACGTGATCACGATCCGGGGCGGTACCACCGTCGAGGTGTTGAACACCGACGCCGAAGGCCGGTTGGTACTGGCCGACGGCCTCGCGCTGGCGGAGGAATCCGAGCCGGACGCGATCGTCGACGTCGCCACGTTGACCGGTGCCGCGATGCGGGCCATCGGCAACCGGGCATCGGCGGTGTTCGCCAACGACGACGATCTGCTGCGCCAGCTGCTGGGCGCGGCGGACGACGCCGGGGAGGCGATGTGGCACCTGCCGATGTGGGAGGACCTGCGCGACAACCTCGATTCGGACGTCGCCGATCTCGAGAACCTCGGTCGGGGCGACGAGGCCGGAGCGACGATGGGGGCGCTGTTCCTGCGGGAGTTCGTGGGTCGGACCCCGTGGGCGCACCTCGACATCGCCGGGCCGTTCTGGCAGGACGAGGATCGCTACCACCAGCCCAAGCACGGCACCGGCGTGCCGGTCCGCACGCTGCTGCGCTGGTTGGAGGGCGCCGGTCGCTGAGCGTCAGCTCCCGGCTCCCGTGAGCCCGGCGTGCGCGCTCGTCGCACGCCGATGTCACGTTCCGTGGTCGCCGCGCGTGTGCATGGTGTGAGGTCGCCGGGAGGGTCCTGAGAGGACCGGCTCGCCGGCCGACGGATGGGGCAAGGCAAGGACATGCCGACGTGCGAAGGAGGGGTCGTGAGCACACCTGCGGAACTCACCGCGTTCGTGCGGCGCGAGCATCCGCGCCTGGTTCGGGCGGTGCATCTGCTGCTCGACGACCACGCGGTCGCCGAGGAGGTCGCGCAGGAGGCGTTGTTGCGCACGGCCAGCCGCTGGGAACAGGTGTCGGCTATGGACTCCCCGGGCGGGTGGACCCACCGGGTGGCGGTCAACCTCGCGACCTCGCAGTTGCGGCGGCGACGGCTCGAGCGCCGGGCCCGGTCGCGGACGACGCCTGCCGAGGAGGTGGTCGGCGCACCCGACACCGCGACCGCCATCATCGTGCGCACCGCGTTGCGGGCGCTGCCGGAACCGCAGCGTCGCATCCTGGTGCTCCGCCACGTCCTCGACTGGACGACGGCGGACATCGCCGATCTGGACGGCGCCAGCCCCGAGGCCGTCCGGCAGCGCCTGACCCGGGCGCGGGCGGCCCTGCGTGAACAGCTCGGCCCGGAACTGATCATCGACGACACCCGCGACGTGGTCGCCGACCCGAGCGGCCCACCCGCTGCGGGCGGTCCGGCCGGCGGTTCGTTCGAGCCAACCCTGGACGTGGAGGAGACCACCGATGCGCGCTGACCTCGACACCCTGCTACCCGACGCCGGCCGTGAACCGAACGCGCCGCTCGACACCGAGTCCCTGTGGACGCGGGGGCGCCGCCGTCGCGCGCTCCGGCAGGTCTCCGCAGCCGGTGGCGGCCTCGCCGGGATCGCGGCGCTGGCATTGGTGGCCTCCAGCCTGGTGGGTGGCGGCCCCGGCGACGCGGTGCCGGAGATCGCGCCGATGGCTCCCCCGACCGACACCGCTCCAGAACAACAGACGGGTGACGACGAGAGCACCGACGAGACCACCGAGGCGGCCGACGAGACGCCGACGCCATCGACGCTCAGTGACGAGCGCACCGCCGCGGAGCAGCAACGTCTGGCCGAGTCGCGCCACCCGCTAGACCGAACCGACGACTCGCCGGAGGCCGGTGCCGAGGAATCGAGCGCCGGTGACCCGGCCGACGACGGATCGACGGCCGCGACCACGACCGACCCGCAACCCGAACCGTCGGGACCGACCCCCGATTGGTCGGTCACCGCCGACCCCTGCGCGATCCACGACGCCGACCAGATGCGCGCGTTCATCGACGTGGCCTCACCGGTGGACGGCCAACAGATCGACGAGCGGGGCATCGCCCTCGTCGGCTGCTCCAGCGTCTACGAGGCCACGGTCCGCTACCGCATCACGCAGGGCAGCACCGTGATCGTGGACGACTTCGTCACCGCGACCGCCGGGGGTCCGGAACTGGGCGAGTTCCGCCAGTGGATCGATCTGACCACGACCGGCACCCACACCCTCGAGGTCTTCTGGGACAGCCCGAAGGACGGCGAGGGCGAGCGCGACAAGACGACGCTGAACTTCGACGTCAACTGAGCCTCGCGGCCGCTCGCCACGACCTCGCGCACCACCCCCGCCCCTGGAACGAGCCCCGCGACAGCGCCGGAGTGATCTCCGGTCACCCGTCGCGGGGCTCCTGATCATCGGGTGAGGATCGGTCGGCGGTCGTCAGGCTGCCGGGCCGCCGGCGTCACAGGCGGCGCCCGGGCCGCCGGCGTCGCAGGCGGACCGTCACCATCGAGACGACGCCCGGGCGGAAGGCCGGAGACGCCGTGGCGTGGTGCGCCGGCGGACGGTGGTCCCGGCGCCCGCTCGGCGACCGGCGGGCGGCTCACGCCACCGGGTTCGCCAACCACCGGACCGCGTCGTCGAGCGTCTCGATCGGGACGAGCGTCATGCCCTCGCGGTCGAAGGTCTCGAGCTCGCCCACCTGGGAGGCGGGGAACAGCAGCACGTCAGCGCCCGCACGCTTGGCGGCACGCGCCTTCGAGGGCAACCCGCCGATGCGCGTGACCGTCCCGTCACCCTGGATGCCGCCGGTGCCCGCGATGTGCCGGGCCTGGGCGAGGTCGTTGCCGGACGCGTGGGAGTACGACAGCAACGCGACCATCATCCCGTGCGAGCTACCGAGCGACAGCTTCCGGAACCACGACACCGGTGCGAGACGCGTCAACGGGACGGCGATGCCCGCGTCGAGACCGAGGGGCGCCAGGTCCATGATGTCGATCCGGTCGTAGGGCAACCTCGTGCCGGGCGCGGAGAAGCTGCGTCCGTCGCGGATCGCGAAGTCGACCGTGGGGGTGAGCGTCGCGGCCGGCGGGCCGGCGCCTTCGGCCGACTCCCAACCCCCGACGACCGCGTCCCAGTCCCCACGCTGGGTCAGACGGATCCCGGCGATCTCGGTGATGACCACGTGATCGGGCAGGTCCTCGAAGTGCGGTCGGCTCGCCTCGACCAACAGGCGCATCGGCAGGTCGAGGCCCGCATGGCGCAGGCCGACGGCGACCGCGGCCGGCTCGCTCAGCGACGGGCTACGCCTCGGCGAGCCGCGACGCAGGTCGGTCGGGGGGGTGTCGTTGCCGATCACCCGGTCCCGGAGCAGCTCCGCCACCACCGGGGGTCGTCCCACGGCCAACCAGGACCAGTCACCGCCGGGATCGATCGCCTCACCCTGGATGTAGAGCCGGCCGTCCAGCCGCCACGCGTGCCCCAGGGGGTCCGGCGAGACCACATGCAGCCACGGGACCGGCAGCACGAGCACGACCAGGAGCAGCACGACGAGCACCACCGCCCGTCGAGGCGGCCGCCTGCGCCGTGACCCGCGACCCCGGGGGCCGGAACGGCGGAGTACCGACTGCGAGGCGGTCATCTGCAAGGAAGCGCTCCCCATCCGTGCCATCCCGACCGCTCGCCCCCCGGGCCGGGCCTCGGCACCCTACCCCTGGAACCCTGTACGAACGACCACCATCTTCAGGCGTGCGATGGCAGCGCACGAGGGAGCGGAGATGAGACATCGGGAACTGCCAACTACCGTCGTAGGACCTGCTGGCCCTGGTTCCGGACCCGTTCGGCGTCCCACATCTTCTACCGACGGCCGGATCGTCGTGGCCTCAAGCGCAGCGCAAGCTGCCGGCGTCGCCAGGGCACGACCCGTGGGCGCCGGCCGCGCCGAGCTACCGGACGCGCCAAGCCGCCGGCCGCCGGCCCGGGCGCGCCGGCCGAGGCAGCGGACGCGCGGGGCCGCCGCTGCGGATCAGGCGAAGGCGTCCGGCGGCGGGCACGAACAGACCAGGTTGCGATCGCCGTGGGCCTGATCGATGCGGCTGACCGGTGGCCAGTACTTGTCCGCCCGCGCGCCGTCGGAGGGGTAGGCGGCCTCGTCGCGGGTGTAGGGGTGGTCCCAGTCCTCACCCAGCAGGTCGGCGGCCGGGTGCGGCGCGTTGACGAGTGGGTTGTCGTCGGCCGGCCACTCCCCCGCCTCGACCCGGTCGGCCTCGGCGCGGATGGCGAGCATCGCCTCGACGAACCGGTCGAGCTCGGCCTTCGACTCCGACTCGGTCGGCTCGATCATCAGGGTGCCCGCGACCGGCCACGACATGGTCGGCGCGTGGAACCCGTGATCGATCAGGCGTTTGGCGACGTCCTCGTTGCTGATCCCGGCGCGCTCCTGCAACCCGCGCACGTCGATGATCGCCTCGTGGGCGACCAGGCCGGACTCGCCGGTGTAGAGCACGGGATAGCCGGCGGCCAGCCGGGCGGCGAGGTAGTTGGCACTGAGGATCGCGGTCTCGGTCGCCGCGCGCAGCCCACTGGCGCCCATCAACGCGACGTAGGCCCAGGAGATCTGCAGGATGCCGGCCGAGCCCCACGGCGCTCCGGCGACCGGTCCCGTGCGCTGGTGCGGCTCGAGGACCTTGGTCGCGTCGTGCCACGAGGCCGGCTGCTGCGGGTGGGCCGGCAGGTAGGGCGCGAGGTGCGCCACCACACCCACCGGTCCGACGCCGGGCCCACCCCCACCGTGCGGGATGCAGAAGGTCTTGTGGAGGTTGAGGTGACTGACGTCGGCACCGAAGTGGCCGGGCTTGGCGACCCCGACCAGGGCGTTGAGGTTGGCCCCGTCGAGGTAGACCTGACCCCCGTGGTCGTGGACCAGCTGGCAGATCTCCCCGATCGCGGTCTCGAACACGCCATGGGTGGACGGGTAGGTGACCATCAGCGCGGCCAACGTGTCGGCGTGTTCGGTCACCAACCGCTTGAGGTCGTCGACGTCGACGTTGCCGTCCTCGTCGCAGGCGACCACCTTGACCCGCATGCCGGCCATGACCGCCGACGCGGCGTTGGTGCCGTGTGCCGAGGACGGGACCAGGCACACGTCGCGGTCCTCGTCGCTGTTCGCGCGGTGGTAGCCCCGGATCGCGAGCAACCCGGCCAACTCGCCCTGCGCACCCGAGTTGGGCTGCAGGCTGATCGCGGCGTAGCCGGTGATCTCGGCGAGCCAGCCTTCCAGGTCGGCGATGATCCGCCGGGTCCCGGCCGAGCGTTCCAACGGGGCGAAGGGGTGCAGGTCGGCGAACTCCGGCCAGGTGACCGCCTCCATCTCGGCGGCCGCGTTGAGCTTCATGGTGCACGAGCCCAGCGGGATCATCCCGCGGTCCAGCGCCACGTCCTTGGCCTTCAGATGACGCAACCAGCGCATCAGCTCGGTCTCGGAACGGTAGGCACGGAACCGCGGGTCGGTCAGGAACCTCGAGGTGCGTCGACCCACCGCCGGGATGCCCGGCAGGCCGCCGTCGGTCGCGATCGCGGTGTCGGCGGCGTCGCGCAGTTCGCGGACCAGCTCGTCGTGCGGGGACCCCCGGCCTGCGGGGCTCGTGCCCGCGACCTCCGGGGCGCCGGTGGCCAACACCTCGATCAGCGCGACGATGTCGGCGAGCTCGGTGGTCTCGTCGAGCGCGATCCGCAGATGGTCGGGGTCACCCGGCTGGAAGGTGTGGTCCGCTCCGGGCCGGACCCCGAGCTCGTAGCCGGCATCGGCCGCGGCGTCGCGCAGCTGGTGGGCACGTCCCGGCACGTGCAGGGTGAGCGTGTCGAACCAGGCGTCACCGATGACGTCCACCCCGGAGGCGACCAGACGCTCGCGCAGCACGCTCGTCAACGCATGGACCCGGTGGGCGATGCGGGTGAGGCCCTCCGGTCCGTGGTGCACGGCGTACATCGCCGAGACCACGGCCAACAGCACCTGGGCGGTACAGATGTTGGAGGTCGCCTTCTCGCGACGGATGTGCTGCTCGCGGGTCTGCAGGGTCAACCGGTAGGACTCGCGACCCCGGGTGTCCTTGCTGACCCCGACCAGACGCCCGGGCAGCTGTCGGGCGTAGCGCTGCCGGGTGCCCATGAACGCCGCATGGGGACCACCATCCAGCATCGGCACCCCGAACCGCTGGGAGGTGCCGACCACCACGTCGGCGCCCTGCTCGCCCGGTGGGACGATCAGCGTGCAGGCCAGCAGGTCGGTGGCGACCGTCACCAGCACGTCGCGCTCGTGCAGCTCGGCGATCAGGGCCGCATCGTCGTGCAGCACGCCATCGGTATCCGGCGACTGCAGCAACGCGGCGGTGACCCGGTCGGTCACCACCGGCTCACCCGCGGTGTCGGTGAGCCGATCGAGGGCGTCCGTGGCGCGCAGGTCGGCGACGAGCACCTCGAGGCCGAGCGGCTCCGCGCGGCCGCTGACCACCGCGATCGTCTGCGGATGGCACGACGCGTCGATCAGGACCACCTCGGCGTGCGCACCGGGCAGCTTCTTGCGGCTCACCCGGCGACACAGCTGCACGCCCTCGGCCGCCGCCGTCGCCTCGTCGAGCAGCGACGCGCCGGCGAGTTCCGTGCCGGTCAGGTCGGTGACCATGGTCTGGAAGACCAGCAGCGCCTCCAGCCGGCCCTGGCTGATCTCCGGCTGGTAGGGGGTGTAGGCGGTGTACCAACCCGGATCCTCCAACACACCACGGCGGATGACCGCCGGGGTCACCGTGCCGTGGTAGCCGAGGCCGATGAAGGCGCGACGAACGTCGTTGGCCTCCGCCAGCTCGCGCAGCGCGGCGAGCACCTCTCGTTCCGGGCGGGGTTCGGGGAGCTCCAGCGGGGCGTCGTCCCGGATCGAGCCCGGCACGGTGGCATCCAGCAGCGACGGGACGTCGGCGAACCCGAGGGTCTCGAGCAGCGCCTCCCGGTCGAGGTCGTGGACACCGAGGTGGCGGCGGTGGAAGCCCGCGCGATCCTCGAGGCCGGCCAGGGAGGGGCCATCGGACGACGGCTCGGACGACGGCTCGGATGACGGCGGGGAGGGTTCGTGGGACACGTGCGGTCCTTCGGGGACGACGGCGACGCGGCCTCACGGCCGTGCTTTTCCTGCAGGGAACCAGTCTGCCCGTGACGCTGCGAGGAGGCGGGACCGCGCTAGCGGGCACCGCACGCGATCGATCCTCCGCGGACCGCGCGCCGTGGAGACCGACGGCGCCTCGTCCCGGCAGGGCGCGGACCTACCGGGTCGAGGTGTCCGCGACCGGCGCGAGCGTCGAGACGGTGGCCACCTCGGCGTCCGGGGCAGGTGGCGCCTCGCCCTGGACGACCCGATCGGCCCGGGTGACGCGCTCGGTCGGGAAGGAGGTGACCTCGCCGCGGAGTTCGTCGACGACCGGGTCGAGGGCGATGGCGAACACGGCCTGACCGCGCTTGACCAGATCCAGCAGTTGCTGGTCGTCGTCCATCGCGTAGACGGTGGTCCCGTCGGAGATCAGCGTGGTCTCGGCGAGTCCCTGCCCCCGGGCGCGCAGCTCGTCGACGGCGAGGCGGACCTTCTGCAGCGAAACGCCGGAGTCGAGCAGGCGCTTGACCACCTTGAGGCGAACGACGTCGTCGAAGGAGTACAGACGCTGGGTACCCGAACCCTCGGCCTTGCGGTACGAAGGAGCCACCAGTTCTGTCCGTGCCCAGTAGTCGAGCTGGCGGTAGGTGATGTTGACGATCTTGCACACGGTCGGTCCCCGGTACCCCTCCGGATCCGAGGCGTCACCCACGTCGAGCGCGAGCTGTCCCGCATCGTTGCTTGCCATCGTGCGCTCCTGTTCACGGGTGGAGGTGGAAGGCCTGCCGTACTCCACCCGTTCCCGAACACCCCAGTGGTCGCCGTACCGGGTGGAGCGATGTGGCCTGTTCCGCTCCACCGGGAGGACCACACCTGTGGAACTCCCAGGACGTGAGGCTACGTGCGCACGAGCCGGGGGTCAACGTGGGATCGACGTCCGACCCGACCCTGGAGGTCACCGTCACGTCCAGCCCAGACCACCGGACAGGTAGCCAGTTAGCGCTTGAGAGGGTTCGAAAGGCATCGAAAGTACGTTCCAGCTAGCATTTCCCGGGTTCAGCAAGCACCGGGAACCGTCCGGGTGGACCGGTGACGATCCGGAGCGCAGACGGTGGGTCGTGCGCGCGCAGCACATCCCGACCCCTGGGCGGCCGACCCCCTGGCACACGAGCCGTCGGACGCTGCGTCGCGGGACCCGGTCGGCGCCACGAGCGAGCGCTACTCCTCCTTGAAGTCCTCCGGGGTGACGTCGTCGAGGAAGGCTCGGAACTGGCGGACCTCCTCCTCGGGGTCGCCGCTGTCCTCACCGTCCTCGGTGTCCTCGATCTCGAGGCCGGCCTCGTCGAGCACCGCTTCCGCCCCCAGGATCGGCACGCCTTCGAGCCGGCTCGCCAGCGCGATCGCGTCCGACGGCCGGGCCGAGACCGTGAAGGTCTTCTCGCCCTGCATCAGCTGGAGCTCGGCGAAGAACGTGCCGTCCCGCAGGTCGGTCACGTGGACGGCGACCAGTTCGATGCCGAGCCCCTCGAGGACGTCGACGAACAGGTCGTGGGTCAGCGGGCGCGGCGTGTCGACACCCTGCAGCGCGAAGGCGATCGCCGTGGCCTCCACCGCCCCGATCCAGATGGGGAGGTAGCGGGTCCCGTCGCGTTCCTTGAGCAGCACGATCGGCTGGTTGGCCGGCAACTCGACCCGCACACCCACGAGCTCCATCTCGATCACGCGCTGGCTCCTGTCGACGTTGCCGTGAGGCTATCGGAGGACGTCCTGAGCAGCCGCCGCGCGCAGTGCTGCGTACGCACCGTCCACCATCGCCCGGCCGATACCGGCGTCATCCGAGGTGTCGGTCGGTCCGGCGGTGGTGTCGAGCCGCCCGACCACCGTCGCCATGACCTCACCCTCGACCTCGATGTCGACCTCGACGTCGCCCTCCGGTGGTCGCGCGGTGACCGGGAGTTGCAACCGGGCCTCGACGCCGTTCGGCGTCACCAGCGGCGTCTCGGGGACCACGACCGCCACTCGCCCGCCGGCCACCGTGAACTCGAGGAGCGCTTCGAGCACCGCGGGCCGGTACTCGTCGAACCCGAGGTCGAGCAGCGTGGCGGCGGCGTCGAAGCGGGCCGGTTCGTCGCCCGCGTCGAGCACCACCGCGATCAGTTCGCGTCCGTCCCGGCGGGCACTGCCAATCAGGCTGTAGCCGGCCTCGCGGGTGTATCCGGTCTTGACCCCCGTGGCATCCGCGTAGCTCGACAGCATCTGGTTGCGGGTCTCGACCGGGCCGACCGAGGGCAGGACGACCTCGCGCCGGCCGAGGAACGGGCGCAGCTCGTCGTCGGCCAGCGCGACCCGCGCGAGGACCGCGAGGTCCATGGCCGAGAGCTGGTTCGCGTCGTCGAGCCCCGACGGGCTGACCAGCGGCGGCTCGCCCAGACCCATCGCGGCGGCGTCGGCGAGCATCATCGCGAGGAAGCCCTCGGTGCTACCCCCGACGTGCACGGCCAGGGCCTCGGCCGCCTCGTTGCCCGACCGCGAGATCACCGCATCCAACAGCTGCTCCACGCTCCAGGTGCTGCCCGGGGTGAGCCCGACCCCGGCTCCGGGCACGCCCGCGACCTCCTCACCCACCGTGACGGGGTCGTCGAGTTCGGTGCGGGCCACCGCGCTCAGCGCCGTCAACACCTTCACGGTCGAGGCCACCGCGCGTGGCTGCTCGGCGTCACGCGCCGCGAGGACCTGACCGGTGTCGGCGTCCATCAACACGTAGGCGGTGGACGGCGCGGTCAGTGGTGCGGGCCAGTCGGTCGGCAGGGAGCCCAGCACCGGCGCCTCGGGTGCGCGGTAGCCGGAGGTGACCTCGGGCAGCGGCTCGAGCGGGCCGGGGTCGGCGTCGGACGCATCGTCCTCGACCTCATCCGCGTCCTGGGCGAGCGCCATCCCCGGCGCGGCGAGCGCCATCCCCGGCGCGGCGAGCGCGACGCCCAGCGCGAGCAGGGCCGCCTGCCAACCGGCGAGGGGCGCGACGGAGCCGATACGCGCTCGGCGTGACGATCCGGTCACCGGCGCAGTGCGGCCCGCAGCTGCTTCGCCAGCAGTGCCTGGTAGAGCGCCCCGCCGGAGGCCGCCAGGTGCTCGGCCTGATCGATCGCGGCGCTCCGGCTGTCGGGGTTGCGTTGCCGCAACAGCGGCGTCACCAGCTGCTCGACGAGCGCGGCCTCGCGATCGGCGAACTGCCGGTACATGCGCAGGTGCCTGACCTCGAGCCCGCGTTCGAGCAACTCGCCGGCGATCCGGGTCACCCGCAGGTCGTCACCGTCGTAGGACGGACCGGCGCCGAGCAACCCGTGCTCCCGGAGTTCGGCCACCACCTCGGTGGCGACGCCGGCCGACTCGCACAGCTCGCGGGACGAGAGCGCCACCTCGGTCGCCGGAACGGTGAACCGTGCGATGGGCGTGGCGGGCGCCTCGGGACCCTCGAGCGCCGCGTGCCCACCTCCTCCCGCCACCTCGGCGGAGTCCGGATCGCCGGTGGAGGTGTCGTCCGGGTCGCTGCCGACCTCGCCACCAGCGTCGATCCGGGCGAGCTCGTCCTTGATCACCTTCAGCGGCAGGTACCGGTCCCGTTGTGCACGCAGCACGTAGCGGAGGCGGTCGATGTCGGCCTCGGTGAACTTGCGGTAGCCGGACTCCGTGCGATCGGGCGTGATCAGGCCCTCGGCCTCGAGGAAGCGGATCTTCGAGATGGTGATGTCGTCGAACTCGTCCTTGAGGCGGTTGAGCACCTCCCCGATCGTGTGGCTGGTCACGGTGCGCCTCCCCCGCCGCCGACGTACATCAGCTTGAACCGGCCGATCTGTACCTCGTCACCGGTGGCCAGGTGCCGCTCCTCGACGCGGTCGCCGTTGACGTAGGACCCGTTGAGGCTGCCGTTGTCGTGCAGCACGATCCCGTGATCGGTCTGGCGAAGGGTGACGTGCCGGCGCGACACGGTGACGTCGTCGAGGAAGATGTCCGCGTCCGCATGGCGACCGACGGAGGTCTCCGGGCGGTCGAGCAGGTAACGGGATCCAGCGTTGGGACCACGGACGACCACCAACATCCCCGTGCCGGCGGCGAGGTCGGGCAGGTCCACGACCTCGTGTTCGGGATCGAGGGCGCCGATCTCCAGCGACGCGGTGGTGTCGTCGGTCTTCTTGGACTCTCTCGGCGTCGCGGTGGCGGCGGCACGCAGCGCCGACCCGCACGAGGGACAGAAGTTCGCGTCATCGGGGGCCTGCTCGCCGCACTGCTCGCAGTTCACCTGTTGTCTCCTTGACCCGCGTCACCCCGGACCCGCGCCGGTTCGAGCTCGAGCTGACCATGAGCCCGTAACGCACGTGGCTCCGG
>PWLR01000261.1 GCA_003558435.1 Nitriliruptoraceae bacterium | reverse complement strand
GTGGTGTGCCGCTGATCGTGCTCCTGGTGGCAGCGGCCGCGATCGGCGCCGCGTTGGGGGCCCTGATCGAGTGGCAGTTCCTGCGGGCACGTCGCGCGCGGCGCGCTGAGGGGGAGCGCGCGCGGCGCGCTGAGGGGGAGCGCGACTGACCCGCGCCGGGTCCGGGGTTCCGGTCCGTTCGCGGCGGGCTCAGCCCGCGCGCACCGCACGGCCCAGCACGCTCGGCAACACCGCGGCGGTCGCCGTACCGACCTCGACCTCGTGCAGCGCGACCAGGTCGGTCCAGGTGTCGATGTCGTGCCGGAACCCGTCACGTTCGACGGTCCCGACCCGACACCCGGCCGCGAGTGCGAGCTCCCGATGGCGGATCGCCGAGCTGGGGCCGAACCGCGTGCTGATGCGACCTCCCGGCCGTCGCAGCAGCCCTCCGGTGCCCCCGGCGTTGGTCGGTGCGACCACCACCTCGCCGTCGATGGCCAGCACCGCGTCCACATCCTCGGGGGTCAATCGGGGGAGGTCCGCGGCCACGATCAACACGTCGTGTCCCGCGCCGACGGTTCGGGTGGCATCCGCCAGTACCCGGTTCAGATCGGCACGACCGGGAGTGTCGGTCACGACCGGCAGGCCGATGGCGGCGGCGGCCGCCGCCGCCGAGGACCCGCCGGCGGCCACGACGATCTCGTCGACGTTCGAGCGGACCAGCGCCAACGCGACGTCACCGAGCATCGCGGCCGTCAGCAGTGCGCGCTGGTCCGGATCGAGCACCGTCGCGAGCCGCGTCTTGCCGGCCCCGGGGGCGCGGAGCGGGACGATGGCGACGGTTCGGCGGGGCATGGCCGCGGAGACTACTGCGTGGGCCGCCACCGACCGTCGGGCCCCCGGGGGGCCGCGGGATCGGTCGGCTAGGCTCGGGAGCGAGTCGGGAGAGAGCTGTATGGGACGTATCGCCGTGATGGGCGCGGGGTCGTGGGGTACCGCGTTCGGCATGATGTGTGCCGACGCAGGACAACCGACGACCATCTGGTCCCGTCGGCCCGAGGTCGCGGCCGAGATCAACACCGACCACACCAACCAGGGCTACCTGCCCGATGTCGAACTCACACCATCCTTGGATTCCTCGTCGGATCCGGAGGCCGTGCTCGCCGGCGCGGAGGTCGTGGTGCTCGCCGTGCCGTCGGTGGGCCTGACCGACCAGTTGGGGCGATGGGGCGACACCATCCCCGCCGATGCCACGATCGTGAGCCTGGTCAAGGGTGTCGATGTCGCGACGATGCGCTTCGGTAGCCAGGTGGTGGCCGAGACCCTCGACTGCGATCCCGGCCGGGTGGTGGTCGTCAGCGGCCCGAACCTCGCGAAGGAGTGCGCACAGCGGCTCCCGAGCGCCACGGTGGCGGCAAGTCCCGATGCGGCCCGGGCCGAACAGGTCCAGGCGTCGGTCATGGCCCCCTACTTCCGGGTCTACACCAACGCCGACAAGGTCGGTGTGGAGGTCGCCGGGGCCGTCAAGAACGTGATCGCGCTCGCGGCCGGCATGGCCAACGGCATGGGTTACGGCGACAACACCAAGGCGGCGGTCATCACGCGGGGACTCGCGGAGATGACCCGGTTGGGCGTCGCACTCGGGGGCAATCCGCTCACCTTCGCCGGACTGGCGGGCGTGGGTGACCTGGTCGCGACCTGTACCTCGCCCAAGTCCCGCAACCGCACGGTCGGTGATCGCATCGGCCGCGGCGAGGCGCTGGACGACATCATCGCGTCGATGAACATGGTGGCGGAGGGTGTGAAGTCCTCGCGCGCCATCCTGGCGCTGGCCGAGCGTGCCGGGGTCGAGATGCCGATCACGCAGGGGGTGGTCGCGGTCTGCTACGCCGATCACGACCCGCACGAACTCGTGACCCAGCTGATGGCTCGCGAGGCGCGCTCCGAACTCCACGGGATCCAACACTAGGGGTACGGGGTGAACGAAACCGGTCTCGTCGTGGTCCTCGACGGTCCACGGTGCGTGGGGCGTACGACCACGTTGATGGCGCTGCAGCAGGCGTGGCCGCAGGTCCGGTCCGGGCCGCTGCTCGAGTCCGGGTTGGGCGCCGCGCTGACCGCCTTCGGCCCCGGTGCACGCCGATGGCGTGAACTGGTCCTGCCGAGCGTGTCTCCCGGGGTCCGTGACCCGCACGTGGGCTGGGGACCGCTCGGCCGTGAACTGATGGTCGGCATGCATCGGGCTGCGGCCGCCTGGGCCCATGCCGGCATGGACGTCGCGATCGATCACGTTCTGCTCGACCAGCTCACCGTGCGGGACCTGCAGTCGGCGCTGGTCGGCTTGGACGTGCTCCACATCGGGCTGGTCTGCGACCCCGATGTGCTCGAGGACCGCGAGGGGGAGATCCACGGGCGCGGTCCCGGCAGCGGGCTCGGGTCCGCCACGGCCCAGCTGGAGGTCACCCGTGACATCGCGGCGCGGGACCTGGTGCTCGACACCACGGAGGCCACCACCGCTGAACTCGTCGAGCTGATCCTGCTGGCGGTCGAGCGGCGTAGCTGACGTCCCCCTGCTCACTCGAGGCTGATGCCGAGGGCCTGGACGATCTTGCCGGTCTGTTCCATGACGCCTTGCGTGAACTCGGCCGAGCCGGGTCCGACCTGCTCGATCCGATCCCAGGCATCGGCGACCTCGTCGGGGGAGGGGACACGGTCGAAGGTCGCGCCCTCGCCCTCGAGGATCGCGACGCGCGCCATGTAGCCACCACCCACCGAGTAGATGCGACCCGTCTGGGTGCAGGCCTCCGAGCCGAGGTAGGCCACCAGGGGCGAGACGTACTCGGGCTCGAGGCGGTCCAGCAGCGCCGGGGGCATGACGTCCTCGGTCATGCGCGACTTGGCGATCGGGGCGATGACGTTGGCGGTGATGCCGTACTTGGCGCCCTCGATCGCCAACGTCCGGGTCAGTCCGACCTGGCCCATCTTCCCGGCCGAGTAGTTGGATTGTCCGAAATTGCCGTAGAGGCCGGATCCCGAGGTCGTGTTGATGATCCGTCCGTAGCCCTGGTCCTTGAGGTGGGGCCAGGCCGCCCGAGCCACGTGGAACGCTCCGTACAGGTGCACCTTGAGGACGAGGTCGAGTTGGGGTTCCTCGAGCTTGGCGAACGAGGTGTCGCGCAGGATGCCGGCGTTGTTGATGATCACGTCGACGCGGCCGAAGGCATCGATCGCCGAGCCCACGATGGCCTGGCCACCCTCCCAGGTGTGGACGCCGTCGTAGTTGGCGACCGCCTCGCCCCCGGCATCGACGATCTCCGCCACGACCGCGTCGGCCATCACCGAGCCGCCACCGCTGCCGTCCCGGCTACCGCCGAGGTCGTTGACCACCACCTTGGCTCCCCGACTGGCGAGCAGGAGTGCGTGGCTGCGGCCAAGGCCCCCACCTGCTCCCGTCACGATCGCGACCCGGCCGTCGTAGTCGATCTGTGCCACGGTGTGTCCCTCCCAGGATCCTGGTGTTCGTCGGCGCGGACACTACCCGTGGGGCATCGCCGGGCCCGAACCGGCCTGCCCGCCCCCGGTCACCGGACCGACCGGTCCGGCGCCGGGCGCGCCCCGAACCCGTTCGTTCGTCGAGAGGATCGCGGGTGCACGAGTTCCCATTGGCCCACGCGCTGTGGTTCACCGAGACGCGACCGCCCTTCGATGCGGCGTTCCCGTTCGAGGCGCTGTCGTTGCTCGCGCTCGCCGGCGCCATCGTGGGTGCGGTCGTCTGGCGCGTCGTCGCCCGGTTCTTCCCGCGCCCGGAACTCGGTTTCCTCGGTTTCCTCGGGAAGTTGGGTCCGTGGATCCCGCGCCTGCTCGGCATCCACGCCGGTGTGTCGCTGCTGGCGTTGGCGTCGCGGTTGGAGTTCTTCGTCCCGACCTTCCAGCTGCCCGACACCTGGTGGGGGATCGGCCTCGGGATCCTCGAGGGCATCGTCGGGGTGTGGTTGATCACGGGGTGGAAGGTGCGCCCGGCGGCTGCCCTGTTGGTCCTGGCCGGTCCGCTCGGGATGCTGGGGATCGGTGTCGTTCCGATCCTCGAACGCGCCGACCTGCTCGGGATCGGCTTGTTCCTCGCGTTGTTGCCGCCCGACGACACGCGCCCGGGCGGGCGCGTCGTGGTCGACCCGGAACGGGTCCGCACCGCGCTGTTCGCGTTGCGCGTGATCGTCGGGGGCACCCTGATCCTGCTCGCGTACACCGAGAAGTTGGCGCGGCCGGAGCTCTCGCTCGAGTTCCTCGACCGCTATCCGGCGTTCAACATCCTGCAGGTCATCGGCGACCAGTTCGGGTTCGAGGTCAGCGACCTGGTGTTCATCCAGTTCGCCGCCGGCATGGAGATCCTGTTCGGCCTGCTGCTCATCTCCGGGGCGCTGCCACAGTTGGTGGTGATCGCGGCCGGCATCCCGTTCAACGCGACACTGTTCTTCCTGGGGGCGACCGAACTGATCGGTCACCTGCCGATCTACGGGGCGATGCTGGCCCTGCTCGTCTACGGCTCGCGGCCAGATACCGCACCCGTGTGCTCCTGGTTCCCACGACTCGACGGGGGCATGCGCACGATGCCCGCGCGGAACGGTGCCACCGACACCGACGCCGGGTCCGGCACCGCGGTGGAGCGTTCCGACCGGAGCTGAGCGCACCATCGCTAGGCTCCGGGGCGCCGCCCACCCCCGCCGTCCGGAGTCCTCGTGGAGCCCTCCCTGCCTCGCCCCATGGGCGGGTTCGCCACCCGTGCGGTCACGGGCGCCGTGACCGTGCCGGAGGTGCACCAGCACCCCTCGTCCGCCGGGATCTGGCTGGCGTCCACCTGGGGGGCCGACCGCTCGGCCGACATCGGGGAGCTGCTCCTCGACGAGCGGGAGGGCTACGTCTACGGGCGCTACGACAACCCGACGGCGACCACGCTGCACGGGGTGGTCGCCTCGCTCAACGGTGCGCCTGCGGCCTGGTCGCTGGCGTCGGGGACCGCGGCGATCCACGCGACCCTCGACGTCCTGCGCGGCCACGGCCGGGTGCTGGCGACCTCCCGCATCTACGGCGGCACCTTCGCCCTGCTCGACCGGTTGCGTCGCAACGCCGGTTGGCAGGTGGATCACGCCCCGCTGTCCACGGCCGACGAGTTGGGGCTCGCACTCACCGAGGAACACACCGTCGTGCACGTCGAGACGGTCGCCAACCCCTCGACCCACGTGACGGACCTGGCTGCGATCGCGTCGGTCTGCCGTGAGCGCGGCGTCGCCCTGGTGGTCGACAACACCTTCGCCTCGCCGTACCTGTGTCGCCCCTACGAGCTGGGTGCCACGGCGGTCGTCGAGTCGGCGACGAAGTTCCTGGGCGGTCACGGTGACGTCGTCGCGGGGGTCGTGGTGGGCGATGCCGACCTCGTCGAGCGGGTGCGGCGCCACACCTACGAGCTGGGCGGATCGTTGGGGGCGTTCGAGGCGTGGCTGGTCCTGCGCGGTGTACAGACCCTGGCGCTCCGGGTCCGCCAGGCCAGCGCCAATGCCCTGACGGTGGCGCGCGCGCTGGACGGTGACCACCGGGCACAGCCGGTGCGCTACCCGGGCCTGGTCCACCACGAGCAGTACGCGCTGGCGACCACGATGTTCGGCGGTCGTGGCTACGGCGCGCTGCTGTCGTTCGATCTGCCGACACGGGCGGGCGCCGAGGCGTTCGCCGATGCGTGCGAGGTCTTCGTCCGCGCGTCGTCGCTCGGCGGGACCCACTCCCTGGTACTGCACCCGGCCTCGACCAGTCACCGCCAGCTCGATCCGGCCGGGTTGGCGGCCGCCGGGCTCGGTGCCGGCACGGTGCGTCTGTCGGTGGGTATCGAGGACCCCGACGATCTGGTCGCGGATCTCGATCGCGGGCTGGCCGCGGCGGATGTGGCGCAGGGAGATGTGGCATGAAACGCATCGTGTTGCTGTACGGCGGTCGTTCGAGTGAACACCAGATCTCCTGTCTGTCGGCACGTTCGGTCCTCGAGGTCATCGACCGCGAGCGGTACGAGGTCCTCCCGGTCGGGATCACCCGTGACGGTCGGTGGACCCTGACCGACGGTCTGATCGCCCCGATCACCGACGGGGTCCTGCCGGAGGTCGCCGACGATGGGCCCACCGTGGCGCTGGTCGGCACGCGTCGGGGGCCCCGGCTGGTCCAGGTCGACGACGGTGACGGGATGACCGCCGCACTCGGAGGCATCGACATCGTCTTCCCCCTGCTCCATGGCCCATGGGGCGAGGACGGCACCGTCCAGGGGTTGCTGGCCACCGTCGGCGTGCCCTACGTCGGTGCAGGGGTCACCGCGTCGTCCCTCGGGGTGGACAAGGCCGCGATGAAGGCCTCGTTCGCCGCCCGCGGTCTGCCCCAGGGCGGCTACCTCGCCGTCCACCGCTCCCGCTGGGAGACGCAAGCCGCCGGCGTGGTGGCCGAGTTGACCGAGCGGCTGCCGATGCCGTGGTTCACCAAGCCGGTCCGGCAGGGAAGCTCGATCGGGATCAGCAAGGTCACCGACGTCGCGAGGTTGCCCGACGCCATGGCCGAGGCCTACGACCACGACGACGTGGTGGTCGTCGAGGAAGGTTTCGAGGGCGCTCGCGAACTGGAGGTCGGGGTGCTCGGTCACGAGCACCTCGACGTCACCCGACCGGGCGAGATCATCTCGGACCACGAGTTCTACGATTTCGAGGCCAAGTACCTGTCCGCGTCGAAGCTGCTGATCCCCGCGGACGTCTCCGCCGAGGTCGAACGACGGATCGACGAACTCGCCCGGATCGCGTACCGCGCGATCGGCTGCCGCGGGATGGCGCGCATCGACTTCTTCGCCGACCGCACGGGTCGGGTGGTGGTCAACGAGATCAACACCATCCCCGGCTTCACGCCCAGCTCGATGTTCCCCCAGCTGTGGGCCGCGGAGGGACTCGACTACCGGGGACTGGTCGACCGTCTGCTCAGCGACGCCACGGTCTGAGTGGCCGGGGCCGGGGCGGTCGCGGCTACAGGTGCACGATCGGACACGTCAGTGTCCGGGTGATGCCCGGTACGGCCTGGATGGCGGAGACCACCATCCGGGCCAGCTGGTCGACATCGTCGGCATGCGCCTTGACGATCACGTCGTAGGGCCCGGTCACATCGTCGGCCGTGTCGACCCCCGGGAGTTCGCGAACGGCGCGTGCGACCATCTCCGCCGCGCCCAACTCGGTCTGGACCAACACGTACGCCGACACGTTCACGTGGCCTCCCGGGTTAGCAGGAGGTGACGATAGCGCCGGACACGTCACGACGCCCCACCCGAACGGGACGGAGCGTCGGAAGGCGGTGCGTGTCGGTCAGGCCTTGACGGGGGGCCTGGTCACCTTGCCCGCCTTTATGCAGGAGGTGCACACGTCGAGCTTGACCGTCCGGCCGTCGACGAAGGCCTTCACGCGCTGGACGTTGGGGCTCCATCGCTTCGACGAGCGACGGTGCGAGTGCGAGACCTGCTTGCCGAACCACGGCTTCTTCTCGCAGAGCTGGCAGACGGACGAGGCCATCGGGATGCCTTCGGGATAGGCCCGGAGCGCGGACGCGTCCACGCTGCTGCCGGGTGGTCGAACAGGGAGACGGGCGACGAACAGGGTCGAGAGTGGGGGCACACGACGAGCTCGTGGCCCCGGAGGTGTTCGAGGAGGCTACCAGCGGGCACGTGCGGGCGCACGTCGCGTCAGACCCCGCAGCTACGCTCGCGCGACGCCGAGCAGCGGGAGCGAGGCACACGTGGCCGAGGTCGGACCCAGTACGACGGCGAGGACCGCGACCGGCAAGGGCGCGCCCCTGGCCGCGCGCGAACTGCCGGCGCTGTTCAACCGTGTGCACAAGGCGCTCGCGGTTCGCCGCGACGCGATCGACGACCTGAACGTCTTCCCCGTACCGGACGGGGACACGGGCACGAACATGACCCTCACTGTGCGCGCCGGGCTCGACGCCCTGCACGCGGCGCGGCCGGCGTCACCCGAAGAGCTGGCCATCGCGGTGATCCGCGGTTCGGTCCGCGGCGCCCGCGGCAACTCCGGGGTGATCACCAGTCAGGTGCTGCGGGCGGTCGTCGAGGTCGTCACCGGTCACCCCCATGTCGATGCCAAGCTGTACGCCGACGCCCTCAGCCACGCCCGCGACCTCGCCTACGAGGCCGTGGCCGAGCCCGTCGAGGGCACCATCCTGACCGCCATCGCGGCCGCCGCCGATGCCGCGCACGTCGCGGTCGGCCGCGGGGCCGACCTCGTCACCGCCTCGGCGACCGTCTGTGCGGCGACGGCGGCGGCGGTGGAGAAGACCCAGGAACAGCTGGAGGTCCTACGGGACGCCGGGGTGGTGGATGCGGGGGCACGAGGCTTCGAGGTCCTCCTCGCGGCGGTGCACGGCCACCTCACCGGTCAGGAGGCGGTGGTCCGGGAGGACGCCGCCCGGGTCATCACCGATCGCGACAGCGAAGCCTGCCACGCCTCGACCTCACAGCCCTTCGAGGTGCAGTACCTGCTCGACGCCCCGGACGCCTCGGCGGGCCCGTTGCGTCACCGGCTGGAGCGCCTGGGGGACTCGGTCGTCGTGGTCGCCGCGGGCGGATTGCTCAACGTGCACGTCCACACCGCCGACATCGGCCCCACCATCGAGGCCGGCCTCGAGTTCGGTCGGCCGTCGGCGATCGAGGTGGCCCACTTCGGCGATCAGATCGCTGCGCTGGAGGCGGCCCGGGGTGCAGCCCGGGACCGCGACAAGGTCCCCGACACCGTCGGTGTGGTCGCCGTGCTCGACGGGGAGGGGATGCAGCGACTCGGCCGCGACCTCGGCGCCGTGGTGATCCCCGGCCGCGCCGGAGCCCTGCCGTCGGTCGCGGAGTTCCTCGATGCGATCGCCGCGCTCGACACGGAACGGATCGTGCTGTTGCCGGGGCACCGCAACGCCGTTCCCACCGCCGACAAGGCGTCAGAGCTCGCGACCACCGACGACGGTCGCTCCATCGAGGTCATCCGCGAGGCCATCACCCCGCCCTCCGTGGCAGCCGCGCTGGCCGTGCTCGATCTGCAGGCACCGGCGGAGCGGGTCGTCGCCGACCTACGGGCGGCCGCGGACGGGGTGCGGCCCGGCGAGGTGGTGCTGGCCGTGCGCGATGCCTCCACGCCGATCGGCGACGTCGTCGAGGGCCAGCCGCTGGCGGTGGTCGACGGCAAGGTGATCCATCGCGGGAAGGACCCCTTGGAAGCACTGCGCGCGGCGGCCCGATCCCTGGAGGTGACCGGAGCCGAGATCGTCACGCTGATGCTCGGTTCGATCGTGTCCCCGCAGGACGGCGACGCCGCGGCGGCGCTGCTGCGAGAGATGACCGACGCCGAGGTCGAGGTGCTCGATGCGGGTTTCGTGCGTTCGTGGTGTTGGCTGGGCGCCGAGTGACGGTCTCGTTGGACGACCGGGTCACGGCGCTTCCGGGCGTCGGGGCGAAGACGGCTACTCGCCTGCGCGACGGGCTGGGGATCACCACCATCCGTGATCTGGTGGAGCACTACCCACGCCGCTACGCCGACGCGGGCGAGATCCTGGACCTCTCCGAGGTCCAGGAGGGCGAGCCCGCGACCATGCTCGGCGAGGTGCTCTGGTGGTCGAGCCGCCGCATCCCCGCCGGCGGAGGTCGCAAGCGTCCGCTCGACCTCGCCGAGGCCGGGGTGCGCCAGGCCAGCGGGTCGGTGTTCTCCGTCACGTTCTTCAACCAGCGTTGGCGCGTGCACCAGCTTCCACCCGGCACGGTCGCGGCGTTCAGCGGCAAGGTGAAGAGCTTCCGCGATGCCCTGCAGCTCGCCAACCCCGACGTGCAGGTCCTGGGGCGGATCGATGCCGGGGTCGACGCCGACCGCGCGGCGGACCGGTTGGAGCACCAACGGTTGTTGTCGGTCTACCCGACGGTCGACGGGTTGGCCTCCTTCAAACTCAACGAACTCGTCGACGTGGCGCTCGACGAGTTGCCCCCGATCGACGACTGGCTGCCTGACACGCTGCTGGCCGAGGAGGGGCTGATGAGCCTCGACGAGGCGATCCGGGCCATCCACCAGCCACCCGACCACCCCGCCCGCGAAACGGCCCGGCGGCGCCTGGTGTTCGACGAGCTGTTGACCCTCCAACTGGGTCTGCAGTGGCGGCGGGCCCGCTCGGAAGCCGACACGATCGGGCTCGACAACGGTCCGAGACTGGAGGGCCGCGCCGCGAACTTCCTCGACGTGCTGCCGTTCGAGCCGACCCGGGCCCAGACCGAGGCCTTCGGCGCCATCGCCGACGATCTCGCGGCGGCCCGGCCCATGCACCGGCTGCTCCAGGGCGACGTCGGCTCGGGCAAGACGCTGGTCGCGGTCTGGGCCATGTTGTGCGCGGTCGACAACCGCCGGCAGGCGGCACTCATGGTGCCGACCGAGGTGCTGGCCGAGCAACATCACCGCACGTTGCGCGACCTGTTGGCCCCGCTGGGCGTCAACGTGCTGGACGGCATCCGCGTCGAGCTGCTGACCTCGTCGACCGGCACCAGGGAGCGCCGACGCATCCTGGGCGAGCTGCTCACCGGGCAGGTCGATCTGATCGTCGGCACGCACGCGCTGCTCGAGGAGGGGGTGCGGTTCGCGGATCTCGGCGTGGTCGTCATCGACGAACAGCACCGGTTCGGAGTCTCCCAACGGGTGGGCCTGAAGGAGAAGGCCGCCGACACCGCCACCGGGACCGCCGCGACCCCTGACGTGTTGGTGATGACCGCGACCCCGATCCCGCGTTCGCTCGCCCTGACGTTGTTCGGCGATCTGGATGTCACGGTGTTGGACGAGCTGCCACCCGGTCGCGAGCCGATCACCACGCAGCTGATCACGAGGGCCGAAGAGGACCGGCGCGACAAGCTGTACGCCTTCATCCGGTCGGAGGCGGCGAAGGGACGGCGCGCCTACGTGGTCTGCCCGTTCGTGGAACCCTCCGAGACCCTTCCCGGCACCGCGGTCGTCGACGAGTACCGCCGACTGGCCGAGACGGTGTTCCCGGAGCTGCGCGTGGCCCTGATCCACGGGCGGCTTCCCACCGCCGAGAAGGACGCGGCGATGGCCGCCTTCCGCTCGGGCGAGGCGCAGGTGCTGGTCTCGACCACCGTCATCGAGGTCGGCGTGGACGTGCCCGAGGCCACCATCATGGTGATCGAGGATGCGGAGCGCTTCGGTATCAGCCAGCTGCACCAGCTGCGCGGACGGGTGGGACGTGGCGGGGGACGGAGCTTCTGTGTGCTGTTCGCCGGGTGGTCGTCGCTCTTGTCCGACGAGGCGGTCGAGCGTCTCGAGGCGGTGGCCGGGACCACCGATGGCTTCGAACTGGCGGAGACCGACCTGTCGATCCGGGGAGAGGGGCAGCTCTTCGGCCGCAAGCAGTCCGGGTTGCCGGACCTGAAGCTCGCCCGGCTCCAAGACGACCGGGAGCTCGTGGCCAGGACCCGGCAGCTCGCCCGGGAGATCGTCGCGGAGGACCCGGATTTCGCCCGACCGGAGCACGCCGCGTTCCGCACCGAGGTGCTCCGCCGCTACGAAGGCGGGATCGACGACTTCGCGGCGCTGGAAACCGGCTGAACCCCACACCTCCGACGGCGCTGCGAGCCCGCGGTGCGAACCCTCGCAAGCCACGGCCTAGTGGCCGGATCTCCTCGATGGGGTGGACGTCCGGACACGGCGGGGGGTGGCCCCGCCGCGGGCGGGACCGCACGATGCTCGATCAGGCGCCCGATGGGCGATCGCCGAACAAGCGTAGGAAGTGGAGCACCGATGGCCGACCCTCAGAGCACCGTGACGGAGACGACCTTCCGTTCGCAGAGCACCACCGACGGTGCCCCCGGGTACCGCGAGCGTGCCGGACAGCGCGTGACCATCCTCGGGCCGGTGGACCCCGATGAGGACGTCATCGACCTCGAGGAAGAGGACGTCTCGCCGATCTACCGCGTCCGCTTCGACGACGGGGTCGAGACCGAGGCCTTCGCCGATGAGTTGGACCCGCCGCCAGGTACGGATCCGCGCGACCTCTGAACCGTGGTGGTTCCACGCTCCGCAACCACTGACGCGCGCTCGTGGGGGTCGAACGCATAGCGTGGTGCCACTCGGAGCCCAGGAGGCGTGGTGGCGCAACGGTTGGCGGTGGTCACAGGGGCATCCAGCGGGATCGGTGCGGCGAGCGCCCGGATCCTGGTGGCCAGCGGCTGGACCGTCGTGCTCGTCGCCCGGCGCGAAGCTCGACTGCGGGAGATCGCTGCCCGGCTGGAGGCCTTCGGTGCGGGTCGGTGCGTGGTGGAGCCGCTCGACGGAGCCGATCCGGATGCGGTGGCCGCGATGGCGGCGCGGGTCCGCGCCCGCTTCGGCGTGCCCGGCGCCATCGTCAACAGTGCCGGTGCCGGGGTCTGGCGGTGGCCCGAGGACACTCCGCCGGCCGAGATGGAACGTCTGCTGGACGCTCCCTACCGCAGCGCGTACCACGTGACCTCGGCGTTCCTGCCGGATCTCCTCGCGCAACGCGGCGGCGTCATCGTGCACGTCGGCTCTCCGGCATCGATCGTCCCGTGGCCGGGCGCGACCGGGTACACCGTCTCGCGTTGGGCGCTGCGCGGCTACCACGAGGCGCTGGTGCAGGACCTGCACGGCACGGGCGTGCGGTCGTGTCATGTGATGTTCAGCACGGTCACCAGTGAGTACTTCACGACCAACCCGGACAGCTACGCCCACGCCCCGAGCCTCGGGAGATGGATCCCTGCCATCACGCCGCTGGAGGCGGCGGAGGTCGTGGTCCGCGTGATCCACGAACCCCGCGACGAGGTGCTGCACCCGCGCGTGCTGCAGGCGCTGCGTCTCGGCGAGCGGTTCGCCCCCGGGCTCGCTCGGCGGCTGGTCCGTGCCACGGGCCGTCAACGCTATGGAAGGCGTGCCTCATGAGCCAAGCGATCCAGGGCCAGCTGCTGTGGGAGCCTCCGGCGGACGTCCGCGCCACCAGCCGCATGGGGCGTTTCCTCGACCGCGTGGCGCGCGAACGCGGTGTCGACACCTCCACCTACGAGGCGGCGTGGCGCTGGTCGGTCGACGACCTGCCCGGGTTCTGGACCGAGGTGGTGCACGAACTGGGCGTCCTGTTCGGTACCCCGGCCGAGCGGGTGTTGGGGGAGGCCTCGATGCCCGGCGCCGTCTGGTTCCCGGGTGCGACGATCAACTACGCGGAGCATGCGCTGCGCCGTCGGGGGCCGGCCCCCGCGATCGTGGCGCGATCGCAGTCACGGCAGGCCGTCGAGGTCAGCTTCGACGAACTGGCCGACCGCGTCGCGCGCGCGGCCGCGGGACTACGCCGGTTGGGGGTGACGCGAGGGGACCGGGTCGTGGCCTATCTCCCCAACGTGCCGGAGACGATCGTCGTCTTCCTCGCCTGCGCGTCGATCGGCGCCGTCTTCTCGTCGTGTGCGCCGGAGTTCGGGCCCCGGGCCGTGGTCGATCGGGTGCGCCAGATCGAGCCGACCGTGCTGCTGGCGGTCGACGGCTACCGCTACGGGGCCAAGGCCGTCGACCGCCGCGCCGAGGTCGCCGAGATCCGAGCGGCTCTGCCGAGCCTGCGGGCGACCGTCGTGCTGCCCTACCTCGAGGACACCGTCGATCCCGTGTCGTTCCCCGACGTGGTGCTCTGGGACGAGCTCGTGGCCGAGCCGGCGGAGTTGAGCTTCGAGGCGGTCCCCTTCGACCACCCGCTGTACGTGCTCTACAGCTCCGGCACCACCGGTACCCCGAAGGCGATCGTCCACGGTCACGGGGGCATCACCCTCGAGCACCTCAAGGTCCTCGCGTTCCACCACGACCTGGGCCCTGACGACCGGTTCTGCTGGTTCACGACCACGGGCTGGATGATGTGGAACTATCTCGTCTCCGGGCTGCTGGTGGGCAGCACGCTGGTGCTGTTCGACGGCGACCCCGGGCACCCGGACCTCATGACCCTGTGGCGGCTGGCGGCGGAGGCCGAGGTGACCGTGTTCGGCGTCGGCGCGCCGTTCCTGATCAACTCCCGGAAGGCCGGGTTGTCGCCGGGCATCGATCTCGACCTCACGCGGTTGCGCTCGGTGGGCTCGACCGGCGCGCCCCTGCCGCCGGAGGGGTTCGTCTGGGTCTACGAGCACGTCGGCCGGGATCTGCTGCTGTCGTCGGCGTCCGGCGGTACGGACGTGTGCACCGCGTTCGTCGCCGGCGCGCCGTTACTGCCGGTCCACGCCGGCGAGATCCCCGGCCGCTGCCTCGGCGCGAAGGTGGAGGCGTTCGATCCGGAGGGCCGTCCCGTGGTGGGGGAGCGCGGTGAGCTCGTGATCACCGCCCCGATGCCGTCGATGCCGATCGGGTTCTGGAACGACCCCGACGGTTCGCGCTACCGGGAGGCCTACTTCGAGGACTTCCCCGGCGTCTGGCGCCACGGGGACTGGATCGAGATCACCGACCGCGGCACCTGTGTCATCACCGGCCGATCCGACGCCACCCTGAACCGCGGTGGGGTGCGCATGGGCACCAGCGAGTTCTACTCCGCGGTCGAAGCGCTCGACGAGATCAGCGACAGCCTGGTCGTGCACCTCGATGACCCGGACCGTGACGCCGGACGGCTGCTGCTGTTCGTGCAGCTCGCGCCCGGGGTCGCGCTCGACGAGGCGCTGCGGCGCCGGGTCGCGAGCGCGGTCCGGACCGAGCTGTCGCCCCGGCATGTCCCCGACGAGCTGATCGAGGTCCCGGCGGTACCCCGCACCATCTCGGGCAAGAAGATGGAGGTGCCGGTCAAACGTCTGCTCGAGGGTGAACCGTTCGAACGGGTCGCCAACCCGGGGGCGATGGCCGACGCCTCCGCGATGGACGCGTTCGTGGCGATGACGATCGACCCGCGAGGCTGAACGGCGGTCCGGGGCGGGGACGACCCGTCCCACGCGGAGCCCATCGGGTCACGTGCGGTGATCCGGCCTACCCTCGGCAACCAACCGCGGGACGATCCTCGTCCCGCCGGTCGACCCTCGGAGCGTGCCCCCTTGACCTCGACGCCCGCGACCTCCACGCCCCCGCCCACACCTCCGGTCGCCGAACAGCGACCGCACACCCTCACCCGCGCCGACGGCTCGACGGTGCAGGACCCCTGGTACTGGCTGCGGGACCGCGACGACCCGGCCACGCTGGCCTACCTCGAGGCCGAGAACGAGCACACGGCGGCGCTGCTCGATCCGTCGCAGGACCTGCAGGATCGGCTGTTCAGCGAGATCAAGGGCCGGGTCGAGGAGACCGACAGCTCCGCCCCGGTGCTCGACGGCGGCTGGCTGTACTACCGCCGCACGCTCGAGGGCGCGTCGTACCCGATCCACGCACGCCGTCCCGCACCGGACGGCATCACCGACGCCCGCAACCTCCCGGACGTCGTGCGCCGGCCCGTCGACCCCGCCTCCCCGCCGGACGACGAGGTCATCCTGCTCGACGAGAACCAGGAGGCGGCCGGCCGGGATTTCTTCCGTCTGGGCGGGTTCTCCATCAGCCCGGACCACCGCCTGGCGGCGGAAGCGGTCGACCTCACCGGCAGCGAGGTCTTCACCATCCGGGTGCGCGACCTGGCGACCGGCGAGCTGCTGGAGGACGAGATCCCGAAGGCGGGCTACGGCCTGGCGTGGTTCGCGGACTCGGCCACCTTCCTCTACACCGTGACCGACGACAGCTGGCGCCCACATCAGGTCTGGCGTCACCGGCTCGGCACGCCGCACAGCGCTGACGAACTCGTCATGCAGGAGGACGACGAACGCTTCTGGATCGGCGTCGGCCAGACCCGCTCCGAGCGCTACGTCACCATCGCCATCGGGAGCAAGGTCACCAGCGAGTGGCACCTGATCCCGGCCGACGAACCGTCGGCGACGCCGCGATTGGTCGCGGGCCGCGAGTACGGCATCGAGTACGACCTCGACCATCGGGGTGACCTGCTCTACATCGTGACCAACGCCGACGATGCGGAGGACTTCAAGCTGTGCGTCGCATCGGTCAACGCCACGGAACGCAAGCACTGGCTCGAACTCGTCGCGCACCGACCGGGCATCCGCCTGGAGGCCGCCGACGTGTTCGCCGACCAGATGATCCTCTCGGAGCGCACCGAGGCCCGCACCCAGCTGCGCATCTGCGACCCCGCGACCGGCGAGGGCGAGCTGTTGCCGATGGACGAACAGGTCTACGCCGCCGGGATGGCCGGCAACCCCGGGTTCGAGACCCGCACGCTGCGCTACGTCTACACCTCGCTCACGACCCCGACGCAGATCATCGACCTGGACCTGGAGAACGGCGAGCGGTTCCTGTGCAAGCAGCAGCCCGTCCGCGGCGGCTACGACCGTGACCGGTTCGTCTCGTGGCGGGAGTGGGCCACCGCCCCCGACGGCACCAGCGTGCCGATCAGCCTGGTGCGACGCGCCGACGTGCCGCTCGACGGCACCGCACCGTGCCTGCTGTACGGCTACGGCAGCTACGAGATGTCGATCGACCCCGGGTTCTCCGCCGCACGGCTCAGCCTGCTCGAACGCGGCATCGTGTTCGCCATCGCCCATGTGCGTGGCGGCGGCGAGATGGGCCGGCGGTGGTACGAGGACGGCAAGTTCCTCAACAAGCCCAACACCTTCTCGGACTTCGTGGCGTGCGCCGATCACCTCGTCGACGCCGGCATCACCGATCGGGAACGCCTCGTGATCCGGGGTGGGTCCGCCGGCGGGCTGCTGATCGGCGCCACCTTGAACCTGCGCCCCGACCTGTGCGCGGTGGCGGTCGCCGAGGTTCCGTTCGTCGATGTGGTCACCACCATGTCCGATCCGTCGATCCCTCTGACGGTCATCGAGTACGACGAGTGGGGCAACCCCGACGACCCCACCTACCTCGAGGTGATGCGCTCCTACTCGCCCTACGACAACGTCCGCGCGGCCGACTACCCGGCGCTGTACGTCAGCGCGGGCCTCAACGATCCGCGCGTGCAGTACTGGGAGCCGGCCAAGTGGGTCGCGAAGCTGCGTGCCACGGCGACCGGCGGGGGCCCGATCCTGCTGCGCACGGAACTGGGCGCCGGTCACGCCGGCCGTTCGGGACGCTACGAGGCCTGGAAGGACGAGGCCAGGGTGCTGGCCTTCGTGTTGGACCGCATCGGTGCGGCCGACGCCGAGGTGACCGGTCCCGTGGTCCCCGGCGCGGACGCCGCCTGATGCGCATCGTGGCGGGAGCGGCCCGGGGTCGGCGGCTGGTCGCGCCGAAGGGCGAGGACACGCGGCCGACGGCGGACCGGGCCAAGGAGGCGCTGTTCGCCTCGCTGCAGCCGGTGGTGGTCGACGCGCGTGTGCTGGACCTGTTCGCCGGGAGCGGTGCGCTGGGGCTGGAGGCCCTGTCCCGGGGTGCCGCCGGTGTGACCTTCGTCGAGCGGGACCGCGCGGCGCTGCAGGCGATCGCCACCAACATCGAGGCGGTCGGGCTCCCAGGCACCGAGGTCGTCGCCCAACCGGTCGCTCGGGCGCTCGCCCAGCAACTGCCGGGCGCACCGTTCGATCTGGTCCTGCTGGACCCGCCGTACCGCACCCCCAAGGCCGAGGTCGAGACGGTGCTCGCCGCGCTGGTGCGCCACCTCGCGCCGGGCGCGACCGTGGTCATCGAACGTTCCGTGCGGGACGGCGCGCCCCCGTGGCCGACGGAACTCGAACGCGGGGACCCGCGGCGATACGGCGACACCGCGCTGCATCGGGCCTCGCTGCCGATCGACCCGCCGGAGTGACCCACCGGACTGACCCCGCAGGCTACGTCACCCGGGGGTGGGGCCCACGTGGCGGGGCGGCCTCGCGATAGGTTGCCGGACCATCCGCCCCTCGTCAGGAGCAGCACGTGAGCGTCGCGGTCATCTGCCCGGGGAGTTTCGATCCCATCACCCTCGGTCACCTCGACGTCTTCGAGCGGGCGTCACGCCGCTTCGATCGGGTCGTGATCGCGGTCCTGGGCAACCCCCGCAAGGAGGGACTGTTCACGGTCGAGGAACGTATGGAGCTGATAACGACGGAGACCGCACACCTCGACAACATCGAGGTGGACCGCTTCCACGGCCTGCTGGTCGACTTCTGTGCCGACCGGGGGATCGGCATCGTGTGCAAGGGCCTGCGGGGTGGCAGCGACTTCGAGTACGAACAGCAGATGGCGCAGATGAACCAGCGCATCGGCGATCTCGAGACGCTGTTCGTCTCCACCAGTCCCGCGCACGGCTACCTGTCCAGTTCGCTGGTCAAGGAGGTCGCCCGTGCCGGCGGACGGTTCGAGGGCACCGTGCCACCCGCCGTGGAAGCGGCCCTGCGCGCCCGGTTCGCCTGAGCCCGCCCGGAACGGACCTCGGCCGCCGGGACCGACGGGGGCCGAGGATGCACCGGGTGTCGGCGGCGACGACGGTAGGCTCCGGAAGATCATCCACTCACGATCCGGGGTCGAGCCAACATGTCCGATCAACGCGGCGTTCCGCCGGACGTCGAGGCCAAGCTGCACCAACTCGAACGTCTGGTGACCGAGGCCAAGACGGTTCCCTTGTCGGCCTCGATCATGCTGAACCGCGCCGAGATCGACGGCGTGGTCGGCGACCTGCGTGACGCGCTCCCGGACGAGCTCACCCAGGCGCGGTGGGTCATCAAGGAACGTGACGACATCCTGGAGCACGCACGCAACGATGCGGAGCGCCTGATCGCGGATGCGCGCAAGGAGCGTGACCGGCTGGTGTCGATGCAGGAGGTCGTGCGCGAGTCCGAGGACCAGGCCGATCAGGTCCTGAGCGACGCACGCGAGCACGCCCGCCGGATCCGGCTCGAGGCCGAGGACTACGTGGACGCGAAGCTGGCGAACTTCGAGGTCGTGCTCAACAAGACCCTCGGTGCCGTGGAACGGGGGCGCGCCAAGTTGCGCGGCGGTCTCGACACCGACCAGCTCGGCGACGACGAACTCGCCGGTGACATCATCGACGGGTCCGAACGCCGCTGAGCGTGGCCGAACAGCTCCCGTCGCGGCTGACGAGCCTCTCGGGGGCTGTGGTACCTTCACCGTTCGCCCGGCTCGCGGGGCGCAGAGCGCTCACCTCGGCGCGCGCACGCAAGTCGCGGCGCTGGCTCACGGTACCCACGAGGCACCAGCCGATCGCCCGCGTCGAGCAGCCGTATCGGTCAGCCGCCGCCCCCGTGCCCGTTCGCGGCACCTGTCCCACCCGCCGTACCCTCGACCGTCGCCCGGTCGTGGCTGAACCACCGTCGTTCTGGAAGGCTCCTGTCGTGCGCGTCCCCATCACCGGCCTCGTCGGGCACCCGGGTGAGACCCGGGCACTGGCCCGCGAGGTGCCGGCCGACGAATTCGGTGACGACCCCTGGGGTCCGGCCGTCGGCAGGGTGCTGGATCCGGTCGTGCTCGACCTGCACCTCGATGCGGTGGTCGAGGGGATCCTGGTACGCGGCATGCTCGGCTTCACCGTCGAGCAGCCCTGTGCGCGCTGTCTGGAGCTCCAACAGGTCGACGTCGATGCGGACGTCGCCGAGCTGTTCATGGATCCCAGGCGGGTCGAGGACGAAGACGAACTCGACCCGGGTTACGAGCTCGTCGACGATCTGACCGCGGTCGATCTCACCGTGATGGTTCGCGACGCGCTGGTGGTCGACCTGCCACTGCGGATCCTATGCCGCGAGGACTGCCAGGGGTTGTGTCCGACCTGCGGCGCCGATCGCAACCAGACCGACTGCGGTCATGGTCCCGGCGACGAACCCGACCCACGCTGGGCCGCGCTGGCCGATCTCGACCTCCCCCTCGAATGAACCGCGGCACCTGCCCCACAGATGCCGGCAGCCGCCGCACCACCTATCGTTCCCGATCGACAACCCCCGTCCGTGTCAGCGCTCGAGCGCTGACGCCCTCCAGGAGGACCCCCGATGGCCGTTCCGAAGCGCAAGATGTCGCGCTCGCGCACCCGTCGCCGCAAGGCGCAGTGGTTCAAGACCCGTCCGGCGACCAACGCCAGCTGCCCGCGTTGCAAGGCGCCGACCCGGCCGCACACCGTGTGTGCGACCTGCGGCACCTACGCCGGGCGCGTGGTCGTGGACGTCGACTGACCGCCCGGTGACGGCGGACCCGGCAGAGCCACGGGACGGTGCGGCGGCTCCGGCCGCCGAGCTCGCGCGCCTCCTCGACGTCCACCTCGACGATCCGGGGTTGCTCGATCGTGCCCTGACCCACCGGTCCTGGGCGTTCGAGAACGGCGGCGTGGAGCCGAACGAACGCCTCGAGTTCCTGGGCGATGCCGTGCTGGGCCTGGTGGTCACCGACGAGATCTTCCACGCTCACCCCGACGAGCAGGAAGGCCGGCTCGCCAAGGTGCGTTCAGCGGCGGTCAAGACCGAATCCCTGGCGACCATGGCACGGGCCCTGGGCCTGGGCCGGTTCGTCAAGCTCGGCCGCGGTGAGGCGGCGAGTGGTGGAGCGGACAAGGATTCGATCCTGGCGGACACGCTGGAGGCGGTGCTCGGTGCGGTGTACGTCGACCAGGGCTTCGCGACCTCCTACGACCTGATCCAGCGGCTGTTCGGCGAGGTGCTGGCCGACCTCGCGGAGCGCGGGGCGGCCCTCGACTACAAGACGAGCCTGCAGGAGTTGAGCGCCGCCCGGTTCGAGGTGCTGCCCAAGTACGTGGTCACCGATACCGGCCCCGATCACCACAAGGCGTTCACCGCCAGCGTGTCGGTGGCGGACGAGACGATCGGCCACGGTGAGGGCCGCAACAAGAAGCAGGCCGAACAGCGCGCCGCGCGCGAGGCGTACCGGCTCCTGATCGCCAGGTCGGAAGCTGCGGAGACCGTCTCCTAGACGTGTCCGCCACGGCCGTCGTTTTGGACCCGTCGGCTAGCGTCGGAGCGATGAGCGGACGCCGCCGGGTCCGTCCGGGGCTTCCCCGGACGGCCCGAACCGAACCCCCGAAGATCACGAGAGCGAGGAAGACCTGTGCTGGAGCTCCCCGAGGTCGAAGTACTGCGCAAGGACCTCGAGAAGGAGGTCGTGGGCAAGCGGGTCAAGGACGTCACGGTCCAGACCCCCTCGGTCGTGCGACCCTTCCACCGCAACCGACCGGAGTTCGTCAAGGCCCTCGAGGGACGCAAGATCGAGGCGGCCCGTCGCCGGGGGAGCACCATCTTCCTCGACCTCGATGAGAACCTGACCTGGATCATCGACATCGGCGATCAGGGTTCGCTGCACCGTGAGACCGCCACGGAGGACCTCGCCGAGGACACCCACCTCGCCGTGAGCTTCACCATCGGTGGCGCGATCCACCTCAGCGAAGCCGCCGAGGAGCCGACGATCCACACCGGCGTGGTTCCGACCGAAGAGGCCCTGGAGGCGGCGGGTATCCCCGTCGATGCCCTCGATCTGCTCGACGACAACCCGACCTGGATGGAGTTCGGCCGGTTCCTCGCCGCGGCCGACAAGCCGCTCAAGCTGTTGCTCACCGACCCGACCTACATCGTCGGTATCGGTCCGGTCTACAGCGACGAGTTCCTGTGGGAGGCCGGGCTGCGGCACGACCACCCGAGTTCGACCCTGTCCACCCAGGAGGTCCGCCGGCTGTACCGGGCGACCCAGGAGATCATCGTCGCGGCCATGAAGGCCGCGGACTCGGGTCTCGACGAGTCCGAGGCCGACAACGTGATCGACGAGGACGGCGAGGTGGCCGTCCACCTCCGGGTCTTCGGCCGCGACGGGTTGCCCTGTCCGCGCTGCCGCCGCCTGATCAAACGGACGCGGATCAAGAAGGGCATCTACACCTACCATTGCGAGCAGTGCATGATCTAGCGTCAAGCGGCGTCGGCGAGCGAACGGTTCGGCCATGACGGATCCCTCGAGATCCGCCGCGCGGTCATCTGCGCGGTCATCTGCGCGGTCGTCTGGCGGGGCGATCGCGCGTCGGGTCGTGGCGCACGGTCGGGTACAGGGCGTGTTCTTCCGGGCCTCCACCCAGGAGGTCGCCTCGGACCACGGGGTGGTCGGATGGGTCTCCAACCGGTCGGACGGCGCCGTCGAAGCCTGGCTCTAGGGTCC
>PWLR01000057.1 GCA_003558435.1 Nitriliruptoraceae bacterium | reverse complement strand
TACTTCCAGGGGGAGTACTACTTCCTGTTGCTGACCGCGTTCATCGGCATGCTGATCATGCCCTCGGCGCGGGACCTGCTCCTGCTGTTCGTGGCCCTCGAGACCGTCTCGATCCCGGCGTTCGTGATGGCCGGGATGCGCAAGCGTGACCTCTACTCCTCCGAGGGCGCGCTCAAGTTCTTCCTGATCGGGGTGTTGTCGGTCGCGCTCATGCTGTTCGGCATGTCGATGATCTACGGCTTCACCGGCACCACCGACCTGGTCGGGATCGCCGCCGCGATCGAAGGCGAGACCGCCTCCGTGCCGCTGCTGCTCGGCAGCGTCATGCTCGTCATCGTCGGGTTCGGGTTCAAGATCTCGGCGGTGCCGTTCCACTTCTGGGCGCCCGACACCTATGCCGGTGCCCCGATGCCGGTCGCCGCGATGCTGGCCGTGGCCTCCAAGGCCGCCGGGTTCGCCGGCCTGATCTCGATCGCCTTCATCGCCTTCGAGCCGGTCGCCGAGGTGTGGGCGCCGGTGCTCGGCATCCTCGCGATCCTGACGATGACCGTGGGCAACCTGATCGCCCTACAGCAGCGCGACCTGATCCGGCTGCTCGCGTACTCGTCGATCGCCCAGGCGGGCTACATGATGATCCCGTTCGGTCTCGCCCGCTCGGGTGCCGGCGCCGCCGCCGTCAACGACGCCGCCGTCCAGGCGGTGCTGTTCTACCTCGCCGCCTATGCGGTGATGAACATCGGGGCGTTCGGGGTCGCGATCGCGGTCAACCGGCGGACCGGGCTGCGCTCCATCGCCGACTACGCCGGGCTGGGTTCACGCAACCCGCTGATGGCGATGGCGTTGACCACGTTCCTGCTCAGCCTCGGCGGGGCACCCCTGACCGTCGGGCTGTGGGCCAAGTTCGCGATCCTCCAGGCCATCACCGTGGACGTGACCGGGTTCGGTCTCACGATGGCGGGCTTCCTGGTGATCAACTCGGTCATCGCCTTCTTCTACTACCTCAAGGTCATCCGCGGGATGTGGATGGGCGAGCCGGCCGAGGACGTCCCGGCCCTGCAGCCCGGGTTCAACCTCTCGGCCGTGATCGTCGCGCTCATGGTCGGCACGCTGGTGCTGGGGGTGCTCCCCGGCCTGATCAGCGACTACACCTCGTTGACCAGCGTGATGGCGTCCGGCTGATCGACCAGCAGCACGCCGGGCCGTCGTTGCGCCAGGTCGGCGCAGGCAATCGGTGTCCGACCGTGTGGGCGGTCTGGACGGCCGTGAGCGTGCGGATATCTTCGAAGGGTGCACGACCGGCGGTGTGTCCGCCGGCGCCCCGGCGTCACCGGCGGGGTGAGCCCTAGTCGAGCGGATGTGAACCACCCATGTTCAAGAGCGCCAAGACGTTCATCCTCCTCGCCGCCATGTCCGGCCTGCTGCTCGCGATCGGTGCGATGCTCGACGGCCCGACGGGCGGTCCCTTCCTGACCATCATGCTGGTGGTCGCCATCGGCATGAACTTCTTCAGCTACTTCTACTCCGACAAGCTCGCGATCAAGATGGCTCGCGCGAAGCCGATGGAGAAGTCGAGCTATCCGGACATCTACGCCATGGTCGACCGGCTCGCCCGCCGGGCCGGTGAGCCGATGCCGGCGCTGTACATCTCGCCCTCGCCGCAGCTCAACGCGTTCGCCACGGGTCGTAACCCCCGGAACGCGGCCGTGTGCATCAACCAGGGGCTGTACGAGGCGCTGACGCCGGAGGAACTCGAAGGTGTCATCGGTCACGAGTTGCAGCACGTCTACAACCGCGACATCCTGATCGGTTCGGTCGCGGCCATGATCGGTACCGCGATCACCTACCTGGCCTTCGCGCTGCGGTGGATCCCCATCTTCGGCAGTTCGGACGACAGCGGCCCGAACCCGCTGGTGGCCATCGCGGCCTCCATCGTCGCGCCGATCGCCGCGATGATCATCCAGGCGTCGATCACCCGCTCGCGTGAGTCGCTGGCCGACCACACCGGGGCGGAGCTGACCGGTAAGCCGCTCGCGCTCGCCAGTGCGCTGGCGAAGCTGGAGGCGGGCGCGAAGGACCCTCGCCGGCTCCGTGCCGGGGGTACCCCCGCGGAGACCAACCAGGCGATGCAGCACCTGTACATCGCCGCACCATTCGGTGGTCGCGCGGCGATGAAGCTGTTCTCGACCCACCCGCCGATCCCGGAGCGCATCGCGGCGCTCGAACACCAGGCACGGCAGATGGGCCAGCTCGGTCCGCGCCCCGACGAGCGCTGGGGCTGACCCACCGCGGGGCGGGCTCACACGCCGGGGACGGTGTCCTCGCGGTCGGCCTCGCGGCGGATCCAGCTGGTGAGCAGCAGCAGCATCAGGACGAACAGCACGACGCCGATCACCGTGATCCAGACGCCGCCCTCCTCGTAGGCGCGCCCGAGGGCGAGGCCGGCGCCGACCGTCATGGCGAACGCGAGCACGGCGCCGATCAGATCCGCGATCAGGTAGCGCTTCGGGTCGACGTCCGAGAGTCCCGCGGCGGCCCCGAGCACCGTCGGAGGCATCGCGGCGAGGCGCCCGAGCACCGCGACGGCAGGCCCGCGGCGCGCCAGGACCTTGCGCCCGAGATCCAACTGCTTGGGAGGGATCAACCGGTGGAGCCACGCCGGCCCCGACCCCTGCCGTAGGGCGGTTCGGTAGGCGCGTCCGACCACGAAGAACGCGGTGACCGACAGGATCCCCAGGGGCAGGTAGGCGAGGAACAGCGGCAGGATCCCCGGCTCGCCCAGGTAGCGCGTCCGGCCGCCGCCGAACAGGAGGAACTCCTTCTGCGGGCGCAACAGCACGACCAGGGCGATGTTCTCGCCGAGCTCGCGGGCGCGGGTCCACTGCAGGATGAGTGGCAGTGCGGCCAGCGGGATCGCGAACCGCGCGATGACCACGGCGAGGGCGACGCGACGCCAGCCGTCCCCGATGCCGGTGGCGGCGAGGTCGTCGCTCGGCGGTGTGATGCTCATCGGACCCCTGATGGTCGCGGTTGACAAGTCTCGCAGGCGTAGGACCAGCGACCACCGAGATCCCAGCGCCGGATCTCGGTCCCACAGCGTAGGCACCCATCGCTCTTGTAGACGTAGGTCGCCTCGCCGCGCGTGATGCGGCTCCAGGGTTTGCCGATCTCGTCACGGTCGACCGTGATGATCCGCTGTTGGCGCACGCCCCGCCGGAGCCACTCCACCAGTGTCGCCCACATCGCCTCCCACTGTTCGCGGGTGACCTCGCGGGCCGGGAGCTCGGGGTGGATCCCGTGGACGAACAGCACCTCGGCGCGGTAGACGTTGCCGACGCCCGCCAGGACCCGCTGATCCATCAACGCCCGTCCGATCCCGACCTTCCGTCGTTGCAGGGCCGCGAAGGCCCGGTCCGGGTCGGCGTCCTTGCGGATGGGGTCGGGGCCGAGCCTGGCGACGAGCGCATCGACCTCGTCGGGACCGAGGAGTTCGCACGCGGTGGCGCCGACGAGATCGATCACGCTCCCGCCGCCCATCACCCGGTAGCGGACGGTCTCGCGTGGCTCCGGTGGCGGGGTCGCGTGTCGGAAGACCTTCCCGAACAGGCCGAGGTGGATGTGGACGGTCTGGCCGCCCTCGTAGCGGTGGAACAGGTGCTTGCCCCAGGCGTCGGTCCCGGTGAGCACGGTGCCGTCGAGCAGCGCCGCGGCGTCGGTGAAACGCTGCTGTGGCGAGCTGACGCGCACCCGTTCGCCGGCGAACCACGACGCGTGGTCGCGGGCGAGCCGGTGGATGGTGTGGCCTTCGGGCACGACGACTCCAGGGGCGACGTCGACGGGTTGCCATCGACGTATGGACGAGCGGCGGATCGGGGCTCGCTGGTGCGGGGACACAGCGAGCATTCGACGCACAGCACGCGTCGGCTGGCCCGCCCGAGGCCGGGCCAGCCGCGGAGCGAGTCGACAACCAACGGTACCGGGGGCCGGATCGCGAGCAGACCCCGCGGGCACCTCCGAGAGTGCCGACGGCCGGAGGCTCACCGACGGCCGGGGCCACCGGTGACCGGCAACCGGTCCTCGCGCACGATCGGCGACCACCGGCCCGCGCTGCGGCTCAGCAGCTGGAGGTGACCGGGGCACCGTCGAACCGCGCCTGGGTCCACTGGGCCGCATCGCCGGCGCTGCGCCGTGTCAGCGTGAAGTGCCCGACGCCCTCCAGCACCCGCAGCTCGACCACCCCGCCAGCGGCGCACCGCGCCTCGACATGCGCCCGGGTGATCTCGGGGCGGATGATCGGGTCCTCCTCGCCCTGCAGGACCAACAAGGGGACGTCGAGGTGGCCCGTGGGGGAGTTCGCCGCGAGGAACGGCGCCCAGTGCGCGGTGTCGGGGGAGCCGAGCGGTGAGACCTCGTCGCGCAGCTGGATCGACTGCAGCACCGACGCCGGCAGCGAGGTCGGATCGAGGCACCGCTGGGCGATGTCCCGGGCGATGTCGACCGATCCGGGTTCGATCACCTCGTCGAGCAGCAGGTCGTCGCGGGCATCGCTCCACGAGACGGCGGCGCTGACCACCATCAGGGTGCCGACCACGGTGCCCTGGCTGGTTTCGATGATCTCCGCGAGGTCCGCGGCGGGCGCGAAGGTCACCACGCCCTCGATGTTCAGCTCCGGCGCGTAGGCCGGCGCCTGCTCGGCGGCGAAGAGCGCGGCGTGCCCGCCCTGCGAGAAGCCCCAGATGGCGAGCCGGTCGGGGTCCACCTCGATGAGCTGCTTCGCCGACCGCAACGAGTCGAGCACCGCATGGGCGGACGCGGAACCGATCAGGTACGGGTGCGGGCCCGGGGTCCCGAGGCCGAGGTAGTCGGTGGCGGCGACGGCGTAGCCGGCGTTGAGGGCCTGCTCCACGCCTCCCAGTGGGGCGAGGGGCCGGGCCGCGAGCGAGGGGGCGCAGCTCTCGTCGACCCCGGTCGAGCCGTGGGCGATCGCGATCAACGGTCGTGGCCCGTCGTGGGGATCGGTCGGCTCGAGCACGAGCCCGCTGACGGCGACGGGCCGTCCACCGGCGTCGGTGGAGCTGTACAGCACCCGCCAAGCGCGCACGTTGTCGGGTAGTCCGCGGTCGAAGGGCTCCGAGCGCAGCAGGGTTCCCGAGGCGATCGTCTCCAACGAGCTGCCCTCGAACGTTTCGGCAGCGGCGTAGAAGCCGTCCGGTGTGCCGGGTTGCAGCCACCAGATCGTGCCGCTACCGACCGTCAACAACACCAACAGCGCCGCCAGGAGCACCACGCTCGGGCCGCGCAGGCGCCGGCGCAGCAGGACTCTCACCACGGGGACCGGACCTGCTCGGCAGGGCGGGGTCGCGCCCCGGCGTCCCCCGCCATCAACGAACCCTGATCACTTGTAGTTGCTGAACTTGATCGGGGCGTCGTGGTCCTTGCCCTTGACCATCGCCTGGATCTCCTGCAGGTCGTCGCGCTTCTTGCCCGCGACGCGGATGCGGTCACCCATGTTGGTCGGCGTGACCTTGAGCTTGGTGGCCTTGATGTCCTTGACGATGGTCTTGGCGAGGTCGGCCGGCATCTCGGTGACGAGCTGGACGTCGATGCGGCTGCGACCGCCGCTGACGTCGCGCTCGTCACCGACGTCGAGCGCCTTGAGCGAGACCTTGCGCTTGACGATCTTGTCCTTCAGGACCTCGAGCGCCGCGCGGACCCGATCCTCCGATGAGGACTCGACCTGGATCGCCTCGTCGCCCGACCAGGCGATGATGGTGTCGGTGTCCTTGAAGTCGAACCGGGTCGCGACCTCGCGGGCCGCCTGGTTGATCGCGTTGTCGACCTCCTGACGGTCGACACCGACCTCGATGTCGAAGCTGGCATCGGCCACGGGAACGTCCTGATCGTCGGGAACGGCGGTGACCCGAGAGCTTACTGCGGTCGTCCCCACGGTTGCCGACGACCGTGGCCGCCGTGTCGCACCTCCGTGGGAGACTCCGGGAGCCGGGGGCGGCACCACGCGACGCCTGGTCGCGCCGAAGGATCGGTCCCGCCGTGCACGACGATGTCACCCAGCCGCAACTCGACGAGCTGCTTCCCCTGCGAGGCCCTGTACGAGGTCCGGCACCTCCGCCGCCGATCGTGGGACCGTCGGGGAGCGGGGCCCCCGGCGGCACCGTCGCGGCCCATCACGCCAAAGGGCAGGCACGAGCCGCCGACACCATCTGGCGGGCCAACCCCCGCGAGCAGGGCCTGCTCGGCCTGACCGATGCGATCCGCTGGTTCGGACTCCACGGATGGAGCATCAGCATGC
>PWLR01000264.1 GCA_003558435.1 Nitriliruptoraceae bacterium | reverse complement strand
CGAGCGGCGAGGCGTACACCGCGACGATCGGTTGGGCGGCAAGTCGCTCGGCGGTCGCCTCGGCCTGGGCGATCCCCGGTTCGTCGAGGTGGACCCCGGGGGTCCAGCCACCCAACCGCTTACCGGTGGCGGCGGTCGTGGCGTGCCGGACGAGGACGAGGGTGGCCACGTGGGCTCCTGGGGACGGGTGAGGGATCAGCAGGATGGGGGTGGGGAGGGAGGTCAGGGAAGCGACGACGCGTTCCGGGACATCGGAACCTATCGATGTTCGCACCGGAGCCCGACCGCGGACGCACCGTGCCTACCCCGATCGGTGGCCGGGCTGGTCGTGCCGTTCCGCTGCCGCACCGACGTGCCGTTGCAGCCAACGGCCGATCGGCAGCGAGGCGCGCCACACCGAAGCGACCCGGTCGTAGGCCTCGGCGGTGTGCATCCACGGCGAGATCGGCCAGGCCTGCGCGACGGTGAGGCGCTTGTGCCGGAGCAGCTCGATCCTCGGGTGGGCCGGATCGACCCCTCGTGGCGCCCGCTTCAACTCGGATCCTCCGACCTCGAGCCCTGCCTCGCGGGCCTCTCGCACGGCGCGCACCAGCGCGCCGCCGGTGCGTCCGTCGTCGACCGCACGTCGGAACCGTTCCAGTTGATCGCGGGAGAGCTCGTGGTAGCCGGCCGCCGCCAACATCCCGTCGGCGTCGATCTGCACGTAGTAGGTGGGGGCATCCGTGCCGTCCCGGTGGTTGAGGACCGCCCCGGCGTGGCCCTTGTAGGGCCGCTTGTCCTTGGAGAACCTGACATCACGGTTCGGGCGGAACACCTTCCCGTCGTCGCCGAACGCGTCGGCCGCCCGGTCGAGCAGTTCTTCCAGCGGCAGCCGGACCCCGCGCTCGTAGCGGTCGCGGTTGGCATCGAACCATGCCCGATCGTTGTTGCCCTCCCGACCGAGCTCGGCATAGAACCGGAAGGCATCCGGCGGGAAGCCGCCGAACTCGCCGATCGTCAACCGCGCCATGGCGCCACCTCCGTGCCGGCCACCTGCGTGGACCACCACAGCGTGACGCTCGTGCCCGACGACGTCGAGCGCTCCGCCACGTCATCGCTGAGCCGGTGCAGCAGGTCCCGGCCGCGACCCCGGTCGGGATCGCCGCCCGGTGAGCGTCGCGTGCCGGCGCCCTCGTCGCCGATGCGCACGGTGACCGTCCCGTGCTCACCCCGTGCCACCTCGACGTCGATCGGTCGGGCTCCGTCACCGCCGTGCCCGTGCTCCAGCGCGTTGGCCAGGGCCTCGTGGACCGCGAGCTGCACGTCGTCGTACCGGGCGGACGGGACACCGAGGTGGCACGCGCCCATCGCCGCACGCACCGCGGCCGGCCGCAGCGAACCGGCCCCGCCGACGACCGAGAACCGCAGGTGGGCGGGAGGGACGGGGCGGTGGGCGGGAAGGATCAGTAGGCCCGGGCGAAGGCGACGCGGTGGCCGTAGACCGATGGGCGATCGCACCGGATACAGGTGCCTTCGCCCGCGAAACCGTCCTCCGTACTGATGCAGCGCGGGGTGGCGGAGGTCTCGGCCTTGATGTCGTCCTCGCAGGACGGCTCGCCGCAATGCAGCGCGTAGGCGAAGCCCCGCCCGACCAGCTCGGCGAAGGTGTCCCAGTCGTCGGCCACCCCGCTCCGCTCGTCGCGGAAGGCGGTGGCACGCGCCACGAGCTGGTCGTGGTAGGCGTCCAGGCGCTCGGGCGCACCGGTGACGAACTCCTCGAACTCGACCGTCTCCTTCACCGGCCGGCCCTTGTCGTCGCGTTCGCCGACGCGCTGGGCGACCAGCACGTGACCGGCTTCCAGGTCGCGGGGGCCGAGCTCGACGCGCAACGGCACGCCCTTGAGCTCCCAGTCGTTGAACTTGAACCCCGGGGAGGCGTCGCGGTCGTCGACGTGGGCACGCACCCCGAGGCCCTCGAGCTGCGCCGCGAGCTCCCGGCACTTGGCGAGCGGCGCCTCGGCCTGCTCGCCGCGACCGATCGGCACGATGACGATCTGGATGGGAGCCAGACGTGGCGGCAGCACCAGGCCGGCGTCGTCACCGTGGGCGAGGATGACCGCCCCGATCATGCGCGTCGACATCCCCCACGAGGTGGTGTGGACGTGCTGGAGTTCGTTGTTCTCGTCCTGGAAGGTGATGTCGAACGCCTTGGCGAAGTTCTGGCCGAGGTAGTGCGAGGTGCCCGACTGCAGCGCCTTGCCGTCCTGCATCATCCCCTCGATGGTGAAGGTGCGCACGGCGCCGGCGAACCGCTCGCCCGGGGTCTTCTCGCCCTTGACCATCGGGATCGCGGCGACGTTCAACGCGAACTCCACGTAGACGTCGAACATCCGGAGGGTCTCCTCCATCGCCTCGTCCTCGTCGGCGTGGGCGGTGTGGCCCTCCTGCCACAGGAACTCGGTGGTGCGCAGGAAGATCCGCGGACGCAGCTCCCACCGGACGACGTTGTTCCACGCGTTGATCAGCACGGGCAGGTCGCGGTAGGAGGAGATCCAGCGCGAGTACATCTCGCCGATCACGGTCTCGGAGGTCGGCCGCACCACCAGCGGTTCGTCGAGTTCCTTGCCACCGCCGTGGGTGACCACCGCGAGCTCCGGCGCGAACCCCTCGACGTGGTCCGCCTCGCGCTGGAGGTACGACATGGGGATCAGCAGCGGGAAGGAGGCGTTGACGTGACCGGTGTCCTTGAACCGCTGGTCGAGTTGGCTCTGGAGCAGCTCCCAGATCCGGTAGCCGTAGGGGCGGATCACCATCGTGCCCTTGGCGGGGCCGCGGTCGGCGAGCTCGGCCTTGAACACGAGCTCGTTGTACCAAGCGGATACGTCCTCGCTCAGGGGGGTCACACCGAGCTGGTTCTTCTTGGCCACGGGAGGTCCTCGCATGCGGATGGGATGGACCGAGCGTGTGGGTTGCGACACCTCGGCGCGGACATGCCGGCCGCGAGGCTAGCGCTCAGGCCCCCGGGTCCCCATCGCTGCGCCACCTCGACCGACGCTGCCGGTCGAGGGTGAGCAGGGCGATGGAGGTGATCGAGTCGGTGATCTCGCCCCGATCGATCATCGCCACCGCGTCGTCGAAGGGCACCAGTCGCACCTGGAGCTCCTCGGTGGGGTCCGGGTCGTCGGGTACCGCGCGCAGACCGCGTGCCAACCAGACCCGGGCGATCTCGTCGGTCACCGAGTTGCTGATCGCGATGTCGTGGCCCAGCCGTTCCCAGTGGTCCGCCTCGTAGCCGGCCTCCTCGACCAGTTCGCGACGGATGGCGGTCAGGCCGTCCTCGTCCCGGTCCGCGCCGCCTTCGACGATCTCCCAGGAGTAGGCGTCGAGCGTGTAGCGCCACTGTCCGACCAGGACCACCTCGTCGGCGTCGGTCAACGCCACCACCCCGACCGCGAGGGAGGTGGTGACCACGCCGTAGATGCCGGGCGAACCGTCGGGACGCAGGACCTCGTCCTCGCGCACCCGTATCCACGGGTTCGCGTACACCTCGCGCGACGACAGGGTGGTCCACGGATCCCGGGGCTCGGCCGGCGCCTCGCCCTCCGGGCGCCGGTTCGGTTCGCGCCGTTCGCGCCGTTCGGGTGCAGGCACGATCGCTCCTCGGGATCGGTGACGGGTCGGGACGTCGCGGGATCGGTCGGACCCTACCCGCGGTAGCGTTGCGCTCCGATGACACGCCGCCCCGACGGGTCGGTCGTGCGACGACCGAGATGAGCGACCAGGTGGACCGAGCGGCCGAACCCCACGACCTTCGCCTGCTGTTGCTCGCGAGCCTCGCCGGGATGGGCGCGGTGATCGTGCTGCCGCTGTCCGCGGTCGCCCCGGTCGCCGTGGTGCCTCTGGTGTTCTCGCTACCGCTGCTGTTGGCCGTGACCGCGCGCATGCGAGCCTTGCCCTGGCTGTTGAACGTGGCGTTGGTGCTCCTGGTGCTCACGGCACTGGGGGTCGCGCCGGTGCTGGGCGTGCTGAACGTCGTGCCTGCGGCGGTGATCCTGATCGGCCCGATCGTGGCCGTGGTGGTGGTCGGTGCACCACTACGGGAGGTGGACGTCACCGCCGCGGCGGGCTTCCTGCTGAGCGGGACCATCGCGGTGATCGGCGGGTTCGCCGCCGGAGGCGTTCCCGGCGCGGGCTGGTTGGTCACGGGGGTCGCCGTGATCGGGTTGGCCGTGGTGGTCACACGTCTCCACACCCGGGGCCGCACCGGCGACACCGCCTGAACCGCCCACACGACGAACCGCCCACACCACGACTTTATGGCCACCATGCCTGTCCAGTCGGGTGCGTCGAGGCCTTGGCAGTTGGTCGTCCAGCCCCATAGGGTCGTGCCCACGCTGGCCTCGGTGGGCCGACACAAAGTAGGCGTACTGCGTACCGGTGCGACCGCACGCCACGACTCGCGTGGCACCCGCTGACGGCCCGAACCCACCGGAGGCCCGTGTGTCCGACACCTTGAGTCGAGTGCGAGAGAACATCCACCCCGTGGTCTTCCCCGTCTCCGCGGGCGTGATCGTCGCCTTCGTGATATTCGGCGCGGTGTTCAGCGACACGGCGGAAACCGTGCTCGGTGGCGTCCAGACCTGGATGGTCGCATCGTTCGATTGGTTCATGATCGCGGCGGTGGCGCTGTTCCTGATCTTCTGTCTGTTCCTGGTGGTCAGTCCCTACGCGAAGGTCAGGTTGGGGCCGGACGACAGCCGTCCGGACTACGGCTACACCACGTGGTTCGCGATGCTGTTCAGCGCGGGTATGGGCATCGGACTGTTGTTCTGGGGCGTCGCGGAGCCGATGTTCCACTACGCGTTCGCCCCGAGGTTCCCCTCGGAGACCGCGGAGGCCGCGCAGGACGCCATGGTGCTCTCCTTCCACCACTGGGGGCTGGGACCCTGGGCGGTCTACGCCGTGCTCGGCCTCTCGCTCGCCTATTTCGGGTTCCGTCACAACCTGCCCCTGACGGTGCGTTCGGCCCTGTACCCGCTCATCGGTGACAGGATCCACGGCTGGCCGGGAAACGTCGTCGACGTGCTCGCGGTCTTCGGGACGATGTTCGGCGTGGCCACCTCGCTCGGTCTGGGGGTGCTCCAGGTCAACGCCGGGCTCAACATCGTCTTCGACATCCCCTCGACCACCGGTGTCCAGGTCGTGTTGATCGCCTTCATCACCCTGATCGCCGCGGTCTCGGTCTTCACCGGACTCGACAAGGGCATCCGTCGGTTGTCGCAGATGAACATCGCCATCGCTGCGGCGCTGCTGGTGTTCGTCGCGGTGGCCGGCCCGACGATGCTGCTGCTGAGTGCCTACCTCGAGAACATCGGCAACTACCTCACCAGCGCGGTCGACACGCTGTTCTGGGCCGGCACCTACGACGCCGAGGCCCGGGACTTCCTCGGGGCCTGGACGATCTTCTACTGGGCCTGGTGGATCTCCTGGTCGCCGTTCGTGGGCATGTTCATCGCGCGGATCTCGCGTGGGCGCACCATCCGCGAGTTCGTCCTCGGGGTGCTGTTGGTGCCCACGCTCGTGTCGTTCCTGTGGTTCACCGTCATGGGCAACACGGCGATCTTCCTCGAATCGACCGGCGCCGCCGACATCCTCGGGCCCACCAACGAGGACGAGTCCTTCGCGTTGTTCGCCCTGCTGCAGAGCTTCCCCGGGGGCCAGATCGCCTCGGTGCTGGCCATCGTGGTGGTCATCACCTTCTTCGTCACGAGTTCCGACTCGGGCTCCTACGTGATCGACATCATCGCCTCGGGCGGCGCGCTCGAGACACCCAAGATCCAACGGATCTTCTGGGCGGTCAGCGAGGGGGTGGTCGCGGCCGTGCTGCTCGGCGCCGGCGGGCTCGGTGCACTCCAGGCCGGGGCGGTGTCGACCGGGTTGCCGTTCACCGCGGTGCTGGTCGTGGTCGTCATCGGGTTGGTCAAGGGTCTGCGCAGCGAACGAACGGGCATGCCCATGCACGAGGTCCCCGCCCAGTCGTTGTTCGGCAACGGTTCGGAGGACGACCCCGCGCCGGTGCCCACCGGCAGGGGAACCGATCCGTCGACCGGCGGCGCATCCGCCGGCAACCACGACGCCCCGTCCGAGGGTGCTGCGACCGACGAGCGACCGGACCCGACGTCCTGAACCGGCCCGACCCGGTGGACGGAGATCATCCCCCGGTCAACACCCGTCAACGAATGAAGCGGAGTTCATCGTGAACAGGATCCTGGTCGGTGTCGACGCGTCACCCCCATCGGTCAAGGCGCTCGAGCGAGCGGCCGAGGAGGCGCGACTACGGGGTGCCACCCTGGAGGTGGTGCACGCCTTCAACCCGCCGGACCAGACCACGGCCTTCCCGGTCGTCCCGGAGAAGGGCTCGGACCGGGCCGACCTCGAGGCCGAACGGAAAAAGGCCAACGACAAGCTCGGACGGTGGCTCGATGAGAGCGAGGTGGACCTCTCCGACCTGGACGTCGAGTGGTCGGTGCTGGCCAACAACCGTGCGACCGAGGTACTGATCGACCGATCCAAGGACGCGGATCTGGTGGTCGTGGGGTCCCGTGGCCGGGGAGGGTTCCGTGGCCTGTTGCTCGGCTCGACGAGCGAACAGGTCACCCGGCATGCGCGGTGCCCCGTGCTGGTGGTCCGACCCAGCACCCGGTGACCCCCGGGCCGACCGCAACGGAGCGTCAGTCGCGGATCTCGACGCCATCGGGTGAGATCAGGAACCAGTTGTCGTCCTCGCCCTGCCCGGTGACCTGCTCGGGTAGCTCGTCCTGGATGTGGTAGTGCAGCGGCTTGTCCCGGTAAGTGACCTGCTCGAAGCTGTCGTCCGGCAGGTCGTCGCGGACGATCGAGCCGACCAGCTCCTCGTCGACCCCCTCGCCGAGTTCCCGACCGTCGTCGAGCGACACGATCGGCCACTGCTGCAGGCAGGCATCGGTGCATCGGCTCTCACCCGGCGGGTCGACGGCCGAGACGTACAGGGCGCGGCCGTCGCCGTCGGTCAGGTACTCGCCGTAGTCCTCCGAGGTGGCTGTCGCGAGCAGGGGAGCCCCGGGATCGGTCATCTCCTGTTCGGGGTCGGGGTCGGGGATCGTCTCCGCTTCCTCCTCGTCGATGAACGGGTCGTCCCCACCCTCTTCGACCTGCTCGAACGGCGCCGGCTCCTCCTCTGGTGTGGCGCACGCCACCGACCAGACCAGGGCGAGCAGCAGCACGGGCAGTCGTAAGGCGGTACGACGGATGGGCATCAGCGGCTCCTGTCGGCAGTGGTGGACGCAGCGGGTCGGTCGAACAGCGTGACGCGGCCCAACCACCGGTGGACAGGACCGACGGACACCCGTCCGAAGGGGTGAAGGGGTCCCACCGGGACCACTCGGACGCGCCGGGGCCGATCCGGGTCCCCGATAGCCTCCCGGGCCGATGCACGACCGTCGGTCGTCGTGCTCCCTCCTCCCTCGTCTCCTGCCGGAAGCTTCCCTGCGTGCCCATCGCTGTCGTCGACGTGTTCACCGCTCTGCTCGTCATCGGCCTGCTGCTGGTGGCGGCCAAGTGGCTGCGGGTCAAGCTCCCCATCTTCCAGCGCCTGTTCCTGCCCGCCTCTGTGATCGGCGGGGCGCTCGGGATGCTGATCGGGCCGCAGGTATTGGGCAACCTGGTGCGGGCGCTCGACGGCCCGGAGGTGCTCGCTGAGGGGTTGATCCCGCCGGCGGTGCTGGAGGTCTGGAGCGAACTGCCGGTGCTGTTGATCAGCGTGGTGTTCGCGGCGCTGTTCATCGGCAAACAGATCCCCGGCATCGGGACCATCTGGCAGATCGCCGGCCCCCAGGTGGCGCTCGGACAGTCGATCGCCTGGGGCCAGTACGTGGTCGGGCTGAGCGTCGGGCTGCTGATCCTCACCCCGGTGTTCGGGTTGCCACCGCTCGCCGGGGCGCTGCTGGAGATCGGTTTCGAGGGCGGTCACGGCACCGCGGCCGGCCTGTCCGACACCTTCGAGGAGTTCGGGTTCGCCGAGGGCACGGACCTGGCGCTCGGCCTGGCCACCATCGGTCTGCTCGCCGGCGTGCTGATCGGCACGCTCATCGTGAACTGGGGGGTGCGGACCGATCGGATCATGCTCGGCGCCGACGGCGATCCGGTCACCAACGCGCGCGAGGCCACCGACGACGACCTCGACGACCTCGACGACCGCGAAGGTGCTCGTAACGCATCACCGAGCTCCACCGACCCGCTCTCGGTGCACATCGGCTACGTGGCCATCGCGATCAGCGTCGGATGGTTGCTGCTGGAGGCCCTCGAGGCGTTGGAGTTGGCGACCTGGGGCGGTGACGATGGGCTCGAACTGCTCGTACACCTGCCGTTGTTCCCGATGGCGATGCTCGGTGGGGTGCTGCTGCAACTGGTTCTCGACCGCACCGGCCGGCAGGCGCTGGTGGATCGGCACCTGATCAACCGCCTGTCGGGCTCGGCACTCGACCTGATCATCGTCGCGGCGCTCGCCACCCTGTCGCTCGAGGCACTCGGGGGCAACCTCGGTCCGTTCCTGATCCTCGCCGTGGCCGGCATCACCTGGAACGTGGGCGCGTTCCTGCTGCTGGCCCCGAGGATCATCCCCGAGTACGCCTACGAGCGGGGACTCGGGGACTTCGGCCAATCGATGGGTATGACCGTCACCGGCCTGCTGCTGATGCGCATCGCCGACCCGCCGAACCGATCCGGTGGGCTGGAGGCCTTCGGCTACAAGCAGTTGCTGTTCGAACCGGTCGTGGGTGGCGGGCTGTTCACGGCCGCGTCGGTCCCCCTGATCGCCCAGCTGGGGGCGGTCCCGGTGCTGATCGGGACCGCCGTGCTCATGGTGTTCTGGGTCCTCGTCGGCATCCGCCGGTTCGGGCCGGGCACCGGCACGACCGAGGCCGACCACGCCCCATCAGGCCGTGCGCAGGACCCGAGCTCTCCACCGCGTCGGTGATCGCGAGCCGGCTAGCCGTCGATGCTGCGCTCGGCTTGGGACAGGCTCGCTGCCACGGCTCGGCGCAAGGCGATGGCGGTGAACGGTTTGCGCAGCAGTCGGTCGTCGTCGGAGACCAGGCGGCGATGGCCGGTCCAGGTCCGTTCGGTGTAGCCGGAGATGTAGAGCACGGGCAGGGAGGGCTGGTGCAGATGCAGCACGTCGGCGACCTCTGGTCCCGCCCCATCGGTGAGCACGACGTCACAGACCAGGAGATCGAGATCGACCATCTGATCGGCCGATGCGGCCACGTCGGCCAGGGACGACGACTCGTGCACGACGTAGCCGGCCGCCCTCAGCTGGCTGCTGATCAACTGACGCACGTTCGGATCGTCCTCGACGACCAGGATCGTCTGCCCCTGCCCCTGAACGACCTCGGGTCCGACCTCCCGGACCGCGGCGGGCTCCAGCTGTGGGGTCGTCGGGAACCACATCTTGACGGTGGTCCCCACGCCGGGTGTCGAGGAGAGGTCGATGGATCCACCCGTCGACGTGACGGTGCCGTAGACGCTGGCGAGGCCGAGGCCGGTGCCCTGACCCGGCGGCTTCGTGGTGAAGAAGGGTTCCAACGCGTGATCCCGGACGCTCGGCTCCATCCCCGACCCCGTGTCGCTCACGGTCAGCAGGAGGTGTGAGCCCGGCTGAGCCGGCGGCAGCGTGTGGGCCAGCGGCGTGTGCAACTCGGTCCGCGCGGTGCAGATCGTCAGCACACCGCCGGCGGGCATCGCGTCGCGGGCGTTGACGGCCAGATTCAGCAGGAGCTGTTCGAGTCGTTCCGCCGACAGGGGGACCACGGCGTCGCCCGCCTCGAGCTCGAACTCGAGGCGGGTGTGTTCCTGTAGCAACGGCTGGAGCAGGCCGCGCAGGTTGGCCACGACCTCGTCGGCGATGCAGCGGGCTTCCGAGTCACTCGGCTCGCGGCGCGCGAAGGTCAACAGTTGCCGGGACAGCCGTGATGCGTGCTCGGTGGCCTGGAGCACCTCGTGCAGCGGCTCGGTGCCCTCCCGCCCCGCGGCCGCCTCGTCGAGCGCCAGTTGCGTCTTGCCTCCGATCACCATGAGCAGGTTGTTGAAATCGTGCGCGATCCCTCCCGCCAGTTCTCCGACCGTCTCGAGTCGCTCGGCCATCGCCACACGCTGCTCGAGGGCGCGGCGCTCGCTGACATCCGTCGCGATCCCGGCGACCAGGGCGTCGCCACTGCCCGGCTCGATCACGGGGAACCTCACCGTGAAGAAGGTCCGGGGTCCACCTTCGGTCGGCACCACGTCCTCGGTCTCCACGCGCACCCCGGAGCGGCGCACCTCGCCCTCGGCAGCGGCGGACCGTTCGGCGATGTCCGGGAGCAGTTCACGGTCGGTCCGACCGACCACCCCTTCGCGCGATCGGTCGAACACGTTCGCCGCGGCCAGGTTCGCGAGCAGGTAGCGGCCCTGGTCGTCCTTGACGAACACCGCGGCCGGCGCCTCGTCGAGCACCCGGCGGTAGAGCTCCGCGGTCGCCTCCCCCGCGCGAGCGCGACGGGTCTGTTCCTCCAGGTCACGCGCATGGGCGGTCGCTTCGCTCGTTCGGGCCCCGAGCAGGAGCGCCGTGACGGTGGCGGTCGCGAGGAAGAGCTGGAGCATCACGATCGCCACGTCGTCGGTCAGTTCGGCGTAGGCGAACGGGCCCTGCCCGACCGCCGTCGCCGAGTTGGCGATCATCGACGCGACCAGGCTCGTCACGGCGGCGCCGACGACGCAGAAGCGAACGGCGGCCCACACCAGTGGCGGCAGCACCAGGTAGGGCAGCACCGGATCCCAGGCCACGTCGCCGGACATGAAGATCAGCGTGGTGAGCGCCGCGACCGCGGTGACGAGCGCGATCGGTTCCGGAGCGAGCAGGGCCCTCCTACTCTCCCGGTCCCGTAGCCACACGATGCTCGGAGCGATCGTCAGCATCCCCAGACCGTCGCCGACAGCCCACTTGCCGACGATGACGGGATACGGATACGCCGACCCCAGAGACACCGTGCCGATGGCGCCGACCATCCCGGCCAGCAGGGTGGCCCCGCCCGCCACGAACAGCAGGCAGGCGATGGCGCGGACCGTGTCGAGGCGGTCCGCCCGCCATCTCTGGAGCAGCCACGCCCCCACGAGCGGTGCGATGACGTTGCCCAGCGTCCACGCGAGGCTGGCACCGAGGCCGTACCCGAGGTGCAGGTCGTTGACCAGCTCCGCGGTGCCGACGGCGGCGAGGATGGCCGGCCAGGCTCGTCGAGGAGAGACGAGCAGGGCCCCGAGGCTGATCCCCGCGCCGGGCCAGAAGCCGGCACCGAGGTTCACCGGGTCGTTGAGGATCACGATGTACCGGGCGGTGGCGAAGTAGACCAGCCCGGTCAGCAGCGCGCGCACCCAGGTGTCGTAGCGTGGCCAGAGGCCGACCCCTACATCGGGGCGGTCCGTCGCTTCCATGGCAAGCTCCGCAGGCTGCGCAGCCCGGCCATGCAGCCGTCGCGACCCTATGCCCATCCTCGCGGCACATCCATGTCAGATGACCGTGCCGCTGGCCACCATCTGTACGACCCGCGCGTGCCCTCCACCTCGTCGGCGGACCGGGAGGCCTCGATGTTCGCGATCCATCCGGTCCACCATCGCCTCCGACAGGGCCGCAGGTGACCACGACCCACCGGTCAGTACGTCGGACCCGAGTCCTCCACCGCGTCGGTGATCGCCTCACCACTCGGGGAAACCACGTACCAGACGTCACCGCTGCCCTGACCTTCGACCTCGCCCGGCGCCTCGTCCGAGGCGAAGGTGTAGAGCGGCATGCCGTCGTAGGTGACCTGGGTCGATCCGTCGTCCTCGCGCTCGATGGTGTCGACCAGGTCGCCGTCGACGCCCTCGCCCCAGTCCGGGTCGCCCTCGACGGTCAGTGCCGGCCACGCCTCGAGACATCCGTCGGTGCACGTGCTGGTGCCGTCGCTGTCGTCGGTGAACAGGTAGAGGGTGTTGCCTTCACCGTCGACGAGGTGGTCACCGAGCGGCGAGTCCGCGACGGCCAGCGCGACCTCCGCATCGTCCGCGGCGGGCTCGTCGGCGTCCTCCGCGCCCGCATCCTCGTCGGTCTCCTCGGCCCCATCGGGCGCTTCGGCTTCGTCGCTCGCGGTCTCGTCATCGGTGAGCAGGTCGTCGCCGGTGTCTCCCTCGGCGCCGCACGCGGCCAGGAACAGGCCTGCGGCCGCCAGGGCGGCGATCGTGCGTCGTCTGACGGGTGTGTCTCGGAAGGTCACGGAAGCTCCTGATCAGGGTCGGGTCGGGGGGTCGGGACCCGGGGCCGGACACCGTCGCTCCGCTCACGTGCCGAACCCGCGGCCTCCCACCGCGTTCGTACCCACCCCTCGAGCCGATGGGTCGCACACCACGCGGCAGGGCGGATCAGCCTTCCTGCTCCGCTCGGCGGGCGACCGCCTCGAGCAGTTGCGGCCTCGTGCGCAGCAGCCCACTGACATCGATGACGTCGGTGAGCTCCTCGTCGCGGAGGAGCAGTTCCCGCACGATCCCGGCGGCGAGGTCCTCGTCGTCGAGCCCCGGGATCCCCACCCCCGCGGGGATCACGACCCGATGACGACGGCGGTCCGCGACCACGTCGAGCTCGCCGGGAACGATCTCGGTCACCTCGAGCTCCATGCGCACCCTACTTCCGTGGTCCGCTCCGGGGGCCGGCCGGTCACGACAACCGGCTGCGGAGCTCGTCGACGAACTCCGGATAGCGGCCGGCGGCAGCCCCGAGCTCGAGTTCGTCGCCCTGTTCGGTGTCGATCGTCTCACGTTCGAGCAGGAACGCGACGATCTCCGTGGCCACGGTCAAGGGTGGCACCCCCTGCAGCCCGAGCCCGCGTCGGGTGTGGTGCGCGAGCCGGGCCGCGACCCGGCGCCCGTGACCGAGCATGACCTGGAAGGTCTCGGGACCGGTCTGCAGCAGTACCGGGCCGTCCATCAGTAGCCGAGTCTCCCCAGCTGCTTGCTGTCGCGCTGCCACTCCTTGGCGACCTTCACATGGGTGGTGAGGAACACCTTGGCGCCGAAGATCACCTCCAACTCGCGCCGGGCCTCGGTGGCCGCGGCCTTGAGGTTGGCGCCGCCCTTGCCGATCACGATCCCCTTCTGCGAGTCGCGTTCGACGTGGATCACGGCCTCGATCCGGAGCAGGTCGTCACGGTCGTCGTCCGGCACGACCTCGTCGACGGTGACCGCGATCGAGTGCGGCAGCTCGTCCTTGCCCCGGGCGATCAACTTCTCGCGCAGGATCTCCGCGGCGAGCTGGCGTTCGGGCTGATCGGAGACGTCACCCCGGGCGAACAGCCGCGAGCCCTCCGGCAGGTGCGAGACCAGCACGTCGAGCAGGTGATCGACGTTGTCACCGGTCGCGGCGGATACCGGAACGATCTCCGTGAACTGACGGCCTTCGCCGAGCAGGGCCGAGAGCCGGGCGAGCTGTGGGAGCATGCGTTCCTTGCCGGGCACCAGGTCGGCCTTGTTCGCGATCGCCACGATCGGTGTCGTCACGCCGCGCAACTCCTGGGCCAGGAACTCGTCCCCACGACCCACCCCGTCGGCCACGTCCACGAGGAAGCAGATCAGGTCGACACCCGCCCAGGTGTCGCGGACCAGTTCGTTCAACCGGCGGGCCAGCAGGGTGCGGGGTTTCGACAACCCCGGGGTGTCGAGGAACACCAGTTGCGCGTCGTCGCGGGTCAACACGCCCCGGATGGTGTTGCGGGTCGTACCCGGCACCGGGGTGACGATCGCGACCTTCTCGCCCACGATGTGGTTGAGCAACGTCGACTTGCCCGTGTTCGGACGACCCACCAACGCGATCAGCCCGGAACGGTGCCCCTCGGGAACCTCGTCGTCCAGACCGGCCAGGACCGTGGCGACATCGAGATCATCGGCCTCCCGCCGTCTGCGCCCGCTCACGAGGCCGCCACGTCGTGGCCATCGGCGAGTCTGGCCGCACCGAAGCCATGGGGCAGCAACTCGGCGATGGTCGCGGTCAGCGTGCGGCCGCCCTCGCCACTGGCGTGGATGACCGCATCGGGCCCGAACTCGAGGATCGTCTGACGGCAGGCCCCACACGGCGTGCAGGGAGCGTCACCGTCCGCGATCACCGCGACCGTCGTGATCGGACCGCGCGATCCCGACGAGGCCATCGCGCTGATGGCCGATTGTTCCGCGCAGCTCGTCAGCCGGTAGGAGGCGTTCTCGACGTTGGCGCCCTCGAAGCGCCGGCCGTCCGCGGTGACCACGACCGCACCGACCCGGAACCGCGAGTACGGCACGTAGGCCCGCTCCCGGACCTGACGGGCCTGACCGAGCAGTTCGGCCACGTCGGGTGCGGGTCCTCCGGAACGGACGCGATCCGGGTCGGGTTTCATGGCGTGCTCGTCTCGTGGATGGTCCGGTCGATCCGGGTGGGCCACAGCCTACGTCGCCATGCGACCGATCAGGGCGTGTCGGTGGGTTCCACGGGGCCGAGTTCGTCGAGGACCTCCGGCTCGACGGGTTCGACGAGCTCGTCCTCCATCCCCCAGCGCTCGGAAGCCTCGTCGGCGAGCCGGGGGCCGGCCTTCGCGTCCTCCGTGAAGCGCTCGGCGTCCAACGCGCTCACCCCTTGCGATTCCGGCAGTTCCTCCTCCAGCGGGAGTTGGCCGACCTCCTCGTCCATCGTCGGTCCCTCGACGCGGGACGGATCGATGTCGTCCGGGTCGATCAGGTCGTCACGGACGGGTTGGTCGTCGATATGGCGGTCGACTTCGAAGCTGTCATCACCGCGGTCGGGCGTGGCCGGCATGGGCAGGTTCCGTTCGGTCGGGGTCGAGAGCTGGCATGCGCACGGGGTCGAGTCGTGGCGCAGCCCCAGTCGACCGGAACCGCGCCGCGCCGGCAGCGACGTTCGGCCGGGGTCGGGCGAGCTCGCCGGTCGGGTCAGCCGCGCGAGGACGACCGGGCGGATCCGCGGGCGTTGACGGTGTCGGCCTCGGCCTCGGGATCGGCGGCGTCCTCGCCTTCGCTCTCCGCGAGCCCGTGCCGCACGATGACCTTGCCCACGCGCCGGCCCTGGACCCGTTCGACGGTGATCGAGGTCCCCTCGAACTCGACGGTCTCCCCCTCGATCGGGACCCGTCCGAGCGTCCCGAAGACCAGACCCCCGACGGTGTCCCACCCCTCCTCGGGCAGACTCGTGCCGAGCAGTTCGTTGAGGTCGTCGACGCCCAGCCGGGCATCGACCCGCAGGGAGCCGTCCTCGAGCGGCTCGACCAGGGGTTCCTCGTGGTCGTGTTCGTCGACGATCTCGCCCACGATCTCCTCGAGGATGTCCTCGATGCTGACGAGCCCGACCAGCTCGCCGTACTCGTCGACCACCAACGCGAGGTGCACCGTCCCCGTCTGCAGCTCGCGGAGGAGTTCGTCACACCGCTTGGTCTCTGGGACGAAGGTCGGGCGTCGGACCAGCTCCGACCACGAATCCACGGTATCGAGAGCGCCGTCCACCGGACCGGCCGCCAGTTGGCGGAGCACGTCCTTCGCATAGACCACCCCGACGACGGTGTCGGTGTCGTCCGGATCGTGGACGGGGAGCCGCGAGAACCCCCGCTCGAGGATGGTGTCCACCACGGTGCGCAACGTGGCCTCGGAAGCGACGGTGACCATGTCGGGACGGGGCGTCATGATCTCACGCACGATGGTGTCCGCGAGCTCGAAGATGGAACGGATCATGGCCCGCTCCTCCGGGTCGAGCTCGTCGTCCTGTTCGTCCTCGTCGGCCTCCAGCTGGCGGAGCTCGTCGTCGGAGGCATACGGGCCGGAGACCTCGTCGCGCTGGGGCACCAACGCACGGCCGAGTCCGACGATCACCTGCGCGACGGGGGCGAGCAGACGCACCAGCAACCGGGTCGGGGTCCCGAGGCGCAACCCCGTGGCCTCGAGGTGGCGGAGCGCCAGGGTCCGGGGGGTCACCTCGCCGATCACGAGGCTGAGGAGCGCCACGATCAGGACGGCGGCGACGATCGCCGCGCCGCTGCCGAGCCGCACGCCGAGCACGACGGCCACCGCCGCGAGGGCGACGCGGACGAGCACGGTGAGCATCAGCAACACGTTCAGCGAACTCGCCCGGTGCTCGGTGACCCACAGCAGTTGCCGGGCCCCGGGTACTTCCTCGTCTTCGAGCCGCAACGCGCGCACCACGTTGAGCCGACTCAACACGGTCTCGGCGGCCGCCAGATAGGCGGTCACGAGCAGCAACGCGACGGCGGTCAGCAGCAACGCCAGGTCCGGAGCGAGGACGGTCACCGGGAACTCGAGCGGCGGCTCACGTCCCTCGGTCCCGGGACGCGAGGTCCGAGGCGAGCAACGAGTCGGTGAGCGCGAACATCTCCCGTTCCGTGTCCGTGTCCGCGTGATCCATCCCGAGCAGGTGCAGCAGGCCATGCACGGTCAGCAGGCGGAGTTCCTCGTGCGGCGATCGATCGAACTCGGGTGCTTGCGCGTAGGCCACCGAAGGGCACAGCACGACGTCACCGAGGATCGACGGGGTGTCGGGCGGGGATTCCCCCGGTTCGTCGATGGGGAACGCCAGCACGTCGGTCGGACCCGTCTTCCCGAGGTGTTGGCTGTTGAGCCCGGCGATCGTCGCCTCGTCGACGAGCAGCAACGCGACCTCCATCTCGGAGGGCACCCGCTGCTCGTCCAGCACGTGCCGGCTGAGGCGCACGAGATCGTCGCCGTCGACCTCGAGGTCTTGTTCGTCCGCCAGGAACACGGCCATCTCAGCCCCCGTTGCGATCGAGTCGGGCGTCGGCCGCAGCGGAACGGGAGACGGCGCGAGCTTCGTCACGCGCCGCCTGCGCCTCCTCCTGGGCCACGTCCCAGATCTCGTAGGCCTCGACGATGCGCTGCACGATGTGGTGGCGCACCACGTCGCCGGCCTCCAACCGCGCGAACGCGACCCCTTCCAACCCTTCCAGGATCTCGCGCACGACCTTCAGCCCCGACCGTTTGCCGCTGGGCAGGTCGACCTGGCTGATGTCGCCGGTGACCACGGCCTTGGAGTTGAAGCCGATCCGGGTCAGGAACATCTTCATCTGCTCGGCTGTGGTGTTCTGGGCTTCGTCGAGCACGATGAACGCGTCGTTGAGGGTGCGGCCACGCATGTAGGCCAGCGGGGCGACCTCGATGGTCCCGCGGTCGACGTGGGCGATCAGCTCCTCCGCTTCCATCATGTCGTGCAACGCGTCCCACAGCGGCTTGAGGTACGGATCGATTTTCTCGTGCAGCGTCCCCGGCAGGAACCCGAGGCGTTCGCCGGCTTCGACCGCCGGCCGCGTCAGGATCAGCCGGTTGACCTGTTTCGAGCGCAGTGCCTGAACGGCAGCGCCCATCGCGAGATAGGTCTTGCCGGTACCGGCCGGCCCGATGCCGAAGGTCACCGTGTTGCCGCGGATCGCATCGAGGTAACGCTTCTGGCCCAGCGTCTTCGGCCGGATGGTGCGGCCGCGGTGGGTGATCAGCGCCTCGGAGAGCACATCGGAGGGCCGCTCGTCGCCGTCCGCCTGGATCATGCGCACGATCTGACGGATCATGGCGCGATCGACGGACTGCCCCCGATCGAGCAGCAGCACGAGTTCCTCGAACATCCGCGCGACCCGCGCCGTCTCGGCCGGATCGGCGGCACGGATCGTGATCTCGTTGCCGCGAACGTGGATCGTGGCGGCGAAGGCGTCCTCGACGACCTTCAGCAACTCGTCACGGGTACCGAGCAGCGAGACCATCGCGTGCTCGCCGGGGACCAGCACCTTCACCGCGGCCCCACGCTCGTCGGGGCGGCTCGGACCGTCCGTGGGTCCCGGCTCCAGCGAGGCGGACGAAGCGGTCGAGGACGGCGTGCTGCTGGTCACGAGGTGACGATGCTCCTGCGATGGGCCGGGTGGTTGTCCGACGCAGGATACCGGTCAGCGAACGATGCCGGTCAGCGAACGATGCCGGTCGCCGCGAGCCGCGAACGGAGCTCCTCGGGACTCGCAGCGAGGATGGCCGCCAGCATCTCGAGATCGGCGGCCCGCACCGTCAACACCCGACCGTTGTAGTCGCCACGGCGGGATTGGATGGCCTCCGCGTACCGCGCCAGCGCAGGTTCGGTGTCGCGCCGCGCCTCGAGGGCGACCAGGTCGATCACCAGTTCGGGCGCGGCCTCGGTGGCCATGTTGGCGGGAACCCCGGGGACCGGGAGCAGTTCCGCGACCGGGACCCGGTAGAAATCGGCCATGCGATGCAGTCGGGTGATCGACACCGCCCGCTCGCCGCGCTCGTACGCGCCGACCACACTGGCCTTCAGGTCACCGCTGCTGCGTGCTTCGACGTCATGGAGCGACAGGCCCTGCTGCTGCCGGACCCGACGCAGCCGGTCGCCGAGTCGCACCGCGTATCGCTCATCGTCGTTCGTCGTCACCACGGACCTCCAGGCCGCTACCTGGCCAGGGTCTGGCTGTTGCGCACCAGCCATGCTCGCGGCCATCACCGCACGAACGCCAACGTAGAGGCGCTCACCCCTCGTGGCGAGCGACTCCGACGCTCCGTGACGCTCCCCTACGGTGAGTGAGAGAACGGCCGCTCCGCGTCCATCGGGCGCGCGATGGACGCGCGAAGCTCGCTCGGTGCCGATCAGCCCCAACGGCCCAGCACCGCGCCCGCGACCGCCAGCGCCGCCGCGGCCGCGTGCTCGGTCCGCAGCACCGTGCCACCGAGCCCCACCACGACCGCGCCATCGGCACGGAGCGCTGCCACCTCGGCGTCGCTCCAGCCACCCTCGGGACCGATGGCGATCGTGAGACGCTCGAGGGGTGCCAGGCTCGCCAGGACCACCGGCAGCGCGGGGGCATCGAGGTGCGCCACCAGCAACGCTTCGCGGGTCCCGGGCGGCGAGGCACCGGCGACGGCGCCTGCCAGCGACGCGGTGTCGACGACCGGGGTCACCACGGTCCGCCACGGGCTGCGAGCCTGCTCCGCTGCCGCCCGGGCCACGGCCTGGGCACGGGTCCGCAGCTTGCCGGTGCGTTCGCTCGGCGGTCTCGCGACGCTGCGCTCGGCCAGGACCGGGATCACCTCGTCGGCGCCCAACTCCGTGACCTGGCGGACGACCTCGTCGAGTTTCCGGCCCTTCGGGAGCGCCTGCGCGACCGCCAGTCGTGGCGTGCGCGCAGGCTCCCGGCGCACCGGTCCGGCGAGCTCGACGCCTTCGTCACCGAGCGTGGCCTCGGCCATCGCCCCTCGACCGTCGGTGACCTCGACCCGGGCGCCGGCGGGCAGGCGCAACACCCGCGTCAGGTGATGCCGCTCCGCGGTCGACAACGCGACACGGTCGCCCACCTGGGCGTCTCGCAGCTCGACATCGAGGTGGACGAACGGGACGAGACTCACACCCCGCTCAACGCTGGATCGCGTCGCGCAGGCGTGTGAACAGGCCGTTGCCGGTCGCGGCCAGCGGCTCGCCCCGCAGCTCGGCCAGGTCGGCCAGGAGCTCGCGCTGGGCATGATCGAGGCCGGTCGGCACCTCGACCCGCACGACCAGCTTCAGATCGCCCCGACGGCCACCGCCGCGCACGGGCAGTCCCGCCCGGCGCACGCTGAGCACGTCGCCGGGTTGGGTGCCGGCGGGCACCGGGACCTCGACCTCGTCACCATCGACGGTGGGCACGGCCAGGGTGCCGCCGAGCGCGGCCTGGGTCACGGGGACGGTCACCTCGGCGACCAGGTCACGGCCCTGGCGTTCGTAGACCCGGTGCGGGGCGACGCGGACCTGCGCGTACAGGTCGCCCGGAGGCGCTCCCTGCCGGCCGGACTCGCCCTCCCCGCGGACCGGGATCCGGTCGCCGTCCTCCAGACCGGCGGGGAGGTCGACCTGCAAGGTGCGTTTCGTGGCCCGACGTCCCTCGCCCGCGCAGCCGGGGCACGGATCGCTCACGTTGCGTCCCGTGCCCTGACAGGCCGCACACGGCGCGGCGGTCGCGAGCTGACCGAACGCGGTCCGCACGACCCGTTGGACCTGACCGTGACCACCGCAATCGCCACACCGCGCCGGGCCGGACCCGTCCAGCGAGCCCGACCCCCCGCAGTCGTCACAGGTGCGGGCGACCTCGACCTCGAGGTCCCGGCTGACGCCGGTCACGACCTCCTCCAGGGTGAGGTCGACGACCACCAGCACGTCCCGGCCCGGCTGGGTGCGTACCCGGCCCCCTCGGGCCCCACCCGCCGCCGCATCGCCGAAGGCGGAGCCGAAGAACGCATCGATCACATCGTTGATGCCGCCGCCGAAGCCTCCACCGCCGAAGCCACCGAACGGGTCCTGACCGGCGCCGCGGGACCGCGGGGTGCCGTCGTCGCCCGTGCGGTCGTAGCGCGCCCGGGTCTGGGGATCGGCCAGCACCGTGTAGGCGTGGGTGACGGCCTTGAAGGTCTCCTCGTCACCGCCCGCGTCGGGGTGGTGTTCGCGGGCCTTGCGGCGATAGGCGCGTTTGACGTCGTCGGCGGACGCGTCGCGCGGGACATTGAGCTGGTCGTAGAGGTCGGACACCGGTGCCTCGCAGGACGGAAGACGGGGAAGATGGAACAGGGTGCGGAAGGGACGTGGGTGACTGGGGAGCCTCGCGGGTCAGTTCGACAGGTCGGTCAGCGTCTCCTGGAGTTGATCGGCGACCGCGCGGACGGTGGCCAGGACCCCCGCGTAGTCCATCCGCGTCGGACCCAGTACGCCGAGGGAACCCGCGGTCACCAGTTGGTAGCGCTGCGCGACCAACGATGCGGCGCGCAGATCCTCGACCTGGTTCTCGCCGCCGATGCGCACGGTCGGTGCGTTGTCGGCGGTCGCATCCGAGAGCAGTCTCGCCAGGGTGGCGCGTTCCTCGAGCAGCTGCAACATGCGGGAGAGATGTTCGCGCTCGAAGGTCTCGTCGCCGGCCAGGGACGCCTGTCCACCGACGAACACGTGGTGGACGGTGTCATCGGCGAGATCCACCGCCGTGGCGTCCGCCACGGCGAGCAGTACCTCACGCAGATCCACCGGTGCGTCGTCGACGATCGCGTTGACGGCAGCGTGCACCTCCCCCAGGCGACGACCTCGGACGTGCTCGCCCAGGACGACGCGCACACGCGCGAGGTCGGCCTCGGTGGTCGAGGCCGGAAGATCGACGGAACGCTTCTCGACCCGGCCGGTGTCGGCCACCATCAGCAGCAGGGCCGACCCGGGACTGAGGCCCACGAGTTCGACGAGCTTGAGACGTGACGCATCGATCGCCGGGGCGATCACCAGGGAGACCAGCCGGGTCAACTGGCTGAGCACCGAGGAGGTGCGGGCCAACAGGTCCTCGACGTCGCGGGCGGAGCCGAGCAGTTCCTGCACCAGCTCGCGACGTGGGTCATCGAGTTCCGGGTTGTCACGCAGGTCGTCGACGAACCGCCGGTACCCGAGATCGGTCGGCACCCGACCGGCCGAGGTGTGCGGTTGCGCGATGTACCCGAGTTCCTCGAGCGCGGCCATCTCGTTGCGTACGGTCGCGGCGGAGACGTCGAGTCGTGCCACCTCGACGACCCGTTTCGAGCCGACGGGCTCGCCCCTGGCCACGTACTCCGTGACCACCGCGCGCAGGATCGCCAGCTTGCGGATGTCGAGGTCGTCGGACACCGGGGCGTCGAGCGTCCCCGGGCCTTCGCCTGTCCGGGCGGCTGCCGTGGCTTCGGCCGACACCTCCACCTGGACGCGCACGGCCTCGTCGGCATCACCGATCAGTTGCTTCACATCCGGCAGCCGCGAGGGATCGGACCCGGGGGGACGGTGGGACGGTTCGTCGGACATGGGCACCTCCTCGGGGCGGGTCGACGGTCGGGATCCGGTGCGGGACGCTCGGTACGGGGACGGCACCGGAGGGTACCGCCCTGGCACTCGTAGACTCCGGGTGCCAGGCGGTGACACACCCGAAGAACAGCTCACCGTGCCGCCGGGACGCTCCAGAGCCATCCTGGAGCCAGTCCAACTGGGTCGTGGCCGGGGGACATCGGTCCCTGCGATGTCCGCGCCACGGCGCCCGGTGCGGCGACGCTCCGGCAGCCGGGACGACGTTCGTGTCCGACACCGGATCGGACCACTCGTTCCGACCATCCGAACGGCCATCCGAACGGATGCCCGAAGTGCCGTGCCCTCGCGTCGTGATGGCTGCGGGAGGGCCCGTTCGACCGGGCGTGACCGGGCGAACGACCAAGCCGCACCCTAGGTTGTCGATCGAAGCTCACGGCACGGCGCGCAGATCCCCGATCGACCCACGACCGACCAACTCCACGACACACCAACTCCACGACACACCAACT
>PWLR01000064.1 GCA_003558435.1 Nitriliruptoraceae bacterium | reverse complement strand
GGGGTGATCCCGCCACGGCACGCCGGCCCCGACCCCCGGGTTCGGGTGTGGTACGGGGTGTGGGTCCGGGTGTCGGGATCAGCTCCCGGTGTTGGTCGCCAACGCCTCGCTGAACGCCTCGTGTTCGCGGGGGGCGAACAGCACGAAGCGGACCAGCCGCACGCGTCCGAGCCGGGGTGCCAGCTCGGCAACGGTGCGCACCGCGACCTCGGCCGCCTCCTGCAGGGGATAGCCGAACGCTCCGGCGGAGATCGCGGGGAACCCCACGGAACCGAGTTCGTGTTCGTCGGCCAACCGCAGCGCATCGCGGTAGCAGGCGGCCAGGAGTTCCTCGCTCGGCTGGTCCTGGCCGTAGACCGGTCCGAGCGCGTGGAGCACGTGCGGGTTCGGCAGGTCGTGGCCTCCGCTGATCACCACCTCGCCCGGCTCGATCGGCGCCATCGGCGCGCACTCCCGCGCCAGACCGGGGCCGGCGGCGTCGTGTAGCGCACCGGCCACCCCACCACCCGGCTGCAGCTGGGCGTTGGCGGCGTTGACCACCGCCTCCAGGTCGTGTTGCGCGGCGATGTCGCCCATCCGGACCTCGAGCCGGACCTCGCCGATCGTGGCCTCGTCCATGTCCTGCCTCCCGTCGCAGCCGCAGCCTACGGGTGCCGCGCGCTCCTGTGGGGGCCGTCCGTCGCGGTGGACGACACGTGCTGCGACCGCGGCCGGGCGTGTCACCCTACGCTCGCCATCCAACCAGGCCGACCGAGGAGCGCTCGCCGTGACGTCCCACCCCAACGAGCTGCTGGCCGGACTGCCGCACCCGTTCGCGTCCGGCGGCAGTTCGTTCTTCGAGACCCTCCGGCGTCATGCCCCCGATGCGGTGCCGCCGGTGATGGCCGGAGCCATCCCCGAGCATCTGCGCCACCTGCTCGTCGAGGGCACCACCGTGCTGGCCGTGGTCGCCGCCGGATCGGTGGTCATGGCCGGCGACCGGCGTGCGACCGCCGGGAACCAGATCTCCCGTGGCGACATGCGCAAGGTCTTCCCGGCCGATGCCGCGTCGGCCATCGCGATCTCCGGGGCGGCCGGACCGGCCATGGAGCTCGCCAAGGTGTTCGCGACCGAACTGGAGCACTACGAGAAGGTCGAGGGCGAGCCGTTGTCGCTCGAGGGCAAGTCCACCAAGCTCGCGGGCATGGTGCGCGCCCACCTGCCGATGGCGATGCAGGGGCTGGTCGTGGTCCCGCTGTTCTGTGGGGTGGACCAGCGCACGGGTGTCCCCAAGATCTTCGAGTACGACCCGGCCGGTGGCCGGTACCTCGCCACCGACCAGGCGGCCACGGGCAGCGGTTCGCTGGCGGCCCGTGCCACCCTCAAGCGCCTGGCGGACCGCGACAGCGACACCGACACCGCGGTGCGCACCGCGGTCGAGGCGCTCTACGACGCCGCGGAGGAGGACAGCGCGACGGGTGGACCGGATCTGATCCGGCGGATCTATCCGATCGTGGCGGTGATCGATGCCGACGGCTACCGCGAACTCGACGACGAGGTCGTGGCCGCCACCATCGAGGCCGTGGTCGAGGCGCGCCGCCCGGCACGCTGACCGACCGCCCGACCGGCACGCTGACGCCGTCCCGGACCACCGACCCCCGACGACCCCCGACCCCGACCCTCGACGACCCCCGACCCCCGAGTGGAGCTGCCGTGGCCGCCAACTTCTACGTCGCACCCGAACAGTTGATGAAGGACCGGGCCGACTACGCCCGCAAGGGCATCGCCCGGGGCCGGGCGCTGGTCGCGGTCGAATACAGCGACGGGGTGGTGTTCGCCGGCGAGAACCCGTCGGGATCGCTGCACAAGACCTCCGAGATCTACGACCGGATCGCCTTCGCCGCCGTGGGTCGGTACAACGAGTTCGAGTCCCTGCGGGTGGCGGGCATCCGTCTGGCCGACGTCAAGGGCTACCAGTACGCCCGTGAGGACGTCACGGCCAAACCGCTGGCCAACGCCTACTCGCAGGCGCTCGGCGCGAGCTTCATGGGTGGGGACAAGCCCTTCGAGGTCGAGTTGCTGATCGCCCAGGTCGACGAGCGGATCGGCACCGACCGTGACGAGGACACCTCCCTGGAGCTGTTCCACATCCTCTACGACGGTTCCATCGTCGACGAGCACCGCTTCGTGGCCATCGGCGGGGAGACCGAGCCGCTCACCGCCTCGCTGGAGCGGCACTGGGAAGCGGGGTTCACCCGGGATGCCGCCGTGCAGTGTGCGGTCGGGGCCCTGTCGGAGGCTGCCGGGCGCGAACTGACCTCCGACGTGCTGGAGGTCTCGGGCCTCGATGCGACCCGCGATCGACGCCGGTTCTTCCGCCTGCGCGACCAGGCGCTGCGCGACGCCATGGGTGCCTGAGAGCCGGCCAGGCGCGCATGCCGAGCCTGGATGAGGCACCATCGCAATCAGCCCGGCCTCGAGCGGGTCGGCGGAAGGGTCAGCGTGCGCCGCAGGATCTTCGGCATCGAGAACGAGTACGGCGTGACGTGCACGTTCCAGGGTCAGCGACGTCTCAGTCCGGACGAGGTCGCCCGGTACCTGTTCCGGCGTGTGGTGTCCTGGGGGCGTTCGTCCAACGTCTTCCTGGAGAACGGTGCACGCCTCTACCTCGATGTGGGTTCGCACCCGGAGTACGCGACCCCCGAGTGCGACTCGCCGCTGCAGGCGGTGACCCATGACAAGGCGGGGGAGCGGATCGTCGAGGAACTGGTGATCTCGGCCGAGCAACGTCTGGCCGAGGAGGGGATCGCCGGACGCATCTCGTTGTTCAAGAACAACACGGACTCGGCCGGCAACTCCTACGGCTGCCACGAGAACTACCTCGTGGCACGCGTGGGGGAGTTCCAGCGCCTGGCGGAGGCGTTGATCCCGTTCCTCGTGACCCGGCAGCTGTTCGCCGGCGCCGGCAAGGTCCTCCAGACACCCCGCGGCCCCATCTACTCACTGGCGCAGCGAGCCGAACACATCTGGGAGGGCGTGTCGTCGGCCACCACCCGCTCGCGTCCGATCATCAACACCCGCGACGAGCCCCACGCCGACGCCGAACGGTTCCGGCGGCTGCACGTGATCGTGGGCGACTCGAACATGAGCGAGTACACCGCGTGGCTGAAGGTGGCCACCTGTGACCTGGTGCTCCGGATGCTCGAGGAACAGTCGGTCATGCGCGACCTGTCGCTCGACAACCCGATCCGTGCGATCCGCGAGATCAGCCACGACATGACCGGCCAGCGGCGCGTACGGCTCGCCAACGGTCGGGAGATGAGCGCGCTCGACATCCAGCACGCCTACCTGGAGCGTGTCGAGCGGTTCGTCCAGGCCAGCGACGACACCGACGAGGAGGCCAAGCGGGTCGTCGCGGAGTGGCGCTACGTGCTCGAGAAGCTCGCCAGCGACCCGATGTCGCTCGGCCGGCAGCTCGACTGGGTGGCCAAGTACCAGCTGATCGATTCCTACCGCGCCAAGCACGACCTGCCCCTCGGTCACGCCAAGGTCCAGATGCTGGACCTCGCCTACCACGACGTGGTCCGCGACCGCGGCCTGTACCACCTGTTGATGCGTCAGGGTCGGGTCGAACGGTTGATCGCCGACGAGGACATCGACCAGGCGATGATCACGCCGCCACAGACCACCCGGGCAGCGCTGCGCGGCCGTTTCATCACCGCCGCCAAGGCCAACCGGCGCGACTACACCGTCGACTGGGTCCACCTGAAGCTCAACGACCAGGCGCAGCGCACCGTGCTGTGCAAGGACCCGTTCCGCAGCGACGACGAGCGTGTCGACCGGCTGATCTCCGCGATGGACGGCACCGGTGATCGCGACCCCGGTCCTGACCCCGGCGTGCTCGGAAGGTCGGACCCCGGGACGCAGCGGTGACCGCCAAGGTCGAACGGCTCGTCAACCTCACCGTCGCGCTCCTCGAGACCAACCAGCCGATGAGCCTCGCCGAGCTCAAGCGGCGTACCGGGTACTACGACCAGGCCGATCAGCGCGCCGCGCGTCGGATGTTCGAACGTGACAAGGACGAACTCCGCCGCCTCGGCGTGCCGATCGCCACGCTGCCGCTGCCGTTCAGTGACGAGGTCGGCTACCGGGTCGTTCGCCGCGAGTACGAACTGCCCGACGTCGATCTGACCGCCGAGGAGGTCGCGGCCCTGGCGCTCGCCGTGCGCCTGACCGGGGGGGAGGGCACACCTCTGGCGCTGGCCAAGTTGGCGGCCCGAGCGCCCGATCCCGCCGAGCTGCCCGAGCCGACCACCCGGGTCGAGCTCGCGGACGAAGCCGTGGGGGCGGTGGCCGATGCCATCCTCGATCGGACCGCGGTGCGCTTCGCCTACCGAACCGCCGCGGGCGTGACCGGGGTGCGCACGATCGACCCCTATGCCGTGGTCCGACGCCGGACGGCGGGCTATCTCGTCGGACGCGACCACGACCGCGATGCCCTGCGGGCGTTCCGTTTGGACCGGATGACCGAGCTGCCGGTGGCGGTCGGGGAGGCCGCCGCGTTCGAGCGTCCCTCGGACCTGGATGTCGCCGCAGCCGTCCAGGGCCCGGAGGTCGAAGGCGTCGAGGTCGAACTGGCGGTCGCGCCCGCCGCCCGTTGGGCCGTGGAACTGCGCGGCGGTCAGGCCACCGGACGGATCCACGAGGGTGAGCCCGTGATGGTGCTGGCCGAACTGGACCCGGTCCGGGACCGGTCGTGGATCCTGGGACTGGGGGCGGACGTGACCGTCCTGGCGCCGGCATCGTTGCGCGAGGCGGTCATGGCCTCGTTGGACGCGGTCACGGAGGTCGCTCAGTGAGCGCGACCGCGGACGTCGCCCGCATGCTGACCCTGGTCCCGTGGCTGCTCGAACGACCCGGGGCGAGCATCGACGAGATCGCCGAGACCTTCGCCGTGGCCCCCGACACGATCCGTGCCGACCTCGCCCACCTCGACTTCTGCGGGCTGCCCGGGCTCGGTGGGGGTGACCTGTTCGAGGTCACCACGGTCTCCGACCGGGTCGTGGTTCGTATGGCCGAGGAACTCAAGCGTCCGCTGCGTCCGACCGCCGGGGAGGCGCTACGCCTGGTGCTCACCGTCGACGCCGTCGCCGAGGTGTTGGGTGACGAACTCCCGGCGCTTCGCTCGGCGATCGGCAAGGTCCGGGCCGCGGTGGGTCTGCCCGAACAGGCCGCCGACGTGCTCGGCACGGAGGGTCCGGCATCGCTGGCCTCGCTGCGGGAGGCGGTCGTGTCCGGGCGCCGGGTGCGGCTTCGCTACCAGGGGCGGGCGGACGCCGCCCCGACGCCGCGAGAGCTCGATCCCTGGGGTCTGCACGTGGTCGACGGCACCTGGTACCTGCAGGGCCACGATCACAACGCCGACGACCGCCGGATCTTCCGGTTGGACCGCGTCGTGGCGTTCGAGGTCACCGACGAGCCCGCGCGCACACCCAGGCCCGCGAACCTCGAGACGCCCCGCTACGTCCCCGGCCCGGACGACACCGCCGTCGTGCTGGAGGTCGATGCACGCGGTCGCTGGCTCGAGGACGCCCTCACGGTCGACGAGGTGCGGGCCACGGACGCCGGCGGAGCCCGGTTGAGCTTCCGTACCGATGCGCCTGCCTGGGTTGCCCGGCTGGTGCTGATGGCGGGTGGTGACGCGCGGGTGATCGCCCCCGACGGACTGCGCGAGCAGGTCAGCGCTCTGGCGCAGCGCGCACGGGAGCGCTACGGACGCAGGTGAGTCCGATCGGGATGCGCGGGGCGGGCATCGACGCCGGTGAACCCTCTGCGTCGAGCGCAGGTCACGCGTCCGGTCAGTTGGTCGTCCGTTGGGCGGGCCGGGACTTCAGTCGGGATGCCGTGCGGTCGATGGGAGGAGGAGCCTCAGCCAGGAGGAGCTCCCGTGACCCGAATCCGCGCCAACTGCCCCTCGTGTGGCGATGTGGACCTTCGTCCGCACGATGTGGTCCTCAACGTCGTCCGGGCCTACGACGGTCTCGTCAGCGACGAGAGCTCGTACCGGTTCAACTGCCCGGACTGCACCGAGGTGGTGACCAAGCCGGCCGATGAACGCATCGCGCAGCTGTTGACCACCGGGGGCGTCCCGGTCGAGGAGGCCGACGACGCGTCCGCGCCCGCGGCCGTGCCGGTGGATGACCGTCCTCCGCATCCGGAGCTGCCCGCCGACGGCCGCGCCCTGACCGCCGACGATCTCCTCGACCTGCACCTGAAGCTCGGCCACGACGGCTGGTTCGACGAGTTGTTGGCCACCATCGAGTGACGCCCGACCACTCCTGCGAACGCCTGGTCCGTCCGGGTCCTGCCGCAACCTCTCCCGGGCGGCATGGCCGTTCCGGACCGTCGCTGCGTCCCCGTGCCGTACCGGACGGGGACGCAGTCACGCGGGTCGAGGCGTTAGGCTCGCCCCCGGGCCGGCGATGACGGAGGCAGGATGGCGAACGCGACGATGATCGTGCTCGTCGTCGGTGCGGTGGCGACCGTGCTCGTGGTGGCCTTCGTGGTCCTCGTGCTCGTCCAACGGGTGCTGCGTGCCTACGGTGAGGCCACGCGCGTGATGGCCCGTGTGCGTCCGGTGCTCGACGGACTCGCCGAGCAGCAGCAGGTGACCGCTCGTGAGCTGGCTCGCGTCGGGGACGCCATGGAAGCCCTCGACGCTCAACGGGACGCTCAGCGGGACGCTCGACGGACCGAGCGCCGCAGATCGTGAGGCGAGCCCTCGCCCGTGGTCGAGCCCTCCCTCGTGGGGGGCGTGCGTGATACGATCTTGCCCCGACCGAAGGTGTTGCGCGTGGGCGTACAGGAGCTCTTGATCGTCTTCGCCATCCTGCTGTTGTTCTTCGGGGCGAAGAAGCTGCCCGGACTTGCCGGCTCCCTCGGAACCTCCATCAAGGAGTTCCGCAAGGCTGCGGAGTCGATGGAGGACGAGGACCAGGAACCGGGTTCCTCGGCTGCTGGCAAGGCTGTTGACGAGGATGCATCGGACCCGGTCGACCGCGACGTCGAGCGCTGACCATCGCCGAGGACGACCCCACCGCGGTCTCCCGCGGCTCCGGGGACATGTCGCTGATCGAGCACCTGCGTGAACTACGCACGCGGATGTTCCGTTCGGTGCTGGCGCTGACCGTGGGAACGGCCATCGGCTACGCGGTGTTCCCCTACCTGTTGGACGGGTTGATCGCGCCGTACTGCACCGTGCTCGCCGCCGGGGGCGAGGACACCTGCACGCTGATCGCGTTGCGTCCGCTCGAGCCCTTCTCGGTTCGGATCCGCACCTCGTTGGTCATCGGGTTGTTCATCGGCGGGCCGGTCATCTTCTACCAACTGTGGAAGTTCATCACCCCGGGCCTGACGCAGCGGGAACGGCGAGCGACCCTGCCCTTCGTGGTGCTCAGCCAACTGATGTTCGGTCTCGGCATCGCGTTCGCCTACGTGATCATCCCGCAGGCGCTCGGGGTCCTGCTCTCGCTAGGCGGTCCGAGGATCGCCCCGATGCTCTCGGCCACGGAGTACCTCAGCTTCTTCCTCGCGATGTGTGTGGCCCTCGGACTGGTCTTCGAACTGCCGTTGGTCCTGATCTCGCTGACGCTCGTGGGGGTCGTCGATTCCGGGGGGCTGCGCAAGGCCCGCCCCTACGCCGTGGTCGGGATGGTCACGGCATCGGCCATCATCACCCCGACCACGGATGCGGTGACGCTGCTGCTGGTCGCAGGGCCCATGTGGTTCTTCTACGAACTGTCCACCGGCGTCGCGTGGGTCATCGGCCGACGCCGGCGACGGCGGGCTGCACGGCCGGCGTGACGGTGGCAGCCGAAGCCGAGACCACCGACCAGCCACCCCGTAGATCACTGCGGGACCGCCTCGATCGCTTCCGACTGGCGGCGCGCCGCCAACGCTGGGGACCGTTGTTGCTGATCGCGCTGGTCGCCCTGCTGCTCGGGTTGTGGGTCGGTCGTACCGGGGCCCCCGGCCCCGGGCCCGACGCGCGTGCGGCCGTCGAGGCGAGCGTGCTACCGATCGCCCTCGAATCCGACGGCATCTGGACCGCGGGTGCCGATAGCCGGCCCGCGGTCGCCGAGGGGTTGGTGGCGCTGCGGCGCGAGAGCGACGATCGGGTCGTGGTCGAGAACCTGGACGCCTGGATGGAAGCCTACGATCAGGCCCTGGTCCGCATGGCCGGGGTGGATCTACCGTCGACGGCCCGGCCCGTGCAGCGTCAGTTCATCACCGCGGTGTCGCTGTCCCGGGACGCGGTCGAGGTGCTCGGGCACGCTGCGACCGTCGAGGACGATCTCGCGCGGCGGGACCTGACCACCGAGGTGGGTCGCTTGCGCGCCCGCAGCGAGCAACTCATGCAGAGCGCGAGGGCCTCCACCGGCGATCTCGGTGGACGTCGCACGGATGTCTCCCCGCTTCCGCCGGTCCGCAGTTTCCGGGACGGCCGGCAGGGCTGACACACGGCACTCGGCCGAGGTCGTAGCCTCGCGGTCCCACGGGTGAGGGCCCGCGCCGGTAGCACGAGTCGGCCGCGCCCGGCAGCCGCGCCCGTGCCGATCGACGATCGCGAACCCCCGTCCGATCCGAGCCTCGCCACGAGGCCGCCCGTCAACCGCGGAGGCACCGTGCCCGACGAGACCCCCACCGCACCCGAGCCCGACGAGCAGACGCCCGACGAGCAGGCGGGCGACGAGACGGCGAACCTCGACGATCCGGGCGCGGTCGCGGAGCAGGCGGCACGCGCCGCCGAGCGTCGCGCCGCCGACCCGGTCATCGCCGGGTTCGTCGGGCAACTCGGCTTCGAGCCCGACCCCTTCCAGCTCCGGGCCATCGACGCGCTGCGCGCCGGACGGTCGGTACTGGTCGCGGCACCGACCGGTGCGGGCAAGACCGTGGTGGGCGAGTTCGCCTGCCACGACGCGGTCGAGAGCGGCGGCAAGGCCTTCTACACCACACCGATCAAGGCGCTGTCGAACCAGAAGTACCGCGATCTGCTCGAGCGTTACGGCGAGGACAAGGTGGGTCTGCTCACCGGCGATCGGTCGATCAACGGCGAGGCACCGGTGGTGGTGATGACCACCGAGGTGCTGCGCAACATGATCTACGAGTCGTCGGGCACGCTCAAGGGGCTGCGCCACGTCGTGCTCGACGAGGTGCACTACCTGGCCGACCGCTCCCGCGGCGCCGTCTGGGAAGAGGTCATCGTCCAGTTGCCGGCGTCGGTGCAACTCGCGGCCCTGTCGGCGACGGTGAGCAACGCGGAGGACTTCGGGCGGTGGCTCGACGTGGTGCGCGGCTCCGGGGGCGCCGAGGCGGGCGGTGACGGCTGCGAGATCGTCATCGAGGAGTCCCGTCCGGTCCCGCTACGCCACCACTACTTCGTCAACGACCGCGTCTACGACACCTTCCGCGCGGGCCGCAAGGGCGGAGCCAGCAAGGAGTACCGGGACCGCGCATCACAGGCCCTGGGCGGGGTACCCAACCCCGAGGTGGTGATGCTCGAGCGGCGCTCCCGGCAACGCAACCGGGTGTCGAACAAGGGCCGCCGCATGGGCCCCGAGGTGCGCCTGCGCTGGCCGTCGCGGCCGATGGCGATCGCGGAGTTGGCCGAGCGCAAGTGGCTGCCGGCGATCGTGTTCGTGTTCTCCCGCAAGGGTTGCGAGGACGCGGTCGAACAGTTGACGCGTGCAGGGGTCCGGCTCACCGACGCCCGCGAGCGCCGTGAGATCGCGGTGTTGGTCGACACGCTGCTGGGCGATCTGCCGACGGCCGATCTGCAGGTGCTCGGCTACGAGAAGTTCAGGTCCGCGCTGCTCAGCGGCATCGCCGCCCACCATGCCGGGATGGTGCCGGCGTTCAAGGAGTGCGTCGAGGTCTGCTTCCAGCGCAACCTGTTGAAGGTCGTGGTCGCCACCGAGACCCTCGCGCTCGGTATCAACATGCCCGCACGCACGGTGGTCATCGAACGCCTCGAGAAGTGGAACGGCGAATCCCATGTCCTGCTCACACCGGGGGAGTACACCCAGCTGACCGGCCGCGCGGGGCGCCGGGGCATCGACCCCGTCGGCCACGCGGTGGTGCTCTACCAGCGGGACCTCGACTTCCACACCGTCGCCGGCCTGGTGGGCACCCGGACCTACCCGCTGCGCAGTTCCTTCCAACCGTCCTACAACATGGCGGTCAACCTCCTGCGCCGGCACGACCTGATGCAGGCGGAGGCGCTGCTCGGTGCGTCGTTCGCGCAGTTCGAGGCCGACGACTCCGTGGTGAAGAAGGCCGAACGCCTGAGCGAACTCGACGAGGGCGTGCGCGGCTACGCCAAGCACCTGCGGTGCGAATCGGGTGACTGGGACGAGTACTGGCAGCTGCGTCGCGAGGCCTCCCAACGCGAGAAGGCCGAGGCCAAGGACCGTCGACGTCGCGCCGACGACGAGGTCCATGCGGCGATCGGTGCGCTCGAACCCGGCGACGTCCTGCACCTGCCGTGGATCGGCCGGCGCGGGCTGGCGGTGGTCATCGGGGTCCACATCAGCCGCAAGGGCACCCCGCTGCTCCAGGTGGTCACCGACGATCGGAGCCTGACCAAGGTCGGTCCGCGCGAACTCGACGGTGCACCCCGCCCGGTGGAGCGCATCCGGCTGCCGAAGGCCGGTAACCCCCGCCAGAAGGAGTACCGCCGGGAGCTCGCCGCGACCCTGCGCGGGCTCGACCCGCCCCAGATCGAGATCCCGGTGGGCGCCCACGGCGGCGGGGATGACGCCGAGGTGAGCCTACGCCCGGGGGTCGATCCCGACCCGCTGCCGGGTCCGGGGCGGGAACCGGAACCCGGCCCCTCCGAGGCCGTGCTCGAGCTCCGCGAGCGCCTCCGGGCCCACCCCTGCCACCGTTGCCCCGACCTCGCGGAACACGAACGTTGGCAACACCGCGCGGACGATCTGAGCGCGCAGGCCGATCGGCTGCGTGGGGAGATCAACCGGGCGACCGGGTCGCTCGTCCGTCAGCTCCACCGGATCCTGCGCGTGCTCACCGAGCTCGGCTACGTGGACGACGCACCGTCCCCGACCGATGAGGGCCTGGTGCTGGCGCGGATCTACTCGGAGATGGATCTGCTCGTCTCCGAAGCCGTCCGGCGGGGGCTGCTCGACGGGCTGGGATCCGCCGAGTTGGCGGGCATCGCCGCGTTGTTCCTCTACGAGACCCGAGGCGGCGAACCCAGCGAACACCCGGAGTTGCCGACCGTCGGGCTCGAGGAGGCGACCGAGGCCATCTTCGAGCTCGCCGACGAACTCCGCGAACGCGAGCAACGCGCTGGACTACGGTCGACCATGCGCGAGTTGGACGCCGGGTTCGTGGCACCGGCGTACCGCTGGGCATCCGGTGCCGACCTCGACGACGCGCTCGGCCACCTGGACCTGACCGGAGGGGACTTCGTGCGGAACATCAAACAGATCGCCGATCTCGTGGGGCAGTTGCGCGGGATCGGACGCACCGGCCTGACCACCGAGGCCGCCATGGCCCTCGAGGCGCTCCGGCGCGGGATCGTCGAGGCATGACCGACCCCTCGAGGTTGCCGTTCGGGATCCCGTTGCTGTTGGTCAACCCGCGCGCGGGACGCGGCGATCAGCAGGTACTCGACCGCCTGGTGGCGGCACTGCACGCCAGAGGGGTCGAGCCCGTCATCGCCCGTACCACCCGGGCCGGCGACGCCGGGCCGATGACGCGCGAAGCGGTGCTGTCGGGTCGGCGGTTCGTGGTCGGGGTCGGGGGTGACGGCACCGTGCACGAGATCGTCAACGGTCTGATCGATGCCGAGACCGGCGAGGTGTTCGGCGACGATCCGGTCGTCGGCGTCGTCGGCAACGGCAGTGGCTGCGACCTGATGCGCACCTTCGGGCTCGACCGGTCGCCGGAGGTGCTCGCCGATCACCTGCTGACCGGCGACACCATGATGATCGACCTCGGCCGGGCCCGCACGACCCAGCCGGACGGCTCGGTGCAGGTCCGGCTGTTCGCCAACGTGGCCGAGGCCGGTTACGGCGGGACCGTCACCCACCTCGCCAACCGGCTGCCCCGACGGCTCGGGCGGGCCCGCTACGCCGCGGCCATCGTCGGATCGGCCCCGAGCTTCCGGCGGGTCACCGCCACGGTCACCGTCGACAACGGGACCGTCACCGAACCGATGTGCAACGTGGTGATCGCCAACGGCCAGTTCTTCGGCGGCGGGCTCAAGGTCGCCCCACGGGCGCTTCCCACCGACGGACGGTTCAACGTCCAGACCTGGGGGGGGCGTCCGGTGGACGTGCTGCTCGCGCAACCGCAACTGCGCCACGGCACGCACCTGCGTCGCGACGACGTGCGTGAGTGGCAGTCACAGGTCGTGGTCGTCGATGCGGATCGCCCGCTACGCATCGAGGCCGACGGCGAGGTCCTCGGAACCAGCCCGGCGAGCTTCGACATGTTGCCCGGCGCGTTGCGGTTGAAGATCTGACGTTCGAAGCGCCGGGCACCGACGGTGCCGGGTGGCCGTGCCCAGCAGGCGGGTGTCGCGCTTCGGGCCCCGCCGGCTCGGGCGCGTATCCTGCCGGTGACCAGGAGAACCATGTGGTGGATGACCGGCTCGATCACCTGCGGCAGGCGCTGCGCGACTCGGACGTCGGAGCGCTGCTGGTCGGCCCGTCGGCCGACCTGCGCTACCTCGTCGGCTACCACGCCCTGCCACTCGAACGGCTGACGATGCTGGTGGTCCCGGCCGCGGGCGAGCCCCTGTTGGTGGTCCCCGAGCTCGAGGCCCCTCGCGCTGTCGACAGCGGAGCGAGCCAGCGGGTGGCCCTGGCGCCCTGGGCCGAGACCGATGATCCGATCGCGTTGGTGTCGGGCCACCTCGCCGCGAGCGGCGTGACCGGCGAACGTCTGGCGGTGCAGGACCGCCTGTGGAGCGTGTTCACGCTGGGACTGCAGGCCGCCCTGCCCGACGCGTCCTTCGTCGCGGGCTCCGAGGTGATGCGCCGCTTGCGGATGATCAAGACCCCCGAGGAGGTCCGGGCCCTACGCGAGGTCGCTACCGCCATCGACGCGGTCCACGCCCAGGTGCCCTCGCTGCTGCGGGCGGGTCGGACCGAGGCCGAGGTGGGCCGGGACATCGCCGAGTTGATCCTCGTCGACCACGACGAGATCAACTTCATCATCGTGGCCTCCGGCCCCAACGGCGCCTCGCCCCACCACGAGACCGGGGAGCGGGTGCTGGCCCCGGGCGACGCCGTGGTGGTCGACATCGGGGGCACCCGCGCGGGCTACTGCTCGGACATGACCCGCAACTACGTGATCGGGGAGCTGCCCTACGGCTACGAGGCGCTGCACCGGGTCCTCGAGCACGCCCAGGACACGGCGGTCCGCGCGGTCCGGCCGGGGGTGACGGCCGCGTCGATCGATGCCGCGGCCCGTGAGGTGATCACCGACGCCGGCTACGGCGAGCGGTTCGTGCACCGGACCGGGCACGGCATCGGGATCGAGGAGCACGAGGAGCCCTACATCGTGGCCGGCAACGAGGAGTTGCTCGCCCCGGGCATGGCGTTCTCGGTCGAGCCCGGCATCTACGTGCCGGACCGCTACGGAGCCAGGATCGAGGACATCGTGGTGGTCACCGACGACGGGGTCGAGCCGCTCAACCTGCGTCCGCACGAGGTCGTGGTCTGCGGCTGATCACACGCGATGGCAGCAACCGAGGCCGTGACCGACACGGCGGTGGGAGACGGCACGTTGGGAGACGACACGGTGGACGCGACTGACGGTGGCAGCGATGGCGGCAGCGATGGTGGCAGCGAGCGTGACGGGATGACGGGCGGGGAGGTACAGGTCCGCCGCGCACGGATCGAGGAGATCCGCCCGCTGGCCGTGGAGTACAAGCGCGAACAGGACACCGTCCTGGATGGTCCGACCAATCCGCCCCTGCCCCAGGGTGGGATCTTCTGGATCGCGACCGACGCCGAGAGCCGCGAGCCGCTCGGTTACGCCGCCGGGACGCTTCGCCCGACCGGCTGCACGATCGGTCCGGTGTTCACACGGTCCCACGCCCGTCGCCGACGCGTCGGCGAGTCGCTGCTGCGCGCGATCCAGTCCTGGGCCGAGGACACCCGGGTCCCGGTCGTGGAGATCTCGGTCGCCAACGACAACCACAGTGGCCGGGCGTTCCTCGAATCGCTGGGCTACGAGCCGCGACGGGTGTTGATGTCGCTCACCCCGACCACGGCCCGGAACCGGGGCGCCTGATGCATCGTCTATCGGAAGAGGAGACGTCGTTACTGGAACTCGTGCGGGGGTTCGCCCGGACCGAGGTCGCACCCGCCGCCGATCACTACGAGCGCTCCCACACCTTCCCGCGTCCGCTGTTCGACCAGCTCGGCAGTATGGATCTCACGGGGTTGCCGTTCGCCTCCGCCGTCGGTGGGTCCGAGGTGTCGTACCGGACCTACCTGCTCGTGCTCGAGGAGCTCTCGCGGGGTTCCCTCGCCCTCGGCATGGGCCTGTCGGTGCACACCCTGGCGACCTGGGGCATCGACACGTTCGCGACCCCCGAACAGCGCGAGCGCTTCGTGCCCGACATGGTGGCGGGACACGCGCTGGGGGCCTACGCGCTGTCCGAGCCGGGGTCCGGATCCGATGCGGCCGCCATGATCACCCGGGCACGCCGTGACGGTGAGCACTACCGCCTCGACGGTCTGAAGGCCTGGGTGACCCACGGGGGTGTGGCGGACCGGTATCTCGTGATGGCACGCACCGGCGACACCGGGGCCAAGGGCATCAGCGCGTTCATCGTGGACGCCGATCAGCCGGGCATGACCGTGGCGCCTCCCGAGTCGAAGATGGGTCTGTGGTCCTCGCCCACGGCGCAGCTGATCTTCGAGGACGCGCCGGTGCCGGTCGATCGTCTGGTCGGCGGCGAGGAGGGCACCGGGTTCCGCCTCGCCATGGCGTCGCTCGACGGAGGACGCCTCGGCATCGCCGCGTGCGCGGTCGGGCTGGCCCAGGCGGCGCTCGACGTCGCGGTGGGATACGCGGGGGAACGCGAACAGTTCGGGCGCCCGATCGTCGAGTTCCAGGGGGTGAGCTTCCTGCTGGCCGACATGGCCACCCGCACCGAGGCGTCGCGAGCGCTGTTGTTGTCGGCGGCGGACCGGCGCGACCACGCGGCGGGTGTCGGCCCGTACGCCGGCGTCGCGGGGGCCGGCACGGGCTATCCGGTGACCGAGGTCGCGGCCATGAGCAAACTGTTCGCCACCGACGCGACGATGCAGACCACCCTCGACGCGGTGCAGGTGCTCGGTGGGGCGGGCTACACCACCGACTACCCGGCCGAGCGGTACCTGCGCGAAGCGAAGGTGCTGCAGATCCTCGAGGGCACCAACCAGATCCAGCGACTGGTCATCGGCCGGCAGCTCGCCGACCGGAGCCGGGGCCGTCGGTGACCAGCCGGGATCGGGGCCGGGATCGGGGCCAGGATCGGGGTACGGGGGATGGCCCGGTGGGACCCGGCGCCCAGGGCCGCGGGGGCGTGACCGGTTCGCGCACCGGTCTGTCGGACCACGATCGGCGCCGCCTGCGCGCGAGCTACCGCACGCTGCTCGGTGGTGTGCTGCTCGGGTTGCTCGGCGCGGCAGCGGTCGGAGCCCTCGGCGCCTCGGGCCGGGCCGGTGCCGCCGTGCTGCTGGTGATGGGCGCGGCCGCCTGCATGGCCGCGGCGCTGGTGACCGCCGTGCTCGCCATGGTCGACGAGTACCGCCACGTGCCCGTCGGGCGTCCGCGCACCCTGGCGGCGCTGTGGTTCTTCCTCGGATCAGCGTTGCTGCTCGTGATGAGCACGGGGGTCGGTGCAGGATGAATCGATCCGGGTCTGGACGATACGCGCGAACCTGCGAGCCGCATCGTAGGATGCGGGCAAGGACGCGTCGGAGCTCCTCATCCGGCCGCTACACGTGTCCTCGGAGCGCGTCGTGACGAGCACCCTGCCGGTCCCCAGGCTCACCCGGAATCCTCGTGACGCGGGCCCTCGGGGCTCGCTGTTGGTCGCGGACCGGGTGGTGACGCTCGGCCACGGTCGGGTCCATGCCCGGGCCCTGGTGGTGCGCGGGAGCCGGGTGGTCTGGGTCGGTGATGATCCCGAGCAGGCGCCACCGCACCAGGATCGTCTCGACCTGCCGGGCTGCGTGATCGGACCGGCGTTCGTCGACTCCCATGCCCACCTCACCCCGGCGGGCCTGTCCGCCACGGGACTCGATCTCAGCGAGGCGCGCTCGGGCGAGGAGCTGGTGCGCGCCGTCGCGGCCTACGCGGGGCAGCACACCGGCCGGGTGATCTGGGGCCACGGGTTCGACCCGCACCTGTTCCCCGATGCGTTGCCGACACCGGATGAGCTCACCCGCGCGGCCTCCGGGCGCGCGGTCTTCCTGTCGCAGGTCGACGGTCACGCCTGCCTCGTCGATCGCCAGACCCTCGCCGCGGCACCGCTGGCCCGCGCCGAGGGCGTGGAGAGCGGCGACGAGGGGGCTACGGGGTTGCTGCGCCGGGAGGCCAACCACATCGTGCGCCGATGGTCGGTCGGGGCGATGTCCGCGTCGGAACTGGCGTCCGCGCGCTCGGCGGCGGTCGAGCGCGCGGCCAGCGTCGGTATCGGCTCGGTGCACGAGATGGGTGGCCCGGACATCATGGGCCTCGACGACTTCGATGCCTGGGTGGAGGGTCCGTGGCCCATCGAGGTGATCCCCTACTGGGGCGGCCTCGACCTGAGCGTCCCGATCGAACGCGACCTGCGGTCGGTGGGGGGAGATCTCTTCCTCGACGGTTCCATGGGTTCCCACACCGCCGCGCTGTGCGCCCCGTACGCGGACCGGCCAGGCACCAGCGGCCACCTCGAACTGGACGACGAGACGCTCATCGAGTGGTTCACCGAGGTCGCCCGCACCGGCTTGCAGAGCGGGGTCCACGCCATCGGCGATGCGGCGTTGCGCCAGGCCATCGGCTGCTGGCAGCAGGTCGCCCAGGCCTTCGACGACGAGGACCGCAGCGAGATCGTGCGACGTGGCCGTCACCGGATCGAGCACGGTGAGGTCATGCCCCCGGACCTGCTCGACGATCTCGCGGAACTGGCCCTGGTGATCTCCGCCCAGCCCGCCTTCGAGGCGAAGTGGGGCGGACCGGACGGGATGTACGCGAAGCGGTTGGGCGCCGAGCGCTCCGCGTGGACCAATCCGTTCCGGGCGTTGGCCGACCGCGGCGTGGGGATCGCCTTCGGATCCGATGCGAACGTGACCCCGATGGACCCCTGGGGCTCGATCCACGCGGCAGAACATCGCGCCCACCCCGAGCACGAGGTCAGCCGGCTGGAGGCGGTGTCCATGTCGACACTCGGCGGTCGCAGTGCGGCGCGCCAGGACCGGTTCGTCGGGGTGGTGCGCGCCGGGATGCGTGCCGACCTGGCGGTGTTCGAGGGTGATCCCTACGCGGCCGACGATCCACGCGGGACCCGTTGCCTGCTCACCGTGGTCGCCGGTCGGGTCGCTCATGGCGAGGCGCCGCTCCCACCAGCTCACGGCCGTTAGGCCGAACGACCGCGCGGCGAGCGCAACGCCGGCCCGCTGGGAGGGCCAGCGGCTTGACGGTTGCGGCCCGTGCTGATTGCGTCCACACCATGGTGATGGACGACACCACGGTCGAGGGGGCGGCCCCTCCGGGAGCGACCGCGGCAGGAGCTGCGGTCGACCGGGAGAGGAACCTCGCCGTGAGGGGGCGTTCGTCACGGGAAGCTCCCGCCTAGTAGACAACGCGACGGTCAGCCGTACCGGCCGATCGCGGCCCCAACGGCGGGCACGCTTGCCCGGACCCACGGGAGCCCCGGACCTCGTCCGGGGCTCCCCGGGTGTCCGACCGAGGGTGGTCCTGGTCGCCGGCTACGGACGGTGCGGCTCCAGGCTTGCATCTGGGGTGGCACCGTGGTACGAACCGCGCCCCGCAGCCGTTCGTCGACGACGTCGGCCGCCCCGACCACCTCCATCCAGGAGTTCCCACGTGGCCCGTACCAAGTCCCAGCGAGCGGACGAGGACGCACTCGACCCGGTCGAGGCCGCCGATGTCGAGCACGCCGACGACGCCGATGCCGGACTGCTCGAACTCGATCCCGAAGCGGAACTCGACGACGAGCAGGGTGACGGCGACGCTGATGACGAGGTCGACACCGACGCCCCGGAGGACGACGGCGACACCCCCGGGGACCCTGCCGCCCTCGACGCCGACGCGACCGGGACCGACGAGCACGACGTGGTGGGCGTGGTGGTGGTTCCGGATGCCGCCTTCGACGATGACGACGAGGTGGCGGCTGCGGTCATCGACGACGACGATGATGACGAGATCGAAGGCGTCCGGGACGGCGAGTTCGTCTGTCGCCGCTGCTACATGGCGATGCGCGAGACCCAACTGGCGGACGCGGAGCGTCTGCTGTGTCGCGACTGCGCGTGACCGACCGCGCATCGGCCCTCGCGCCGCTGCTCGCGGCCTGCGCCGGCGTGGCCCTGCTCGCCGCGCACCCGCCGCTCGGATGGTGGCCGACCAGTTTCCTGGCCCCACCGCTCCTGCTGGCCGCGCTCTGGTCGGACGACCTGGCAGCACGGGCCTCGGGTCGCGGGGTGCGCGCCTTCCGTCTGGGGGGGTTGTTCGGGCTGGCGGCGTTCGGACCGATGCTCAGCTGGTTGATCATGCCGGCGGGCTACGTCGGGTGGGGGCTGCTGGTCGCGGTGCAGGTGGTGTGGTTCGGGCTGCTCGCGGTGCTGATGCGCCCGTTGATGCACCATCCGCTCGCGCCGCTGGCGCTCGCGGCGCTGTGGACCGGCATCGATGCGTGGCGAGCGATCGTGCCGCTCAACGGCTTCGAGTGGGGCGCCATCGCCTATGCGCACGTGGACGGGTCGTGGATGCTGCCACTCGCGCGGATCGTCGGCGGTCGCGGGATCACCTTCCTGGTGGTGCTGATCGGTGCGGCGGCGGCGGTGGTCGCCCGCGCCACCTGGCGGTCGGTCCGCGAGCGCGGTGACGAGAGCGTCGAGGTGGCGCTGCGCTCCACCAACGGGCTGATCGCGCTGCTCGTCGGCGGGTTGTTGGTCTCCGTGCTGGCGACCGTGGAGCCCCCGCCAGAGACGGGCAGCCTCGATGTCCTGGCGGTCCAGGGCAACGACGTGCGCCACTGGGAACGCACGGCCCCGGATCCCGACCCACCGCTGCGCATCGCCACGGCCCTTCGCGACGAGACGCTCGCAGCCGTGGCGCGCGACGGTGCTCCCGAGCTGACGATCTGGCCCGAGTCGAGCCTCGATCGTGACCCGTTCACCGCGCGTGGAACCGAGCTCGGAGCGCTCGCCGACGACGCCGCCGCCTCGGTGGGCAGCCTGTTGACCGGTGCGACCCTCGACGGCCCCGATCCGGCGACCGAGCGCTACGTCTCCGCGGTGCTGTTGCAGGACGGCCTGACACCGACCGATCGCTACGACAAACGGCGACTCGTGCCCTTCGGCGAGTACATCCCGGCCCGGCCGCTGCTCGACTGGTTCCCTCCCCTCGAGCAGATCCCGCGCGACACCCTGCCGGGCGAAGGCCCACAGACCATCGAGTTGCCCGGCGGGGTCCGGGCCGCGGTGATCATCTGTTTCGAGACCAAGTTCATGGACATCGTGCGCTCGAACATCCGGGCCGGGGAGGCACCGGCCCAGATCCTGCTGACCCTGACCAACGACGCCTCGTTCGGGGAGTCCGCGGAACCGGCCCAGCACCTGGCCCAGACCCGTCTGCGTGCGGTCGAGACCGGACGATGGGCCGTCCATGCCGCACTCGCCGGCGGGTCGGCGTTCGTGGATCCCGGCGGCGAGGTGGCGCAGGTCACCGACCTGTTCACCGTCGATTCCCTCCGGGCGGAGGTGCCGCTGGTGGAGGGTCTCACGCCGTACCTCATGATCGGCGACGTGGTCGGTTGGGTGACCCGAGCGATCGTGATCGCCGCCGCGGGTCTCGCGGTGGTGGCCATCCGACGGAGAAGTTCGACCTCCGAGTCGGAGCTCACGCCCAGCGGGCGGTAGCCTGCCCACCGCGCACCAGGCTCCCGTCGTCCAGCGGCCTAGGATCCCACCCTTTCAAGGTGGTGACGCGGGTTCGAATCCCGTCGGGAGTACCACCCGTCAGCATCAGCCCGGGCATCACCAGGCCCGGTATCGCCCGGTATCGCCGGACACGTGGCGGTCGACCGGCCGAGGTCGACCGGCCGATGACCATGCAGCGTCGGCCGCTACCCTGTGCTCCACAAGGTCGGGGTGCACGCGCGGCCGCGCGATGTCTGCGAGATGTTTCGGTCCCACCGTCCGCGGGGCGGATGCGCCAGCAGCGAGACGTCGCACGGCGCCTCCCCCGCCCGTCACCGTTCCATCACCATGCTGAAGCAGGAGGCCAGGTGGCCACCAAGATCGAGATCCAGGTCCCCGTCGAACGTCAGAAGGCGGCGCAAGCAGCCGGCAACTTCGAGTTGGAGGACCTCCCGGGCCGTCTCGCGACCCCCGACGCCGCCGTGCGCGTCGGCAAGGCGAGCCAGCAGGACAAGGCGCTGCTGACGGTGCGCTCGCTCAACGGGATCACCAAGCTCACACCAGGGCAGGTGATCGCGAACTACGGTCGATCGGAATCGCGCTGGGCCGCGGCGTTCCAGAAGCGACGCGCCGGCGGTGCCGAGTTCCACGAGCTGCTCAGCTACGCGCGCCAGATCATCGGTCTGGACCAGAACGGGGACCTGCAGATCTGCCTCATGGGTCACGCCGGGCAGGGCCCGTGCATCCCGTTGTGGGTTCCGCGCGAGGAGGTCACCCTCACCGTGCAGCCCAATGACATCATCCTGCGCTTCGACGGCATGACCTTCGACTGGTGAGCACACCGGACGCGGAGGCGCTGCGCTGGCGCGACGCCGCGCACGAACTCGCCGATGTGGCCGACGCGCTCACCATGTCGGCCTTCCGGCACCACCTCGAGGTCCGCACCAAGGCCGATGGCACCTGGGTCACCCAGGTCGACGAGGACGTCGAGCGTGCGCTCCGGCGAGCGATCCTCGATCGCTTCCCGGATCATGCGGTGCTCGGTGAGGAGAACGGACGCCAGGGCCCCGCCGACGCGCCGACCTGGGTGCTCGACCCGATCGACGGCACGACCAACTTCGTGAAGCGCAACCCGATCTTCGCGACCCTGATCGCGGTGCAACTCGACGGTCAGGAGGTCGCCGGGGTCGTCTCCGCACCTGCGCTCACCACGCGCTGGGACGGCGTGGCGGGTGGGCCCGCGCACCAGGACGGACGCGTGGTCACCGTCAGTCGGGTCGACCGGGTCGAGGACGCCGAGGTGGCCTTCGGGGGCCTCGACACCTTCGTCGCCGCCGAGCGGATGGACCTGGTGGCCGAGCTGTCGGGCCGGGCGGCCCGGGTGCGTGGCTACGGCGACTTCTGGCAGCACTGCCTGGTCGCGGCCGGTAGCACCGATGTCGCGGTCGAGGCCGAGGTCAAGGTCTGGGACCTCGCGGCCGTCAAGCTCGTCGTGGAGGCCGCCGGGGGACGTTTCACCGATCTCTCCGGCCGCCGGACCGCTGACGGGGGCAGTGCCCTGAGCAGCAACGGACGGTTGCACGACGAGGTCCTCGGCATGGTGGGCACCCTCGATGGCGGCGATGCGCTCGGCGGGCCGGACCATGGCCGCTGAACCGCCACCAGAGGGTTGGATGGATCCGGACGGCGCCCTGAGGATGCTCGATCTGGAGGGCGCCCCCGAGGGCACCTACGGCGAGCTCGAGCCCCCCGGGCCCGCCCTGATCGACGGCCGGGGTCGGGTGCGGCTGTCGTTCAGCCGGATCGACACCTACGAGAGCTGTCCCCGCAAGTTCCGCTACGCCCACGTCGACCGGCTCCCTGCCCGCCCCGGGCCGCACCTGTCGTTCGGCATCTCGATCCACCGGGCGCTGGAGGCGTTCTACGACCGCAAGCTGCCCTCCTGTCCGACCGAGGACGAACTGCTCGGCTTCCTCTACGAACGGTGGGACGCCTCCGGGTTCGCCGAGCTGTCCCGAGCCGAGCAGGTCGAGTTCTACCGCCACGCACAGGCGGTGCTCCGTGGCTTCCACCGTCGCGAAGCGCCCGGCTACCGGCTACCCGCGGCGACCGAGGCGTGGTTCGAGCTCCCGGTGGCCTACGAGGCGGTGGTGGTCGGATCGATCGACCGGGTGGACGTCGACGACGACGGGCACCTGCACGTCGTTGACTACAAGACCAACCGCAAGGTCAAGGACCGGACGCGGGTGGCGTCGTCGCTGCAGCTCGCGCTCTACGCGCTGGCCTGTCGCCACCTGTACGGGGCGCTCCCGGCCACCGTGTCGTTGGACTTCGTGGTTCCAGGGGTGAGGATCACGGTGGCACGGGAGGAACTCGACCTCGAGGCCGCCCGCCGAGCCGTGCTCGAGACCGCGGCCGCGGTCCGAGCCGAGTCCTACGGCCCCACGCCGGGACCGTTGTGCGACTGGTGCGACTTCAAACCGCTGTGTCCGGCGTGGTCGCCCTCCGAACCTCCCGAGCTGCTGCTCGGACCGGCAACGGAGCGTCTGCGCGCCCTGCGGCGTCAGGTGACCCGGGACGTGCGCAGCCTGCGCGAGCTCGAGGCAGGTGTGG
>PWLR01000239.1 GCA_003558435.1 Nitriliruptoraceae bacterium | reverse complement strand
GAGAGCTTCGCACGCAGGCTCATCACGGCCTTGGTGTGGATCTGGCAGATGCGCGATTCGGTGACGCCGAGGACGTCGCCGACCTGCGCCAGGGTCATGCCCTCGAAGTAGTAGAGCCCGAGCACGGTCTGCTCACGCTCGGTGAGGCGACCCAGGGTCTGGCGGAGCAGTTCCTTGGTCTCGACGTCGTCGTAGGAGTCCTCGGGAAGGATCGCGCTGAGGTCCTGCAGCGTGTCGACGAGCGTGATGCGGTCACCGTCGCCGATGTCCAACACCTCGTCGAGCGCCGCGATCGACGTCATCGACACCCGCGCGAGCGTCTCCTGGAGTTCTCCGACCGTCCAACCGAGATCGGCCGCGAGCTCCTCCTCCGTGGGGCTCCGGCGCAGGTCGGACTCGAGCCGCTGCAACGCGGTCTCGAGCTTGCGGGCCTTGGAACGCACCGACCGCGGAACCCAGTCGACCGAACGCAGCTCGTCGATGATGGCGCCCCGGATGCGGGTGATCGCGTAGGTCTCGAACTTGAACCCGCGGTCGACCTCGAACTTCTCGATCGCATCCATCAGGCCGAAGACACCGTAGGAGACGAGGTCGGCATGCTCGACGTTGGCCGGCATACCGACGGCGACGCGGCCCGCGACGTACTTCACGAGCGGCGCGTAGTGCAGGATGAGACGTTCTCGGACCTCCGGCTGCCGTCCATCCCGATACCGATGCCAAAGCGTCAGGACCTCACGATCCACGCCTGCCTCCGTCCCCATGAGTACTGCACCCACATCCGCACCTATCTCGCTGTCCGTGTCCTGTCGGCCGCCCGGGCTTCCGGGTAACCGCTCCTCCCCTGGACAACGAAGCGTGGTCGACTCTACCCACGTTCTGCGTCCGGTTCGCCACTCCGCGTGAGCGCTTTCCGCGCATTGGCGCGCGGATGTGCCGCAGCGTGGACCTCCCGGAGTCGTCCTCGCGACAGGTGGGTGTAGCGCTGCGTGGTCGCGAGCGAGGCGTGACCCAGCAGTTCCTGAACCTGCCGGACGTCCGCGCCGTGCTCGAGCAGGTGGGTCGCGTAGCTGTGACGCAGCGTGTGTGGGGTGACATGGCCGAGCCCCGCGAGCGCACCGGCGCGTTCCACCGCGGTCCGGGCATCGCGCGTACCCAACCGGGTCCCTCTCGTGTTGAGGAACAGCGCGTCGGAGGTCACCCCCGCGGCGAGGTCGGCCCGACCGTGGGCGAGGTAGGCGTCCAAGGCGTCGATGGCCGGTTCACCCAGCGGCACGATCCGCTGTTTGCCGCCCTTGCCGTCGAGCCGGACCAGTTGCTGGTCGTGATCGAGGGCGGCGAGGTCGAGCCCGCAGGCTTCGGCCACGCGGGCGCCGGTGGCGTACAGCAACTCGAGCAGCGCCCGGTCGCGACGGCCCACGGAGGTGTCGGCCGGTGGGGACTCCAACAACTTCGCCACCTGATCGACCCGCAGGACGCGGGGCAGGTGCCGGCCCTGCTTGGGCGTGGCGAGCAGCAAGGTGGGATCTCGCGGCACGATCCCGCGGCGCTCCAGCAACCCGAACCACACCCGGAGGCTCGATGCACGTCGGGCCGCCGTGCTGCGGGCGTAGCCGCGTTCGGCGAGCACGGCGAGGTACCGACGCAGGGTCGCGAGTTCCACCTCATCGGGCCGCTCGATGCCCCACCCGAGGCAGGTGCGAGCGAGATCACGAGCGTCGGAGCGATAGGCCGCGACCGTCGTCGCTCGGCGCCCGCGCTCGAGCCCCACGTGCTCGACCAGCAACTCGATCGCATCGTCCCACGCCTGGGGGTCGGGACCCGGTGGAACCTCGGTGCCGGGGTCCGAAGGGGCCCCGTCGGAAGCGCGACGCGCCGCGGGCAGCGATGCCCGCACCGTGGAGGATCCGTCGGCACGCATGGGCGAAGCCTGGTTGCCACGTCAACTCTTGTCAAGCAGGGTGGTTCATGTGCAGTGGTGTGGCCGGGCCTTCTCGGCTGCCCCACCGACGACGGGGACCACCTCAGGAGCAGACACGAACAGCACGGCACTCAGCCCGGCGCCCGCCGCAGCCGGACCCCCTCGGGTCCATCGGCGAGCTCGCCGGCGACGCGTGCGCGTGTGACCGCCGCCAGGAGCGGACCGACCGCTCGGGCAGTCGTTCGCGCCAGCTCGTCGATCCGGACCGGTCGCGGCCACCGCGCGGCGAGCAGCGCATGGACGTCATCGGGCAGGGTCGAGAGTCCGCCGGCGGCAACGCCGCGCGCCACCGTCTCCCCGCGGCGGGGGCCGCCCAGGGCTTGCAACAGATCGGGAGGGCCGGTGCAGGGCGCGACCCCCTCGCTCAGCAGCCGGTGCGGGGCCACCGAACCGTCGGCCCGCACATCGCCGGGGACCGCCAACACCGTTCGCCCGCGTTCGGCCGCAGCTCCCGCGGTCAGCAGCGCACCCGATCGCTCACCTCCCTCGACCACGACGACCACGTCCGCGAGGCCGGCCACGATCCGGTTACGGGCCCGCACCTGCCCGGCATGAGGGGGTTCCTGCGGGAGCAGTTCCGAGGCGAGCGTTCCGCCGTGGTCGATGACCCGGTCGAAGAGCCCACCGGGTCGTGCGTGTGGTCGGGGATAGGCGACACCGTGCCCGCAGCCGAGCACGACCGTGGTACCCCCGGGCAACTCGACCGCCGCCGCGTGCGCCGCCGCGTCGACCCCCACGGCGCCGCCGGACACGACGTGTGCCCCTGCAGCTGCGGCAGCCTCGGACAGCCACGCCGCGACGGCCGTGCCGTAGCCGGTCGCACGCCGCGCTCCCACGATCGCCACGGTGGGCACGTCCGGGACCGCCGCGCCCCGCCAGGCCAACAAGGTCGGCCCGTCGGTCTCCGGCCAGCCCTCGGCGAGTCGCACCGGGTAGGTCGCGTCACCGACGAGCGCCGCCCGGACGCCGGCAGCCGCCCACATCTGCACCAGCGGAGTGGCCGCGGCGGCATCGTCCGCATCGACGTGGTCTGCCACCACATCACGGATCGCTGCCGTCTCGGCGCGCAGGAGGGTGGCTCCCGCGTCCCGACAACTCCTGCGGATGGCTTCGAGGCTGCGACGGGGGCGCACGGCCCACGCCACGACCCGTGCCAACAGTTCCGCATCGGTGCCGGGGGCTGCCACCGTCGTGCAACCCTCGACCAGGAGATCCCAGCCACGCCCGCCGCTCACGTGGCCATCACCGGCGAGGACAAGCGGTAGGCCACGGCCTCCTGCACATGCTCGACATCGACGACGTCGTCGCCGGCGAGGTCGGCCAGGGTGCGTGCCACCCGGAGGCAGCGGTCGAAGCCCCGGGCCGAAGCGCCGAGCTGCTCGAGATCAGAAGCCAGCGCGCGCAGCGCGGCACCTCGCACGGATCGCCGCAGGGTCGCCGCGGGGACGTCACGGGACAGCACCCCGCTCCCCCAACGCTCGGCGGCGCGATGCCGTACCTCGGCGACCCGACGGGCGACCACGACGGTGGACTCGCCGTCGGGGGGGCCGACGAGTTGGTCACGTTCGACGGGCCACACCTCGACCTGCAGGTCGAGCCGGTCCAGCAACGGTCCCGACAACCGCGCCCGGTAACGCTCGATCGCATCCGGACGACAGCTGCAGCTCCGGGTCGGGTTGCCGAGTTCGCCGCAGGGGCAGGGGTTGGTGGCCGCGACGAGTTGGACGCGCGCGGGGTAGGTGACCCGGGCGCGCGCCCTGGTGATGATGACCGAACCCCGTTCGAGTGGCTGCCGGAGGGCATCGAGCACGAACCGTGGGGTCTCGAGCAGTTCGTCCATCAGCAACAACCCGTGGTGGGCCAGGGGCAGCTCCCCGGGACGCGGCACGCCGCTGCCCCCGCCGATGAGTCCGGCCGAGGAGACGGTGTGGTGGGGCTCACGCATCGGGGGGACCAACGACAACGGTGCATCGGGTGCCCGCTCCCCCGCCAGTGAGTGCACGGCCGCCACCTCCATGGCGGCGGGCACCTCCAGCATCGGCAGCAGGCCGTGCAACCGGTGAGCGAGCATGGTCTTGCCGCAGCCCGGAGGACCACTCAACAGCAGGTGGTGGCCGCCCGCCGCGGCGATCTCGACCGCACGTCGCGCCAGGTGTTGCCCACGCACCTCGGCGAGGTCCGGACCCGGACCGGGGGTCGCGATCGCAGCCGGCTCGGCGACGCGTGGCCGGGCGCCGTGCAGCACGCGTCCGACCTCGGCGAGATCGTGAACCGGGACGACCTCGATGTCGCTGACCAGTGCGGCCTCGCGGGCGGCGACGTCGGGGACGAACAGTCGCCCCGCCCCGAAGCCTCGTGCACCGGCGGTGATCGGCAGGAGCCCCGGCACCGCGCGGATGCTGCCGTCGAGACCGACCTCGCCGCACGCCCATGTCCCGATCGCCGAGCGCGGCACCTGGCCGGTCGCGATCAGAACCGCGATGGCCAGGGGTAGGTCGAAGGCCGTGCCGACCTTCGGTAGATCGGCTGGTGCGAGGTTGACGACCAGTCGTTCGCCGGGCCAGACGAAACCGGAGCGCTGGAGACCGGTCTTGACGCGGTCCCCCGCCTCCCGTACCGCGGCATCCGGCAGGCCCACCAGACGCAGCGTCGGCAGCCCGGAGGCCAGACTGGCCTCGACGGTGACGCGGTAGGGCTCCAGGCCGACCAGCGCCACCCCGTGAACGGTCGCCAGGACGCCATGGTTCGCACCCATCACAGCGCTCCCTGCAGGTGGGTCAGGGTGGGACGACGGCCCAGGTCGATGGCGACGAGATCGATCCGGACCCGCGCGAACGGTCGCTCCGAGTCTCGGAGGAACGCCGCGGTCAGGGCCCGGACCTTCGCCCGCTTGTGAGGTGAGACCGCCGCCACCGCCCCGCCGAAGCGATCGGCATCCCGCCGCGTCTTGACCTCGCACACCACCAGCACCCCGCGACGCTCGTCGACGGCGACCAGATCGAGTTCGCCGCGCAGTTCACCGCGGGTCAGCCGCCAGTTGCACGCGAGCATGCGGAGCCCGTCGTCGGCGACGAGGTGGGCGGCCGCCAGTCGTTCGCCGGCGGCGCCCACACCCGTCGACGCTGCGTGCAGCGCGCGCGAGACGGCGGGATCGAGATCGGTTCGGTGGGTCGCGGTATCCATGGGCGGGACGCTACGGGCCGGCACCTGCACGGCCGGGACGGATCATCGGCGTCCTGTGGAGAACGTTCGGCCGGGATCCGACGGTGGCGACCGGCCGTTCAGAAGGCGCCGAAGCCCCACAACAACGCCACGCCGAGCACGATCACCGCGACCACGAGCATCCAGATGTCGTTGTTCTTGTCGTCGCGGTACCGGCGCGTGGCATCGAATCCCACGTTCAGCTCTCCAGAAAGGTCGGCAGGTCCTGCTCGTCGTGCACGAGTTCCTCGACGTTGACGTCCCGGAAGGTCAGCACCCGAACGTCCCGGAGGAACCGGGCGGGGCGGTACATGTCCCACACCCAGGCATCCTTGAGCCGTAACTCGAACCACAGGTCGCGACCCTCGTGCGGGGTCACCTCGACCTCGTTGCAGAGATAGAACCGTCGCTCGGTCTCCACCACGTAGCGGTACAGACGGACCACGTCGCGGTACTCGCGGTAGAGCGAGAGTTCCAGGTCCGTCTCGTAGGCGTCGAGCTCTTCCGGGTTCACGTCAGCCCTCCGGCCCGCAGCGGTACGGCGCGCACTCGCAGACCGTGGTCGAGGACGTCGCGCCGTCCGATCCGTCGACCCCTGAGCGTAGCGTCGCCGCGGAGTTCGGGGTTCTCCGGCCAGCAGACTTTCAGCCTCCGCCTCGGCGCTCGGTACGGTCCGCCCCATGGTGACACCAGCGAGCGGACCGACCCGATCCTCCGTGGCCGGACCCGTTCCCGGCATCGCCTTCGAGCGACCGCACTGGGAAGCCGGCGCTCGCGTGGCCGGTGTGGACGAGGTCGGTCGAGGCGCCTGGGCCGGACCGGTGACCTTCGCGGCGGTCGTGCTACCCACCGATCGGCGGATCTACAAGCTGCGGGACTCCAAGCGGCTGTCGCCCGGCCAGCGTGAACACCTGACGCGCCGGCTCCGTGAAGTGGCATCCGGGATCGGGGTCGGGCATGCCAGCAACGCCGAGATCGACCGGCTCGGGATGAGCGCCGCGATGCGTCTGGCCGCGCGACGCGCCGTCGACGCCCTTCCGCAACGACCGGACGTGCTGCTGCTCGACGGCAACTGGGATTTCCTCGCCGACTACGGCACCCGTAACGAGACCATCGTGCGCGGCGACGACCGGTCCGCCTCGATCGCGGCCGCCTCGATCGTCGCCAAGGTCACGCGGGACGCGCTGATGCGTGAGGCCGACGGTCCGTACACGGGCTACGACTTCGCCTCGAACAAGGGCTACCCGGCACCGGTCCACCGCGAGGCGCTCCGACGCATCGGGCCCTGCGTACTGCACCGCCACTCCTGGGCGCCGATCGCATCGCTCGCGCAGACGGCGCTGTTCGCCGGAAGCTGATCGAACGGGGCCGACCGGGACGCCACCAACACTCAGGGGTCGTCATCACCCCGGGGCTCTGTTTCGGCCTCGTCCACGTCTGTCGCTCCGTCGGAGGCCGTCGACTCCGACACGCCGGGGCCGCCGACCTCGTGCTCGACCCCGGTCAGCAGCCCGACGTTGTCGAAGGGCCAGATGATCGCCGCCGAACGCCCGACCACCGCATCCATGGGCACGAAACCGAGCCCACGTCGTGAATCCGACGAGTTGGGCCGGTTGTCCCCCAGGAAGAACAGGTGGTCGTCCGGCACGGTCACCGGCCCGAAGTCGGACGGGTCCTCGAACACGACGTAGGGCTCGTCGATCGCTTCGGCGTTGACGAACACCTGCCCGTCCTCGATCAGGATCTCGTCACCGGGTAGACCGATCACCCGCTTGACGTAGTCACGGGCGCTGGCCGGCACGACACCGAGGAACTGTCCGAGCCCGCGCACGACACGTTCCCCAGCGGTCGCGTCCGGGTCGACGACGCCGAACGACTCGCCCTCGAAGACCACGATCTCCCCGCGGACCGGCTCACGGAACAGGTAGGTGACCTTCTCCACGACCATGCGATCATCGATCTGCAGGGTGTTCTCCATCGAGCCCGACGGGATGAAGAAGACCTGCAGGACGAAGGTGCGCAACAAGAACGCCAGCAGGAACGCGACCAACAGCAGCACCGGCAGTTCCCGGAAGAACGACGAGGTCGAACCCCGCGACGAGCCGGAAGCGGCGCTCGAACCCCGGCCGCCGGTCTCGCCATCTCCCGAGGAGGTCCACGACCGGGAGCCGTGATCGCCTCGCGGAGCAGGTGTCGTGCCGTCGACGTCATCGGCTTCGGTCGGTGAGAACAGCGGCGCGTCAGGCGCATCGTCAGCTTCGGCACCGTCGATCGGGGCCGGCCCGGATGGACGCGCATGGTCCGCCGAGGCGTCCGCGGGTCCCGGGGCCGCACCTCCGCGACCGGTCGAGCGGCCGTCGGGGTGTGGGAGGGCCCCCGGCGCCTGACCGAACAGATCCTCGCGACCAATCGCGGGACCGACGTCAGGATCACGATCGTCAGGCATGACCCGTCAGCCTATCGGCGTGGCTCGTCCGAGCGGCCAGCGCGGCCCGCTGGTCGACACGGCTCCGTTCGTCGGCACCGTCCGGATCGATCCGTAGCGATCCCGGAGGTCGCGCGGTGAGATCGCTCAGCTGGCGATCTCGCGCTTCTCCTTGATGCGTGCCTTCTTGCCGACACGCTCGCGGAGGTAGTACAGCTTGGCGCGACGGACCTTGCCGCGGCGTGTGACCTCGATCGACTCGATCACCGGGCTGTGGAGCGGGAAGGTCCGCTCCACACCGACACCGAAGCTGATCTTGCGCACGGTGAAGGTCTCGCGCAGCCCACCGCCGCGACGGGAGATGACCACGCCCTCGAAGACCTGGATGCGCGAGCGCGTGCCCTCGACGACCCGGACGTTGACCTTGACCGTGTCACCGGGCCAGAACTGCGGGATGTCGTCGCGCAGACGCGACGACTCGACGATGTCGACCTTGTTCATGGGGCAGCCTTCGTGTTCACGCTCTGGGTGGTCACGCACCTGGGTCGGTGCATTCGGGGTCCGCGCCGAGTGGCGGGGTCGCGCGCCGACGCGACAGCGCTGGCTCCTGCAGGTGCACCGCCGGGACGGGCGTCAGCAGCCGGCCGACACCGTCCGAGGACGCCGGTCGATCTCGAGTCGAGGCCGAAGGTCGTCACGCGGGCAGACAGGTGCGGCCGAGGTCATCGGCGCTGCGGCTCGGGAGGATACGGGCAGCGCGCCCGCGGGGTCAACCGAAGCGCGCTCACAGCTCCATCAGCCGGACGCTGGGCCCCCGAACGGCTCACGTCGCATCGGGCGGGAGCAGGTCCGGACGCCGCCGCCGGGTCAGCTCGCGCGCCTGGTCCTCACGCCAGCGGTCGACGGCGCCGTGATCACCCGAGGTGAGCACGCTCGGCACCCCCTGGCCTCGCACCTCTGCGGGTCGGGTGTAGTGCGGGTACTCCAACAAGCCCGAGGAGAAGGACTCGTCCTGTGGTGACGCGTCGTTGCCGACCACACCCGGAAGCAGCCGTGTGACCGCTTCGATCACGACCGCCGCAGCGACCTCACCGCCGAACAGCACGTAATCGCCGACCGAGACCTCATCGGTCGCCACCAACTCGTGCACCCGCTCATCGATGCCTTCGTAGCGGCCACACAGCAGCACCAGGCGATCCTCGGTCGCGAGTTCCGCGGCCAGGGCCTGGGTCAGGGGACGTCCGCGCGGCGTGAGCACGAGCGTCCGCGGGCGGTCCCCACCGGCGACGTAGGCGGCGTCGGCGGGTGGATCCGGGTCGCCGGTGGTCACACTCGGGGGCAGGTCGTTCCACACCGACTCACAGGCCGCGACCCACACGTCGGCCCGCATGACCATCCCCGCCCCACCGCCGTAGGGTGCATCGTCGACACTCCGGTGCCGATCGGTGGTCCAGTCCCGGAGGTCGTGGACACGTAGGTCGAGGGTGCCGTCGCCGGCGGCCCGGCCCAACAACGAGCTCGTCAGGGGCCCGTCGAACCACCCCGGGAAGATGCTGAGGACATCGATCCTCATGGGGCTTGCTGCCCGGCAGGTGGGGTCTCGTCCGGGTCAGGCGGGTCGCTCGGATCGGGGGGCCGCACCACGTCCGGCTCCCCGTCGATCAAACCTTCGGGCGGGTCGATCAGCCGGAGACGACGACCGCCTTCATCCGCCTCCTCGACCTCGACGTGGTCCTCGGCGGCGGGAAGCAACCACGTGCTCCCGTCATCGCGCCGGACCTCCAACAGGTCATAGCCCGCAGCGGGGGGCAATTCGATCAGCGCGGCGACCTCGCCGAGGTCACGCTCGTCGAGCACGACCCGCATCCCGACCAGTTCGTGGACGAAGTAGGTCTCGGCATCCTCGAACTCGCGCGGTTCGGCCTCGATCAGTTTGCCGCGCAGCAGCTCGGCCTGGGTCCGGTCGACCACGCCCGCGAACCGCACGAGCAGCCGTCCCTGGTGGGGACGACTGCTCTCGATCACACGCGGCGAGCCGCCGACGACCACGGTCGCGCCGTCGTCGAAGCGATCAGGCAGGTCGGTCTGGACGTTGACGGCGACCTCGCCGCGGATGCCGTGGGCCTTGACGATCCGACCGATGGTGACCAGGGATGTCACGTCAGTCGACGATCTCGACCGTCACGTTCTCGTCGTCGAGCGAACCGGCGGCCTTGACCAGCGTGCGCAGGGCCTTGGCGGTCCGACCACGCTTGCCGATGACCTTGCCGAGGTCCTCGTCGTTGACGTGGAGCTCGAGCACGGTCTCACGGTCGTCCTCGTCCACCTCGATCCGGACGTCGTCCGGGTGGTCGACGAGCTGCTTCGCGACGAACTCGAGGACGTCCTCCGACCTCACGCGTCACCGCCCTCTGCGGCTGCGGCCTTGCGTGCCCGCTCCTTCTTGGAGGTCTTGGTCCGACCCTCCGCGCGCTCGCGCTGCGGGGCGTCGCCCGGCTTGAAGGTCTCCCACACACCGGTGATGCGCAGCAGCTTCTTGACCGCGTCGCTCGGCTGGGCGCCGACCTGCAGCCAGTGCAGTGCGCGCTCCTCGTCCACCTCGATGACCGAGGGGTTCGAGAGCGGGTGGTAGTTGCCCACGATCTCGATGAAACGACCATCGCGCGGCGAACGCGCGTCGGTGGCGACGATGCGGTAGTGCGGACGCTTGACGGTGCCCTCGCGACGGAGGCGCAGCTTGACGGCCATACAGGTTCCTTCACGGTGATGCCGGGCGCATGCGCGCGCTCCGGCGGATGGTGCGACCCGTACCCGCACGGACCGGCGTGGTGGACACGACGGGCGGTGGGGCGGAAGCCGCGGGATGGAAGCTCGCCCGGCGGGAGGCGGACCTCGAGCCGGGCGCGGTGCCGGGAGGATAGCGCACCACTGACCTCCTCGGCGGCGGGAGCCTCGGCCGGCACCGGGTGGACCGGCACCGGGTAGACGGGCACCGGGAGGCTCGAGCGCTCAGCGGCGTTTGCCCTTCTTCGGGGCCGGTTGCAGGCCACTGAAGCCGCCCAGGCCACCGCCACCACCGCCCCCGGGACCGCCGGGTCCCCCACCGGCACCGAGCTGGTTCTGCATCTGACGCACCGCTGCCGCCTGGGCCTTCGCGCCCTTCGCGCCCTTGGGTTTGCCGCCCTGCTGACCCGCCATCTTGGAAGCCGACTTCATCACCTTCTGGATCTGCTCGAACTGCTTGATGAGCCGGTTGACCTCGGTGACGGTCGTACCCGAGCCGGCGGCGATCCGCTTGCGTCGCCGGCCGTTCAGCACCCCCTTGGGGTCCTTGCGCTCCTTGGGCGTCATCGAGCGGATGATCGCCTCCACGCTGGCGAACTGGCGGTCGTCGATGTCGACGTCCTTCAGCTGCTTGCTCATCCCCGGCATCATCCCGAGCAACCCCTGCAGCGGTCCCATCCGTTTGAGCATCTGCAGTTGTTCGAGGAAGTCCTCCAGCGTGAACTGCCCGGAGAGCAGCGTCTCCTCGGCCTTGGCCGACTCCTCCTCGGTGTAGGTCGCCTCGGCCTTCTCGATCAGCGACATCATGTCGCCCATGCCGAGGATGCGCGAGGCCATGCGGTCGGGATGGAAGGCCTCGAAGTCCTCCATGCTCTCGCCGACGGAGGCGAACATGATCGGCGTACCGGTCACCTCACGGACGCTGAGCGCCGCACCACCACGCGCGTCACCATCGAGCTTCGACAGGATCACCCCATCGAACCCGACCTGGTCCTGGAAGGCCTTCGCGACGTTGACGGCCTCCTGGCCGATCATCGCGTCGATCACGAACATCGTGCGCACGACGCCGCCGTGCTCGCCGACGACCCGCTTGATGTCGGCCGCCTGTTCGAGCAGCACCTCGTCGACGTGCAGGCGCCCGGCGGTGTCGACGATGACGGTGTCGCACCCGGTCTCGCGCGCCTTGGAGATCCCGTCCCGCGCGACCGGGACCGGGTCACCCTCGGTCACCGGCGCGTAGACGTGGGCGCCGACCTTCTGTGCGTTGATCTTCAACTGTTGAACGGCGGCCGGGCGCTGCAGGTCGCAGGCGACCAGCATCGGGTTGCGTCCCTTGGACTTCAGATGCTTGGCGAGCTTGCCGGCAGCGGTCGTCTTCCCGGAGCCCTGCAGGCCGGCCAGCACGATCACCGACGGCGGCGGGCCCTTGAGGTCCAGCGCGGCGGAGTCCCCACCGAGCGCACGGGTCAGCTCCGCATCGACGGCCTTGATGACCTGCTGGGAGGGGTTGAGCGCCTTGGAGATCTCCTCCCCGACCAGTTCCTCGCGCAGGCGCTCCACGATGCCCTTGACGACCTTGAAGTTGACGTCCGCCTCGAGCAGCGCGAGCCGGATCTCCTTCAAGGTCGCGTCGACGGTCTTCTCGTCGAGCCGACCACGTCCCTTGACCCGGTCGAGTGCCGCGTCGAGCTTGGTCGAAAGCGTGTCGAACACGTGGTGCTCCGAGGGGGTTCGCGAACGGGGAGGCCGAGACCGGGGCGGACAGCGATCCGACACCGGCCGGGCCACGCCCACATCCCCGCGGGGACGTCGAGGTGGCCGCAGGCGAGGGTAGCGCTCACCGAACCTCCATCCGCTGGACGTGCGAGCGGCGGCGGCCGACGAGACGGGGCCCGACGGTACGGCGGGTCAGTGGGCGGCCGGAAGCATCGGGATCAGTTGCCTCTGCAGCTCGGCGAGGGCACCGCGGGTGGTCACGTCGCGCGGCTGCTGAGCCACCTCGATGAGCCGCCGGCCGCGGAGACGTTCGCGCAACTCGTGCAGATAGATCTCCTGCTGTTCACGCCGGGCTGCCAGGAACCCGCCGTCCGCCTCCGCGGGGAGCACCCGGTTGACCACGACCGTGCCGACCGTCAGCCCCGCGGCCTCGAAGGCCGGTAGCGCGCGCACGGTCTCCTCGATCGGTAACCGTTCCGGGATCAGCACGGCGTGGAACACCGCATCGTCGGTCAGGCGCCGCCGGAGCTCCCGCAACCGGGTGCGTTGCCGACGGAGCCGAGTCAGCACCGGATCGTCCTCGTGGTCCGGTTCGCGGCCGGCCATGTTGCGCAACATGCGGTCCACGCCGTGGACCTTCTCGCGTTGGCGGACGAGTCCTTCGATCCAACCGGTCACGAGCTCCGGCATGGCCAGCAGGCGCAGCGTGTGCCCGGTCGGCGCGGTGTCGATCACGATGCGGTCGTACTCGCCCGGGCACGCGGCCAGCAGGTCCGCGAGGCGGTCCAGCAGGGCCGACTCCAACGTCCCTGCTCCGCGCCGAGCCAGATCGAGGTGCCGGTCGACCGTGTCCCGGACCGCGGGGGCGACCAGTCGGTGCACATCGGCGCGCACCGCGGCGACGTAGTGGTCGGCCTGCTGTTCGGCGTCGATCTCGACGGCATCGAGCGTCTCCCCGATGCGTATCGGGTCCGGCCCGAGCGTGGTACCGAGCAGATCGCTGGTCGAGTGGGCCGGGTCGGTGGACACCAGCAGGGTCCGCGCCCCCGAGGCCGCCAACGCCAGCGACAGCGCGGTGGCCACCGTGGTCTTGCCGACCCCACCCTTGCCGCCGACGAACGCGATCGGCCGGGACACCGTCACCGCGCTCAACAGCACACACCGGCATCGGGGAACCGGTCCAGTCCTTGGCTCTGATGCCAGGTGTGGAACCGATCGATGTACTCCGCGGTCACCGGCAGGGTGTGGTACGCCGCCGGGTCGTCGATCCCGAACGCCGAGAGGTAGAGGATCGCGACCAGCGAATCCTCCTGCTGTCTGGCCTCACGCTGGAGTGCCGAACGCCACTTGGTCACGAACAGCGCGTCGTGCCAGGCCAGGATCCGGTGCCACAGACCGTCGTTCCCGGGGGACGGACCGTCGGTCACGGGGCCGAGGCCGCGAGCTGTCGAAGCACCATCCCGACGGCGGCGTCCGCCGCGGGGATGGTCCCACTCGACACGACCCGACCGTCGACGACGATGGCGCCCTGACCACATCCCCGGCGTACCTCCCGGAACGATTCGCGCCACGAGGCGCCGCCCCGGCGCGCATCCCTGAGCATCCCCGGGAGCAGGAAGGTCAGGTTCCGCGGATCGACGACCTGCACGTCGAGCTGGGGCAGCTCCTCGCGCAGCGCCCGGTAGACCGCACCCATGGCCTCCATGTCCTGGCGGCAGCGACCGAAGTCGGACGCACCCGCGATCTCGCTGTCGCCACCCTCCAGACGACCACAGCAGCCGGAGCCGGTGGTCTGCTGGTCCCACTCGCGGACCAGCAGGATGCGGTGGGGGCGTCGAGCGAGCTCCGGGCCGTCGGCTGCCGGGTCGTTCATCGGACGATGGGCACGAGGTGGCGGGTCATGGGTTGGAGTCCTTCTCGACCGTGGTGTCCTGCCGCGCGGGCTGCTCACGGCGCGCTTTGAGGATGGCGTTCCCGGCCTCGAAGATCAACCAACCGGCGAGCACCAGGATGATCAGGTCGAGTGGTGCGAGCAACCAGTCGCCCTCCTGCACGAAGTCGATCAGGTTGAGCACCAGCGCCCAGGTGGTCATGAACAGCAGGAACACCAGCGGCACGATCTGGGCCATCGCGTTGCGACCGCTCTTGGTGACGTACACGGCGATCACCGACAACGCCAGACCGGCCGTGAGCTGGTTGGTGGTACCGAACAGCGTCCACAGACGACCGAACGCGAACCCTTGCGCCTCGGCCTCGCCGCCGGCCGGAGCCAACGCGAGCGCCAAGGGGAGCGCGACCGCCATGGCGGTGACCGCGGTGAGGTTGCGGGTCGCCTTCTTGAAACCGGCGCCGAGACCCCGGCCGCCTTCGGGGATCATCTCCCCCAGTTCCTGGATGATGTAGCGCTGCAGCCGGACCCCGGTGTCCATCGTGGTCGCCGCGAACGAGATCACCACGACGGCCGCGAAGATGGTGCCGAGATCCGGTGGGATGCCGAGGTGGCTGGCGAACCCGGCGATGCCCTGTACGAAGTTGCCGACGGCTCCGGCGGACGCGGTCCCGAAGTCGGGGTACTGCGTCTCCCAGTCGAGCCCCACCGCCGTGATCCCGGCGGTGGTGGCCAGGATCGCACCGAGCGCGAGCGAACCCTCACCGAGCGAGCCCATGTAGCCCACGTACCGGGCGTCGGTCTCCTTGTCCAGCTGCTTGGAGGTCGTCCCCGACGCCACCAACGAGTGGAACCCGGAGATCGCCCCGCACGCGATCGTCACGAACAGGAACGGGAAGAAGTTGGGGGTTCCGTCGGGAAGCGCGGTGTTGATCGCGGGGGCGACGATCCGGTCGAGACCGATCAGCAGACCCAGGAAGATGACCCCGAGGGCGATGAACAGCTGGTGGCTGTTGATGTAGTCGCGCGGCTGGAGCAGGATCCACACGGGGATGCGCGAGGCCACGAACGCGTACAGGAACAGCAACACGATCCACAGCGTGCGTGGCCCCATGCCCACCGCCGCCGCGAGGTTGTCGAGCTCGATCGGGAAGGCGCGCCCCACCAGGATCAACGCGTACAGGGCCGCGACGCCGAACAGCGACGGGATCAACGCGGCGCTCTTGGTCCTGTACATGTACTGCCCGAGCGCGATCGCGATCGGGATCTCCAGCACGATCGGGATCACCGCACCCGGGTTGCCCACGAACAGGTTGCCGATCACCACGGCGAACACCGCGTTCACCAGCGTCAGCAGGAAGAAGATGATGATCAGGAACAGCGTCCGCGAACGCGCGTTGATCACGCTGCTGGTCAACGACCCGATGTTCTGCGCCCGGTTGCGCACCGAGACCACGATCGCGCCGAAGTCGTGCACCCCCGCGGCGAACACCGTGCCGAGCACCACCCAGATCAGCGCCGGGACCCACCCCCAGAACACCGCGATCGCGGGACCCACGATGGGTGCCGCACCCGCCACCGAGGTGAAGTGGTGACCGAACAACACGTGCTTGTTGGTCGGGATGTAGTCGATCCCGTCCTGCAGCGTGTGCGCCGGGGTCGGGATGGCGTCGTTCAACGCATAGACCCGCTCCGCGAGGTAGACGGAGTAGTACTTCCACCCGAGGAAGAACACCCCGAACACGACGACCAGCACGACGATGGCGGGCATGGCTCTCCCTTTGGCACGCTGCACGGACGCGTCGGGCCTCTCCCAGCCCGCCCAACATGCCGCGAACCCTACAGTGCGCGGATGGCCGAACGCGCGAAAGGTCGACCGCTTGACGCAACGAGAACCCTCGACCCACGTCGATGTCGCGGTGCGATCGTGGCGGCGCGCGCCGCTGGCCGCCATCGCGTGGGTGGGGCCTGATGGCACACCGGACATCGCGTCGGTCTGCCCCCTCACCGACGGGGACCGTCCGCTGCTGGCGCTGCCCTACGCCCGGTTGGCACTGGCACGCGCCCTCGAGGTGTCGTCCGAGGTCGTGCTGGCGGTGACCTCGTTGCCCGACGGTGTGGAAGATCCGCCGGTGACGGTGCGCGGACGAGCCGAGGTGATCGAGGATTCGAAGGGCGAGCGTTTCCACGACAGCGGCCTGATCGACATGGAACTGGCCAAGTACCCCACCTCGCGCCGGCGCCTGGACAGCTTGCTGCTACGCCGGGAGCACTGGTGGTTCCTCCCGCGGGTGCTGATCACCATCGCAGGTCTCGGCGGGGCCCGGGCCATCTCCCAGGATGATGCGCTCCTCGTCGGTGGCGGGACGACGCTCGACGTCGGGTCCTGTCACCTCGAGAGCCGCGACCCGCTGGCCCTGGGCGTCGCGGACGGCGTCGTCGGTCCCCTCGGACGCGACCGCGCGGGCTCGCGACCCGCCGTGGTGTTCGAGCACGGGGGCGATCTTCCCGAGCTGGAACGTCCCTGGGAGCGGCGTTGGACGGGCACCCTCATAGGCCGACGTTTCGAGACCGACTCCGTGAGCGGTGAGGGGCCACAGCAGCGCGCGCTCACCCTCCGTCAGCGCATGCGGGCGGAGAAGCAGCTGGAGCGCGCCTGCAGGGCGGGCCTGCGAGCCGCCGGCCACCTCTGACCCGGAACGGCCGGAGAGCCGCGTCAGTCCTCGTCGGTGATGCCGGCGAAGAGGCCATCGACGAACAGCGCGGGATCGAACGGCGCGAGATCGTCGATCTCCTCACCGAGCCCGACCAGCTTGACCGGCAGACCGATCTCGCGCTGGACCGCCACGACGATCCCGCCCTTCGAGGAGCCGTCCAGCTTGGTCAACGCGATCCCGGTCACCTCGACGGCTTCGAGGAACGCCTGGGCCTGTGCGATCCCGTTCTGGCCGGTGGTGGCGTCCAGCACCAGCAGGGTCTCCTCGAGCGGACCGGCCTGCTTCTCCAGCACCCGCTTGACCTTCCCGAGCTCGTCCATCAGCTGACGCTTGTTGTGCAGCCGACCCGCGGTATCGACGATCAACAGCTCGCTCCCGTGGCTGAGCGCCGCGTCGTAGGCCTCGTAGGCGACCGCGGCCGGGTCCGCCCCTTCGTCCTTGCGCACCAGCTGCGCGCCGGTGCGCTCCGCCCACACCCCGAGCTGCTCGGCCGCCGCCGCACGGAAGGTGTCCGCCGCGGCCAGCGTGACGGTGCGGCCCTCTCGGGTCTCGACGGCTGCGAGCTTGCCGATGGTGGTGGTCTTGCCGGTGCCGTTCACGCCGGTGATCAGCCAGACGGTCGGACCGTCGTCGGTGGCGCGAGCGAGCGAACGATCCGGGGTCGCGAGGGCCTGCCGCAGCTCCTGCTTGAGCAACTCGAGCACGGCCTCGCCGGTGGTCGCCCCCTCTTCGCGGCTCCGACGTTTGAGTTCCTCCACGATCTCGAGCGAGGCGGTGACCCCGACGTCGGCGGTGATCAACGCCTCTTCGAGGCCCTCCCAGGCCTCCTCGGTGACGCCGCGACCGAACAGCTCCGCGACCGAGCTGCCGAGCACGTTGCGGGTGCGCCCGAGCCGCTGCCGGAAACGCTCGGCGAGCGTGAGCTCCTCGGGGACCGGCAGCGGTGGAGCGATCGCCTCCGGGGTGTCCGGGATCTCGATGGTCTCGGGGGCCTCGGGCAGCGGCGGTGCCTCCGGAGCCCCACCCGGACGGTCCAGCAGGTCCGTGGAGGTGGAGCCCCCGGTGCCCGCCTCGTCGGCGCCGTCGTCCTTGGAACCGCCACCCCGTCGGCGCGACACGGCGAGGAACCCACCGCCGAAGACCGCGATGATCAACCCCACGGCGGCGAGCAGGATCGGGTCGGCGTCGAGGCCGGTGGCCGCGACCCACGACGGGTCGAGCAGGTCCGGACCGATGAGGTGCGCGGCGAGATCGTGCACGGCGGGGACGCTCCCTGAGCGAGGACGACGAGATGCGGGCCACGCTACCCGCGCCACCGGGCCGAGCGGCCCGGGCCCCAGCCGCTCAGGCCGGGCTGGTCACGTCGTGCGGCAGGTCGACGGCTGCCTCGATGGCTACGGCGACCGGTTCGGCGACCGGATCGGCGACCGGGTCGGCGACGGCCTCGGTGGGATCGTCGCTGGCCCGAGTCTCCAGTTCCTGCTGCGCGGCCCGGGGGTCGGCACGGAGCCGCTCCGCGACGGCTTTGGTGACCGCGTCCGGCCCCATCGTGATGCCGTAGAGCACGTCGGCGATCTCCATCGACCGCTTCTGGTGGGTCACCATGATGATCTGCGCATGACCGCGGAAGGACCGCACGACCCGCAGCAACCGTTGGAGGTTGACGTCGTCGAGGGCGGCGTCGACCTCGTCGAGCACGTAGAACGGTGACGGGCGCGCACGGAAGATGGCGAACACGAACGCGAGCACCGTCAGCGAGCGCTCGCCACCCGAGAGCAGCGAGAGGCGGGTCACCTTCTTGCCGGGTGGCCGCGCCTCCACCTCGATGCCGGTGATCAGCAGGTCGTCGGGTTCGGTGAGCACCAACCGACCGTGGCCCCCGGGGAACACGGTGGAGAAGGTCAGCTCGAACTCCCGTGCGACATCGTCGAACGCCTCGCGGAAGACCTCGCGGATCCGGTCGTCGACGGCCACGACCACTTCGGCGAGGTCGCTCTTGGAGCGACGGAGGTCGTCGAGTTGGTCGGACAGGAACGCGTGGCGCTCCTCCAGGGCCTTGAACTCCTCCAGCGCCAGCGGGTTGACCCGACCGAGGAGCCCGACCTTGCGGACCAGGTCGTCCTCGCGTTCGGTGAGCGCGTCGGCGTCGTAGCTCAGCGCATCCGGGTGCTCGGCGCGGACCTCCTCGGCGGACAGCGACAGCTCCGTGCGCAGCCGCGACAACAGGTTCTCCAGGCGCGTGGTCACGTCCTGGCGACGGAGATCGGCGGCGTGGCGCTGATCACGCAGTGCGGCGAACTCGGTGGCCACCTCGGCGACCTGGGCACGGACCCCGGCGAGGGCGCTCCGTCGAACCTCCAGGCGCGCCTGGAGTTCGTCGCGTTCCTGTACGGCTTCGATCACGGTGGCGTCGAGGGCGTCGAGGACCCCGCGCGCGACGATGGCGAGCTCGCCGCACCGCGCGATCCCCGCCCTCCGCGCCTCGCGACGACGAGCGGCCTCGGCCAGGGCGAGCTCCACCTCGTCGGCCTCGCGGCGCAGTTCGTTGGCCTGGTGCTCGAGGTGTCGGGCCTGTTCGATGGTGCGTTCCTGGGTCACGCGCGCCTCGAGCTCGCGCTCCCGGGCGACCTCGACCGCCTCGTCGAGCTCGACGGCGAGCTCGTCCGGACCGTCCTCGACCACCTCGTCGGTGGCTTCAGGACCACGTGCGTTCAACTCCGAGAGGGCCTGCCGATCGCGGATCAGGACCTCGTGCAACTCGTCGCGTTGTCCGGCCACGACCTGGCGCTGGTTGGCCAGCGCGTTGAGCTCCTTGTTGAGCCGGGCCAGGCGTTCGGCGGCACCGGTGATGCGCGCGTCGGATTCGTTGATCCGTTCGGTGGCGGTCGCGAACTCGGCTTCGGCTGCGGCCAGGGCAGCAACGGCATCGTCGCGCGAGGTCGCGACCTCCGTCAGCTCGGTGGCGAGCGCCGCCGCGGTGGCCTCGGCTTCCGCCGCGGCCGTCGCGGTGAGCACCGACGAGCGCTCCGGCGACCCGCCGGCCCGGTAACCGTGCGGTCCGGCGACGTCCCCGTCGAGGGTGACGAACGTCAGCTCCGGGTGGCGACCGTGGAGCTCAACCGCCGTCGACCAGTCGGAGACGAGGTGGGTCCCGGCCAGCACGAGTCGCAGCGCCGCGACCACGTCCCGAGCCGTGTCGGTGGCGTCGGCCGGGGACAGCGCGTCCGCGACGCTGCCGGCGCCGTCGCGACGCAGTTCGGCGGCGAGCGCATCGTCGAGGGATCCGTTCGCGCGGCGGTCGGGCCGTGCGGCCAGCACGACGGCCGCGCCGGCGGTCTGGTCCCGCAACCACGCCACCGCACGCTGCGCCTGCTCGGGGGTGCTGACCACGACGGCTTCACCCAGCGGTCCGAGTGCCGCGGCGACGGCGGCATCGGACTCACCTTCGACACGGACGTGCTCGGCGATCGGGCCGAGCACCCCGTCGAGGTCGGCATCGAGCAGCGCCGCCGTGCCACCGTCCGCCTCCGCCAGGGCCGCCCGCAGCGCTTCGGCCCGGGCCAGCTGCGAGGCGCGCCTGGCCTCCAACGACTGCCGGCGGCTGGTGAGCTCGTCGACGACCTCGCGGCGTTCGGCCACCACGGCCTCGGCCACCTCGAGGGTGCCGGTGAGATCCACCTCGCGGGTATCGAGGGTCTGGATCTCCTCCTGCACCGACATCACGTCGGTCTCGGCCTCCGACACCCGTCCGTCGAGGCTCTCCAGGGTGGCCGCGACACGTCCGACCTCGGCCTCCGCGGAGGCGACGGAGCCACGCAGCGCCGAGACCTCGCCCTCCCAACGCAGGACGCGTTCACGGGCTTCGGCGCGGCGACGTCGTTCGGTCTGCAGCTGCTGTTCGTGCACGCGGCGGGCCTGCTCGGCCGCTCGCCGGTCGGCGGTCGCCGCCTCCAGCCGTTCGCGGTCCGCGACCAGTGCCGTCGCCCGCTCCTGCGCTTGGGCCTCGACGCGTTCGGCTTGGGCCCGGAGGTCCGCCGGTGGCCGGCCGGCCAGCGGTTCGTCCACGTGTTCGACCAGGTGCCGACGTTTGGCCTCCACCAGGTCGGCGGTACCGCGCACCCGCTCCGCCAGGGAGGTCAACCGGTAGTAGGTGGCCTGGGCCGCCTCGACCCGCGGCCCGAGCGTGGCGAGGTCGGCCTCCAACGCCTGTTCGCGCGCACGGGCTTCGGTGAGCCGGTCCTCGACGGCAGCCTGGACGGCCGCAGCCTCCTGGTCGTCACGGCCCTCCGAGTCGGCCAACCGGGTGAGACGTGCCAGTTCGAACGCGCCGAGACGTACCCGGACGTCGCGCAGCTCGGCCTGGAGCGCTTGGTAACGGTCCGCGGCCTCGGCCTGTCGCTCGAGCGGCCGGAGTTGGCGGCGAAGCTCGCGGAGCACGGTACGGAGCCGTTCGATGTGTCCGTCGACCTGCTCGAGCTTGCGCAGCGCCCGTTCGCGGCGACGCCGGTGCTTGAGGATCCCCGCCGCCTCCTCGATGTAGCGACGGCGCTCCTCGGGTTTCGCGTTGAGGATCTCGTCGAGCTGCCCCTGACTGACGATGGTGTGCAGCTCACGACCGAGACCGGTGTCCGACAGCAGTTCCTGGACGTCCAGGGCGCGCACGTCCTGGCCGTTGATCTCATAACCGGCCTCGCCGTCGGCGTGGATCGTGCGAGCGACCCGGACCTCGGAGAAGTCACCGGCGCTGGCCGCGGTCCCGAGCCCTGCGCCCTTCAACCGACCGTCGGCGTTGTCGATCACGATCTCGACCCTGGCCTGCTGCGCCCGGGTGCGTGTCGGTGAGCCGGCGAAGATCACATCCGACATCGACCCGCCGCGGACCTTCTTGGCCGAGTGGGTGCCGAGCACCCACGACAGCGCGTCCACGACGTTGGACTTGCCGGAGCCGTTCGGCCCGACGATGACGGTGATCCCGGGCTCGACGTCGAGCACGGTCCGGTCCGCGAACGACTTGAAGCCGCGCATCGACAGAGACCTGAGGAACACACGCACTCCATCGCGCACGCGGGCGCATCGGGGGGTGGATGGGGCGCGCGGATGCTAGCCGCGAACAGACCGGGTCAGCGTACGTGCGTCACCGACCCGCGGATCACCGAGGCTCAGCCGGCCGCCGGTTGGCGGTCGCCGTGCTCGGCCTCGAGCTGTTCGGCCGCGAGTTGTTCGGCTCGGGTCGCTTCCGCCGCGGCGAGCGCAGCTTCGAGTTCCGCGACGCGCTCACGCAGGCTGCGGACCTCGTCGAGCAGACTCAGGCTCGACGGAGCGGTGTGGGTACCGAGGAGCGCCTTGCCCATCGTTGGTTCCTCTCGGGGTGGTTCCGACGCCGTGGCATCGTGTCGTCCACGCACTGGCGCGACCGGTTCGTACGGCCTCGCATGCACGCGTGCCGCGGAGGTCGCGGCGGCGATCGGGTGCCTCTGATCGGGTGCCTCTGACCGGATGCCACGGGGCAGGCGACCGCCATCAACACCCCTGACCTTAGCTCACCGCCGATGTGACCGTCCAGAGCCCTTGGTCCTCTCGGCATGCCCTCCGGGATCCGGCGACCCCATCGCCGACCTGGGACCTCTAGCTCACCGCGAAGCGGGTGTGCCCGGCCGGCGTCACGTCCTCGACGTCGACCTCGGTCACGCTCGCCGATCGGGGGCCGCCGGCGCGGATCCAGTCCTCGACCGATCGCACGCCCTCGTGTGGGCCCTCGAGCCAGGCCTCGACGGCGCCGTCAGGCCGGTTGGAGACCCACCCGACCACCCCGTGGTCCGAGGCGACCTCCTGGGTGGAGGCCCGGAAGAACACGCCCTGTACCCGACCGTGCGCCACGACCCGACGCGCGATCGCTCCCGCGGAGGACCTCGAGGGATCCGTCATGGCCGAACCGTTCGCTCGCGGACGCCGCTGGGGCGCTAGATCATGCACTGCTCGCAATGATAGGTGTAGATGCCCTTCTTGATCCGCGTCCGTTTGATCAGGCGGCGGCAGCGCGGACAGGGCAACCCGTCGCGGCCGAACACCCGGAGGTGGTCGGCCACCTCGCCGTC